>JAALKB010000002.1 GCA_011088265.1 Gammaproteobacteria bacterium
CAAATGGGCAGGGTTGCAACGAGCCCATTGGAGTTTGTTACCCACCCATGGAACACAAAGTTGTATTCAGGTCTGCTGTGGCTGAAACAGAAGATTCACTTACGACTCAAACAATCTCATCCGAAGATAACGGCATATTGATTGCCAGCTCCTCCTCTCAGCCTTCTAACGCAACCTCCTTTGGAGAAACCAACTCAAATTCAGCCGTTACATCAGAAAACCAACCACTGGATTTCAATGAGGTCAACGACGTTACTGATCTGCGAAATCTATTAGCAGCCGGTTTTGAACAGCCTAAGTTTCTCGACGTTGATGATGCTTTTAAACTGGAAATTTCCGCCTCAGATACAGTCGATGAGGCCAGCGAAACAAAAGTCATTAGCGCCAGATTCATCGTTGAAGAGGGGTACTATCTGTACCGGGACAAAATCGACTTCCATCAGGCTGAGAACCCCCAGATCGTCAATCTGGTTCTGCCTGAAGGCGTCATTAAAGAGGATGAGTACTTTGGCGAAGTGGCGGTTTTCAAAAACGATTTCGTAGCAACCATCATTATAAATGCCGACAAGCAGCCTATTCGGCCACTTACTGTCAGCTACCAGGGCTGTGCAGAGGGCGGTATTTGTTATTCTCCGGTAAGTAAAAATTTCGATCTGAATTCTCTAATGGTTCAGAATGCTTCCGCCAATCAAAGTGCTGTAAACGAAGCCCCCCCTAGTGAATCAGTCAATGGAAAAACGGACTTTCAGTCACTCCTTGTCATCTTGGCCAGTGCGTTATTTGCCGGCCTCCTGCTCTCGTTTACCCCCTGCGTACTACCAATGATTCCAATCCTCTCAAGTGTCATTGCTGGGCAGGGCCAGGCTCTGAACAAAAAAAGGGGCGGAATACTATCATTGGTGTACGTTCTCGGCACAGCCGTCACTTACGCAGCTATGGGTGCGCTAGCAGGCGCAACAGGCGATCAACTGCAATCCTATTTTCAAAATATCTGGGCTATCGGCTTCCTAAGCTTATTATTTGTGGTCATGTCCCTGGGGATGTTTGGTGTATTTAATCTACAGATGCCATCGTCAGTACAGTCAAGGCTGCAGAAAACATCCGGAAATATGGGGGGCTCTATTCCATTGGTTTTTGTTCTGGGGTTGATGTCAGCACTTATCGTTGGGGCATGTGTATCACCAATCCTCATCTCTACCTTGACCATAGCTGTTTCCCAACAGGACCCTGTTTTGGGTGCCCAAATCATGTTCGCAATGGCATTAGGTATGGGAGTACCACTGGTAGCTCTGGGTTTCGGCGCCGGCTATCTTATCCCTCGTGCGGGTATTTGGATGGATGTGGTTAAGAATATATTTGGCATTATGCTCATTGCGGTTGCGATCTATTTGTTGGAATCCGTCCCAGAAGTACCCACACTTTTTCTTTGGGGTTGTTTTTTAGTTGTTTTGAGCATCTATCTTGGTTCCCTCCAATCCGACTCTGGTACGTTAACTGGCCGGGGGAAGATCGAAAAGGGAATCGGTATCATATTCCTGGTGTGGGGCATCATCGCACTGATTGGAGCATTCTTGGGTCAAAGGGATATTTTCAACCCCCTGCCTCAGTCCCTCATTAGTCAATCCAAAACCCAGGGTTCAAAGCAAAACCATTTCCAGTTTGATAGAGTGAACAATTCACAGGAATTACAGATTGCATTAACAAGAGCGAACTCCGAAAACAAACACGTTATTATTGACTATTACGCCGATTGGTGTACCGACTGCGTGCGAATGGAAAAAACCACTTTTAGTGACATCCAGGTCCAAAAAATACTTGAAAACGAATTTGTCGCTTTGCAGGTGGACGTCACAGACCCCAATGACCGGGAACGGAGTGCATTGAAAAAACGATTTAATGTTTTCGGTCCGCCCGCAGTGCTTTTCCTGGACAGTGCGGGAAATGAACTCAAGCGCCACCACTTTTACGGCTATAAAGATACCAATGAATTTCTGGCTATTCTTGCCCGGCTATGAACAAAAGAACGTTATTTTTAATCACAATTAGCCTAGTAGGTGGGCTGCTGGGGGGTATTTTGGTTATCAAAAAGTTGAAACTCAGATATCTTCCGGGGATGCGGTGAGCCTTAGGGAAATAAATTTGCCTGACATTAATCGACAATTGCGAAACGGCGACGAATGGCTCGGCAATGTGGTAGTGGTAAACCATTGGGCGACCTGGTGCCCGCCGTGTAGAGAAGAGATTCCAATGTTAATTGAGTATCAGCAGGAAATGAAAGAAAAAGGACTACAAGTGATTGGAGTCGCCCACGACTTACTGGAATCTACCCGTATTTTCAGTGATCAAATAGGAATGGACTACCCATCACTGGTCGCAGTTACTAATGGCACTGAGTTACTGAAAAGACACGGCAACACACAGTCTGGTGCCCTCCCCTATACCGTCGTATTCGACAGAAATGGGAACCTGGTTCGCTCCCAAATGGGAAAAATTACCGCCCAGGACCTTGATGAATTGGTTCAATCTCTGCTCTAGACTAATTTAAGGCCAGATTCATCGCCATTCCTTGTAGTTTGGAAAAACCTCAATTGAATGCACACCAGGCCCAAGGGTTTAAGATAAAATCGTTTTTAGTTTGCGGTCGGCCTATCCAGCTTTTGGAACAAGGCGCCCTAACCACAATACGACTTAAAGAGAAAATAGCTTATGCGTTGGCAAAAAGGTAGAAGAAGCCAAAATCTCGAAGACCGAAGAGGAAGGAGACCCGGTCGAAAGGTTGCCGGTGGGGGTATCGGTATGCTGGTTATGGTGGTAGTTGCACTTTTGTTTGGTATCGACCCGCGAACAGTACTGCAAATTGGAGGACAACTCGGTGGGTCAGCCTCCGCTCCCGCTACCCAGGTGTCAGATCAAAATTCGGAACTGGTCGACTTCGTGAAAGTGGTGCTCGCAGACACTGAAGACACGTGGAAAGAGATATTCTCTGAAGCCAATCAGGTATACAGAGAACCGAAGCTGGTGCTCTTCTCCGGTAGTGTACAGTCAGCCTGTGGCCATGCACAGTCCGCCATGAGCCCATTTTATTGTCCGGGGGATCAAAAATTATACATTGATCTCTCTTTTTATCAGGAGCTTAAAGACAAATTTGGTGCTCCCGGAGATTTCGCTCAGGCCTATGTTATTGCCCACGAAGTCGGACATCACGTACAGACACTGCTAGGAATTTCAGCTCAGGTGCGTAAGGCTCAGGCCCAATCCAGCCAAACTGAGGGAAACGCGATTCAGGTGAGTATGGAACTTCAGGCTGACTGCTTCTCTGGTGTCTGGGCGAATCATGCTCATCGAGCGCGAAACCTGCTAGAGGAGGGAGATATTGAAGAAGGACTGGTCGCAGCAGCAGCGATTGGTGACGATACCATTCAAAAAAGGTCAAGAGGTTATGTTGTTCCAGAAAGCTTCACACATGGCTCGGCCAAACAACGTCAAAAGTGGTTCTCAATAGGCCTAAAAACCGGAGACGTGAGTCAATGTGACACGTTTTCCTGATGGATTCTGATGGATTCTGATGGATTCTGATGGATTCTATTACGTCTTACGTGACGGAGAGTACCTACCACAATCGATACATACCATCGATAACACATCATCAAGATATTGGAATCGAAGATAACCCCTAAATGACCACGATTACTGGCACAATTGCTGGCGCAATTACTGAAACAACCGCTTGCACAACCACTGGCTCGCCCTCGCAGGAGCTCTTAGGGATTACATGCGGTTTGCCGCGCATCGTGGCGTGCTCACCCAGTAATTCCTGAAGATAACGGAAGTTTAGCGAAATGAATAAACTACCAGGCTAACAAACTCCTAGGTTAGCTCGCCTGGGGTATTCTGACTAACCCAGTGATCACCATCTGATCTCGCTTCCTTTTTCCAGAACGTTGCCCTGGATTTAAGCATTTCCATCATCTCCCGACAGGCATCAAAGGCGGCGGCTCGATGGGCTGACCAGGCAGCTACCAATACAATGGGATCATTAGGACTGATTTTCCCAACACGGTGAAGAATAAGTACGTCTAATAATCCATGTTCAGTCAATGATAACTGGGCCAGGTCAAATAATTGACGTTGTGTCATTCCCTCGTAGTGCTCCAACACCATTGACGAAACATCACTCCCATCATTGAAGTCCCGCATCGTTCCAACAAATACTGCACAAGCCCCAAAACTGCCCGGCGATAATGCTCCGTCCAACTGATAGGCGCTTATTTCATGCCAGGGATCATACGGCTCTGGCCTTATTTCAATTTTCATTCCTACGTTAGCCTCCTGTTACTGGAGGGAAAAAAGCAATCTCATCACCATCATTAATCGTTTCTGTAAAATCAACATATTCATGATTACGAGCACACAACAGGTTTTCAGGCGGAGTTTGTTTTGTCATATAACACCATACATCCTGGACCGTCATTTTACTTTCATAGGGCACGATCACTTCGTCGATACCGAGTTTCTCCCGAAGACTAGCAAAACATTTGACTGAAATGGGCATAATCGTGATTTAAAAAAGTAATATTTGAACGGTCTATTTTAAGCTAATATGGCTTTAAGTTATTAATTGCCAATGAGCTAATATGTCGAACCAAAATCCACGGGCGTTTATTCCAGTAAACATCGCAGTCCTTACTGCTTCAGATACACGCACTGATGCACAAGACAAGTCAGGGCATGCGTTGGTAACTCGACTAACAGATGCCGGGCATCATTTATCTGACAAAGTGGTAGTTCCCGATGATATCTATCAGATCCGCGCTATTGTTTCAAAATGGATTGCCAACTCTGATATCCAAACCATCATCACCACTGGTGGCACTGGAGTCAGTGGCAGGGATGGATCGCCGGAGGCGATTAGCCCATTGCTGGATAAACAACTTAATGGGTTTGGTGAAATGTTCAGAGTACTGTCCTATGACGATATTGGAACCTCTACCCTCCAATCCCGCACGTTGGCAGGAGTGGCAAACGGTACCTATATTTTTGTACTTCCGGGCTCAACAGGCGCATGCAAACTAGCTTGGGACAAACTCATTGTCCATCAACTTGATTATCGGACTCGTCCCTGTAATCTTGTGGAAATGATGCCGAGATTGCTGGAAAAATAGGGCTAGCTGAATTTTTCTTAGGTCAGCAATCTGGCAAAAGCTCGAAACCATGGCCTCTTTTCTTCAGAAAGTCCAATAAAGCTTTACGTTCTATCGTAACCGTCATCCTGTTATCCAGTGGATGGATATGCCACTTAGGATGAAACATTAATACGTTATCTATTACGAAATTCACTTGTCCCGTGACATCGTTAAGAATGGAGAATGCACTAACAGCGCCAGGAATCACTCCCAGATATTTCATCAACCGTTCCTCGCTCGCAAACGAAAACCGTCCAGCCTCCAGTTGCATTGCGGTATGCTTCAAATCCACTGATCGATCTTCGTGCAAGGTCAGCAACCACATTTTGCCTTTTTTGTTTCTGACAAACAGATTCTTTGTATGCCCATAATCCGTTTTTGGACGAATCGCTTTGGCATCCTCAACTGTCCTGAGCGACTCATGATGCACCACATCACAATGAATCCCCTCCTGGTCCAATGATTTAAGCAATTCATCGGAACTTAAAGGTTGAGACCCATTAATGAGCAATGGCTTTATCGCGGGGTCAGCGTTATTTGAGTCAAACATAATCTGTCTTATTAAATTCAGTCATACCGCAATCAGTCCGTTATAATTCGGACTCATTTTATATTTCGCCCCTCATTAATGTCGAGAAAAACCACACCATCCGCACAATCTGATCTTCTAAGTAGTCCCGCTATGCTGGAGTCTCTGCCCATGGCGGAGTTCACGGAGAAAGCCTATCTGAATTACTCCATGTATGTCATTCTTGATAGGGCATTACCGAATCTTGCGGACGGCCTAAAGCCTGTCCAGAGACGCATTATTTACGCCATGTCTGATCTTGGATTACATGCCACGGCGAAATTCAAAAAATCCGCACGTACAGTGGGTGATGTACTGGGCAAATTTCATCCCCATGGAGATAGCGCCTGTTACGAAGCGATGGTGTTAATGGCCCAACCCTTCAGCTACCGATACCCTTTTGTAGACGGGCAAGGCAACTGGGGTAGCCAGGACGATCCGAAGTCCTTCGCGGCCATGCGTTATACCGAGTCCCGACTAACCCGTTACGCCAATTTGTTTCTGCAAGAACTCGGGCAAGGAACAACTTCCTGGGCCCCGAATTTTGATGGCACTATTGAAGAACCAACGCTACTACCCGCCAGATTGCCGAATATATTACTCAACGGCGGTTCTGGTATTGCAGTAGGAATGGCAACAGATATTCCGCCCCATAACCTAAAAGAAGTGGTCAGTGGGTGCATACGGCTCTTAGAGGATAAAAATGCAGGACTTGATGAGATTTGTGAACACATACATGGACCGGATTTCCCCACTGATGCTGAAATCATTTCTACACCGGCGGATATCAAGGCCATTTACCGCACCGGCAATGGCTCTGTTCGCCAACGCGCGAAATGGACAAGAGAAGGGAATGACATCATTGTGACGGCTCTCCCCTATCAGGTCTCTGGTAGCAGGATACAGGAACAAATTGCTGCTCAAATGCTGGCCAAAAAACTGCCAATGGTTTCTGATTTACGCGATGAATCGGATCATGAACACCCAACACGACTGGTCATTGAACCCAGATCCAATCGAATAGATTCTAACGCTCTAATGCATCATCTATTTGCCACCACCGATTTGGAAAAGAGCTATCGGGTTAATTTCAATATCATCGGACTTGACGGCCGACCCCGGGTCTATGATCTGAAAACCCTATTGGAAGAATGGCTAAAGTACCGAATTGAGACGGTGACCAAACGTTTACAGTTTCGCCACGATAAAGTTGTTGAAAAACTTCATATCCTGGATGGGTTGCTGATTGCTTTTCTGAATATTGACGAAGTTATTCAAATTATTCGAAACGAAGACCATCCGAAACCCGAACTTATCGCCCGCTTCAATCTATCTGAAACCCAGGCTGAGGCAATTCTCGACTTAAAACTACGCCATTTAGCTAAATTGGAAGAAATGAAGATTCGTGCTGAACAGTCAGAATTGGAGAAGGAAAAGAAAAATCTGGATGCTTTACTGAAATCGCGAACCCGATTGAAAAACCTGGTTCGCGATGAACTGCTCAATGATGCTCAGGAGTTTGGTGATGAAAGGCGATCGGAAATCGTCGAACGGGAGGCGGCGAAAATAATGGATCAGAATGCGCTAATTCCCACTGAGCCTATCACCGTTATTCTGTCATCCAAAGGATGGATAAGAGCCGCTAAAGGGCATGATGTGGACGCAGAAAATTTGAATTTCAAATCCGGCGATCAATATCATAGTTCTATTCAATGCAAAACCAATGATCTGTTATTAACCATTGATTCAAATGGAAGAACCTATGGTTTATCCCCCCACACTCTGCCCTCAGCGAGGAGTTTTGGTGAACCATTAAGCAGTAATTTCAATCCAAAACCAGGCGCGACTTTCGTGGGGTTAATGAAAGGTCAGGAAGACACTGAATATTTGCTTTTTAGTGATGCCGGATACGGTTTTGTCGCTAAACTTGGAGAACTTAACACCCGTAACAAGGCCGGTAGAGCCAGCCTAAAGGTCAAGGAAGAGAACCGGGTTCTAATTCCTTCGATGGTTTTCGACTTTGATCATAGCCGACTAGCCGTGCTAACCAATGTCGGTAGGTTATTGGTATTTTCGGTTTCTGAGTTATCCCGTCTATCAAAAGGAAAAGGCATAAAGCTAATTAATATTCCTGCTGCCAAATACGCCGCTGGAGAGGAGCTGCTTATTGGAGCCACTATCTTTCGCGAAACAGACAAGGTGAAGATACACAGTGGAAAACGCCATATGACGTTAAGGTCATTGGAGCTGGATGAGTACTCAGGTATTCGAGCCCAACGTGGGAAGTTTTTGCCAAAAGGTTTTAGGCAACCTCATAGTATCGAGACCATATTAAAAGAAAAATAGTGACTGATTGGATTGGGTTCTTTCGGCTTTTTGTACCACGCTCCAATTGAAAAACAATTGACTCGCTCCGTGTTGGTAGCGGCGGAATGTCCGCCCGTATTCACATCAGGATAAACGCCATCGGCCAGTGGGGGCTCGTTTTAGCCAGCAAACCTATTTCAGCGAACCCATTCAGATTGGTGAAGAAAATCTCACCGCTCAAACTGATCGAACTCACAATTAGGCGACTATTTAAATCTCATTCCTGGCCATCTATCTGCAAACACATGATCCAATCCATATTTAAAAGCGACTTACCCCAACTGGAGCTCATTCACCAGGGTAAGGTTCGGGATATTTACAACCTCGACAATGAACACATGCTCATTGTAGCCAGCGACCGACTCTCCGCGTTTGATGTTATTTTACCGCAGCCAATACCTGGAAAAGGAGGGGTGCTTACCCGGGTGGCAAATTTCTGGTTCGAAAAAACACGATCTCTTATCCCAAATCATCTAAGTGATCGAAAGCTCGAAGAGGTACTTAACCCAAAGCAAATTCAGAAATTAGGCGATCGCGCCATTATTGTTAAAAAGCTAAAACCCCTGCCTATAGAAGCTATCGTTCGAGGCTACATCATTGGATCTGGATGGAATGATTATCAGCAAAGTGGCAGCATCTGCGGAATTTCTCTACCGAATGACTTGAGGCAGGCCGACCAGCTACCAGAAGCGATATTCACACCCTCATCCAAGGCCCCAAAGGGGAACCACGACGAAAATATTGGGTATGATCAAATGGTCGATTTGTTAGGAATTGAGCTGGCAGACCAGGTTCGAAATTACAGCATCAATATCTACACCCTTGCCGCCGAATATGCAAAGAAGCGAGGCATCATCATCGCAGACACAAAATTTGAATTCGGGCTCGACAACCATGGCAAACTCCATTTAATCGACGAAGTGCTAACCCCAGATTCATCACGTTTCTGGCCAATGGACCAATACAAACCCGGCTCCAGCCCACCGAGCTTTGACAAACAGTTTGTCCGGGACTATCTGGAAACACTAGATTGGAATAAAGCACCTCCTGCACCGGAATTGCCCGTTGAAATCATTGAAAAAACCGCCGGAAAATATGCGGAAGCCGAACGCATTTTGACAGCCACCTGAAAAATAGGAAGCAACTTCTGGGTGAGTCTGAGTAGGACAGATTAGGGTGGCTATTTCTTACTCAATATGAGCCGGTTCACAATTCCTGTAAGAGGTTTCTTAAACTTATAACTCTCATCAATTACGGAATCGATCAAATAACGAAGAGAACCATCCCCCTATTCGCCCTTTGCTTTTTTTCTCTTTCTTTGCAGCCGCGCTGTACCAATTAGTGAACACAACATCTTCCGAAGATTCCGTGAGAAATGTACTTTGAGGGTAATTCAACTCCAGTATCCTGCGCGTATCTCCCGATAAATCTGCTAAACCCATATTTTGATAACTAAACATGAGCAAAGCCAACGCCTGCTCAACCGATGCGGTAGTGGAGTAATTCTCAAGAATTCCTTTGGCCCGATTGACCACCGCAACATAAGCCTGTCGAGTATAGTAATAATTTGCGACGGCGATTTCATGCCTCGCCAATGCATTTAGCAGGTATTTCGCACGAGCTCGGGAGTCTGGCGCATAACGACTTTCGGGAAAAAGCGTATAAACTTCTTCAAAGGCCTTCATCGCTCTAGACGTCAAACTCGCATCCCGATCACTTAAATCATCCTGGCCACTCAATCTACCGAACAGTGATTTGTCCTCTTCATAACTGGATAGTCCCTTTAAATAGTAGGCATAATCCACCGACTCATGAGTAGGATGGAGTCGAATAAATCGATCCGCGGCAGAAATAGCTAGCCCGGTTTCACGATTTTTGTAATAGGAGTATACGGTGTCGAGTTGGGCCTGCTCGGCATATTTACCATAAGGATATTTCGCTTCCAGATTTCTCAGACGCTCGACAGCGGTTAACCAGTTTTTCCGTGACATACTATCCTGAGCTGCAGCATACATTTCCTCAGCGGTCATATTCTCAGCCAGCTCTTTCTTTTTCTTTGAGCCAGCACACCCAGAAACAACAAGGGCAGCAAATAGAACGACAACCCAGCTTAAATTTGACCAATTTATCTTTCGCATGTATTTATCAATATGTCGTAGAATCATTCACCCGGAAGGAGGTTCCCAACGATCACGGTCTATCACCGTGGTGACCATCAGTTAAACTCCCCAATCAATATCATATCGCTGCTGAGAACAAGAGCCTGCTCAAGCATTGGATATATCGTTAAGGCTGGTATTTTGCCACAAGTTCATCACTATGTCGGATTCTGATTCAGAGTTTTTTATTACTGTCCCGCTAACCATGTCAGGCGTCCGACTCGATAAGTCATTGAGTGAATTACTGACTGGCTATTCCCGCTCGACCATCCAGCAATGGCTGAAGGATGGTCGAATTCTCGTGGACAACGAGGTCTGCAAACAAAAGCAACGATTACTGGGAGGCGAAGTTCTCCATATTCGTGTCCCTGAACCCGAAACTATCGATTTTATCGCCCAGGACATGTCCATTGAGGTTGTCTATCAGGATGATGAGATTATTGTGATTAACAAACCCGCGGGAATGGTAGTTCACCCAGGAGCTGGCAATCCGGACAGAACACTTTTAAACGGACTACTGCATCTTGAACCCGAATTGGGAAAGCTGCCTAGAGCGGGAATCGTACATCGACTTGATAAAGACACAACAGGACTGCTGGTAGTTGCAAAGACTGAACGTGCCCGACAAATTCTGATTGATCAGCTTCAGGACCATTCCATGAGCCGAAAATATGTGGCTGTAACCAATGGAGTAATGGTCTCTGGCGAGACCATAGATAATCCCATTGGTCGTCATCGCCAGGATAGGATAAAAATGGCAGTTACCCAGGGAGGAAAATCTGCGGTTACCCATGTTCGCGTGGTAAAAAAATTTCGCGGTCATTCTTTGATACTCGCGCAACTCGAAACCGGGCGCACCCACCAAATTAGAGTTCATATGAGTTTCAAAGGATATCCTTTGGTCGGTGACCTAACCTATGGCGGTAGAGTGAGGCTCCCTAACAGCCCAACAGATGATCTGGCTAAAACAATACGGGCCTTTAATCGGCAAGCGCTTCATGCCCAACAACTCAGATTAATGCATCCGGCATCTCTGGAATCCATGGAATGGACTCAACCCATTCCCCTGGATATGCAGACTCTTATCCGTTCACTTTCGGATGATGCTGGACTGGCTTACCCTTTAAACGACGAAGGTGTATTAGATATTCGTCATCCTGAGTGAAAAATCGATTGCTCGCACATGTTTAGTCAGAGCCCCAACTGAAATGTAATCCACACCGGTATCAGCGATTGAACGCATCTTTGAAAGCTCAACATTCCCGGACACTTCGAGGTCAGCAAAACCATTGTTCACTTCCACTGCTTCTTTCATCATTTCCAGATCGAAATTATCCAGCATAATACGAGTCACACCCGCTTCAATGGCTTCATCTAACTGTGACATCGACTCGACCTCCACTTCGAGCAACAAACCGTCTCCGGCATACTCTCGGGCACGGGTTACCGCAGCATGGATAGAACCCGCCGCAGCGATATGATTTTCTTTGATAAGTATCCCATCAAACAATCCAATTCGATGGTTCTGGCCTCCTCCAATGGCAACTGCATATTTTTGTGCTAACCGCATCCCTGGTAATGTCTTACGGGTATCAAGTACATGGGTGTTCGTTCCTTCTAATTGATGCACGTAGTCCCGAGTAATGGTCGCGGTACCTGACAGCGTTTGAAGGAAGTTAATGGCTGTTCGTTCTGCCGTCAAAATAGATCTCGATTTGCCGGAAAGAGTACATACCAGACTTTCAGGATCGAGCAAATCACTATCCTGATGATGCCAACTCAATATCAGACTATCATCGACAATCTCGCATGTCCTCTCAAACCACGCTACTCCGCATAGCACTGCTGATTCACGGCAGATTAATCTCGCCTCCGAGTAAGAAGTCACATCAATCAGGTTTGCGGTTAGATCCCCTGTACCCAGATCCTCCTTCAGCGCTCGCATAACTACTTCGTGAATATCATCTTCATTCGGTAAAGTAACATTGGAACCGTTGGATCGCTTTTTTCCCATTTACTGTGGCAGCTTGATTGATGTGTAAGGAAAGACGGAATAACATCCGCCCAATATGTCAGAAAATAAATAGTAATTGAGGCAATTTACCACGGTGGTTTTATACGTTTCGACGACGCATGTCAAAGTTTCATGGGCAATTGATAGATTCAAAGTGATAGCGATAAGCGGCCGAAAAGCTGATCGGAAAAAGCCAATCCTGAAAATGGTCTCCAAAGGTGAAGCGTATCTTAACGGTTCTACTGAGGATTGCAGGATGGTAAGATTGATTTTTTGCTCAACTTTTTGCTCAACAGAGACTTTTTGTGGATTACATTAGTACACGAGGTAGTGCACCGACCCTGAATTTCAAACAGGCGACATTGACCGGACTAGCCGAGGACGGTGGACTTTATATACCCCAACTGTGGCCCTCATTGTCGTTAGATGAAATTCGAAAACTCAGAAACCTGGATTATCCAACCCTCGCCGTAGAGATTATTCATCTGTTTACTGGAGACTGCGTTGACAAGTCTACCCTGAAGACGCTCTCTGACAGAGCTTATGGTAACTTTCACCATGATGCGATCGCTCCGTTGAAACAATTGGATAGCAACTTATTTTTCCTGGAGCTGTTTCACGGTCCAACGTTGGCATTTAAAGATTTTGCGTTACAGTTATTAGGCCAACTATTCGATCATTTTTTACAGCAGGATAATGCCAAATGCACCATTATTGGCGCCACTTCCGGTGACACCGGCTCCGCGGCAATCGAAGGAGTACGGGGATTAAGTGCGGTTGAGCTATTCATGCTGCACCCAAAGGGAAGAGTATCTGAAGTGCAGCGACGTCAGATGACAACTATTGCCGATGCAAATATCCATAACCTTGCCGTTGCCGGTACTTTTGATGATTGCCAAAGCATGGTGAAAGCCATGTTCAATGACAGTGATTTTCGAAAAAAACATTCGTTATCTGCTGTCAATTCCATTAACTGGGCACGGATCGCTGCGCAGGTAGTCTATTATTTTTGGGCTGCCTTATCCCTGGGAGCACCGGATCGATCGGTTAGCTTCTCTGTGCCCACGGGGAATTTCGGCAACATTCTCGCTGCTTATATTGCAAAAAAAATAGGACTACCCATTGACAGATTAATCATTGGCTCAAATCGAAACGATATCCTTACCCGCTTTTTTGAAACCGGCTCCATGGAACAAACCGGAGTCCACCCAACATTAACGCCGAGTATGGATATTCAGATATCAAGCAACTTCGAGCGCTATTTGTTTGAGCTGTTTGGTCGGGATCATGGTGAGTTAAATCGATGCATGACACAGTTCAGCCAAAAAGGACGATTTGATATTGATTCAACAACGCTAAAAAAGGCCCGGCTGGATTTCACCGCCCATCGTTTTAATGACGATCAGATTAATCAGGAAATTCAACGTGTTTATCGATCTACAGGGGAAATCATTGACCCCCATTCTGTGATCGGCGTAGCGGCCGCCAATATCGAAGAGACAAGTACCTCACCCATAATAGCAGTAGGCACGGCACACCCCGCCAAATTCCCCGATGCGGTAAAAAATGCGATTGGGTTCGAAGTCCCTCTACCAGATTATCTGGGTGATTTATTGGAGAAAGAGGAAAAAATGGTCGATGTGGAAAATGATGTGGAAAAAGTAAAGGCGATTGTCGGTTGACTGTAAGATGCGTCTTCTAATAAAAGGTTAGGTATGGTGTCAAAAAAAGCGAGTTCAAAGAATCCCTACATTCAGCAATTATGGCCGGTGAGTATTTTAACTCGCAAGTTTGGTAAGTATCAGCAGATCAATCCTGAATTAATTCAGCTATTCCGGGAATATCAACGCCAGCACCCAGGGAAACCAGGAAGTGTCTATTCAAGTCCTGATAATTTCGCACAGGGCTTGAAAAACGATGCTCTGGACAGCTTAAACAAGTTTATCATGGACAACATTTTCGCCATTGCGACTGAACTTAACCGACCATATTGGGGTCAATCCCAATCAATTAATATCGATGTTACCGGCTTGTGGTTTCAAATTAGCAATGATTTTGGATTTCACGAAACACATATCCATGGCAACTGCTCCTGGTCTGGGGTTTATTATGTTCAATCAGGATCTGCCAGCAAATCTGCCAATGACCTTCATGAAAACGGCATGCCCAATGGCATCACTCGCTTTTACGGTCCAAACATGGAATATGGGGCAGGAGGGCATGGTGATCTTGGCAACTACTACCTGATGGACGATGACTATGATTCCTATCCTGAAGATGGCAAACTGGTGATTTTCCCTTCTCACTTAAAACACATGGTTTTCCCCTATCAAGGCAAAGAAGATCGAATCATTGTGTCATTCCACGCCCAGGTAAACGGCGACAAGGAATTGCGTTATAACTATGGTTTTAGTTAAGAGTCTTCTGCAAAGCCGTGAATAACCATCTTGAGCAAGAAACGGTCGGCTCCTGTATTGCGAAATTTCGCAATATCCCTACTATTACCCCCGCTATTACAAGATTTTCGCGTTTTGACTCTGATAATTTCCCATTTCAATCTGCCTCAATCAGACTTATGCAGGAGGTCCTTAATTCCATTAAGGCAACACTGGTTTCGTTCTTCGGATTGGCTTTCTTCGGAGGCATTCGTCGGACATTCCCAATCAAAACGAGATTCTGAAACTTCCCATGTCCCAGCCCTTGCTCTCGATTCAGAATCTTTCCGTCAGATTTGACGTACACGGCACGAATGTCGATGCTGTCAAACAGGTGTCATTCGATCTACGCCGAGGCGAAACTGTTGCACTAGTGGGCGAATCTGGCTCTGGCAAATCCGTCATTTCAAAAGCGATCATGAACCTGTTACCGGCCAATGCCAGTATTACATCCGGACACATTATCCTTCATGATGAGCAAAAAAATCTCACCGGCATTGACATTACCGAATTGCACGCCGACAGCCCGGCAATGCGCGATCTGCGAGGCGGAAATATTTCATTAATTTTCCAGGAACCCATGGTCTCTCTCTCTCCATTACACACCATTGGAGACCAGATTAGTGAGACACTATTTCTCCACCGACAAATAGACAGGAAAGAAGGGCTTGGACTTACCGTTGATATGCTAGGGCTCGTGGGATTTTCAGATCCCGATAGGGCCATGGATCTTTATCCTTTTGAACTATCTGGCGGAATGCGACAACGAGCGATGATTGCCATGGCATTGGTTTGCCATCCGTCGTTGCTGATTGCTGATGAACCAACAACCGCTTTGGATGTCACTATTCAGGCGCAAATTCTTAAGCTAATTCGCTCGCTTCAGACAGAGCTGAATATGGCGGTCCTGATGATAACTCACGACCTCGGTGTGGTTGCCAATGTGGCGGATGACGTTGTGGTGATATATCACGGGGAGGTGATGGAATCAGGCAGTGTTGAACATATTTTTGACGATCCCCAACATCCTTCCCAGGCACTGCTCCATGCTGTCCCGCGATTTAATCTAAAGCCTGGGGAACGCCTCACGCCGCTTCGTGAAATTAAGGCTGAAGTAGGAGAATTTCTCAAATCCAGAAGTGTCCTCAGTCATGAGAATCAATCCGCCACCATTTTAAGCGTTCGCAATTTAACCAAAAGTTTCGGTGCGAGAAGTCAGGCCTGGTCATTTAAAGCAGACACTCCTCGAATCATCGCAGTAGAGAATGTCAGCTTTGATCTTTATCGGGGAGAATCCCTGGGGCTTGTGGGAGAAAGCGGGAGCGGAAAGTCGACACTTAGCAAGATGATCGCTCGCGCCGTGGTGCCCGACTCGGGTAATATCATATTTGGCGACCCGGATTCTTCCGTTAACGTTGAACAATTAAACAATGAAGCACTGTTTGACTACCGATGCAAGGTTCAGTATATCTTCCAGGATCCGGTAGGGTCGTTAAACCCTAGCATGACAATATTTGACATTATTCGCGAACCCATGGTGATTCACGACCTCGGTGGCCAGGATTATCAAATTGAAGCTGCCAGTGAACTGATGCGACTTGTGGGACTGGATCCAAGATATCTGCGACGCTATCCCCATAGTTTTTCCGGTGGCCAAAGACAGCGTATTGGCATCGCTCGGGCGTTAGCCTTACAACCCGAACTACTGATTTGTGATGAACCGGTTTCGGCCCTCGATGTTTCAATTCAGGCCCAGGTATTGAATCTGATGAAAGACCTGCAAACTGAATTGGGACTGAGCTATCTATTTGTTACCCATAACCTGGCAGTGGTGGACTATATTGCTGACCGAATCGCGGTGATGTTCAAAGGCAAATTCGTTGAAGTTGCTGATCGTGCGACTCTATTCAAAAATCCGATTCATCCTTATACGCAATCCCTGTTATCCGCCATTCCTGTTCCCGACCTCAATAGCCCACTTGATTTCAATCTCATCAGCGAACCTGGTGTGGATCTTTCCTGGCCCGCACAATATCAGGAAACACCCCAGGGAAGATATTCTTTGATAGAAGTAGAGGACAATCATTTCGTTAGATCGAGGGATTTGAATTGATTACCCGAATATTAAGTCCGATGACAGTACCAGGGGTTTTTGTTTTGTGCTTCCTGCTGATTGCATCAGTGGTCTTGGCGAATAGTCAAAACGTTGACGCTCAAACATCACAAACCTATATAGACACACAATACTTTGATAGCGAGAATTTTCAACGACTGAACAAAGCAGTTCCTCCTGCCATTGAACAACGATTGCCTTTGGAACCTGAGGTTGTAAAACTAGCAGAGACTGACAAACTCGAAGGTGTTCATGGTGGCCAACTAAGGATGTTAATGGGACGCACAAAAGACATTCGAATGATGATGGTTTATGGATATGCCCGACTGGTTGGATACGATCACGACCTGAATTTCAAAGCGGATATTCTAAAAAGCTTTGATGTTAGCGAAGGACGCATTTTTACATTTCATTTACGTCAGGGACACAAATGGTCTGACGGTGCGCCCTTTACAAGTGAGGATTTCAGGTATTTTTGGCAGGACGTGCTTAATAACGACGAGCTCTATCCTTTTGGCATTCCAAAGGTGCTATTGGTTGACAATGAGCCACCTGTAGTTGAATTTCCAGACGAAACGACAGTTCGGTATAGCTGGAAAAGGCCCAATCCATTTTTCCTGCCAGCCATAGCAGGCCCCAGACCTCTCTTCCTGTATGCCCCGAAACATTATTCCAAACAGTTTCATGCCAAATATGCTGACAGGAAAACCCTTGATGAGCTCATCCAAAGCACAGGGGTAAGAAACTGGGCAGGGCTACATCACCGCCATAATCATCCTTACAAAAATGACAACCCCAAACTCCCGGTCTTACAGCCCTGGACGAATACCACTCGTCCCCCATCAGAGAGATTCGTTTTCACTCGCAACCCTTATTACCATCGTATTGACGAGAGCGGTCGACAACTTCCTTACATCGATGAAGTTATCATTCAAATCACTAGCAAAAGCCTGGTTGCGGCAAAAACAGGAGCTGGCGAATCAGACCTTCAGGGTCGATATATTCGGTTAGACAACTACACCTTTTTAAAGAGTGGAGAGGAGCGCAATGATTTTTCCGTAAGGTTATGGAATAACGGAACCGGTGCGCAGCTTGCGATCTACCCAAATCTGAACAGCAATGATCCAGTTTGGCGAAAACTGGTAAGAAACACTGACTTTCGCCGGGCACTGTCAATCAGTATTAATAGACGGGAAATAAACCAGGTCATCTATTTCGGCCTTGCGCTCGAATCAAACAATACTGTTCTGCCCCATTGTCCACTTTTCAAACCGGAATACCAGACGGCATGGTCGCACTATGATATAGATCAGGCGAATGAAATGCTCGATGGACTTGGGTTGACCGAGCGAGATGATCGAGGCATACGATTAATGGAGAATGGGGAACCGATAGAAATTATTCTACAGACTGCTGGAGAAAGTACGGAAGAAACCGACATTCTGGAGCTCGTGGGTGAAAGCTGGGGCAAAGTAGGCATCAAGTTACACACCAAACCGTCACAACGGGAAGTTTTTCGCGACCGGGTATTTTCAGGAGAGGCCATGATGGCGATGTTCAATGGTATCGATAATGGCACGCCCACTGCCGACATGAGCCCTGAATCTTTTGCCCCCACTCGCCAAAATCAGCTTCAATGGCCTAAATGGGGTCAGTATGCGGAAAGTAATGGGGGCGTCGGCGAGGCTCCGGACATACCTCAGGCAGAACAACTGGTCACACTCTATGATCGCTGGAGTAGATCGAACGGCGCCGATGAAAGAACAAAAATTTGGCATGATATGCTAGATATTCATGCTCAACAGGTCTTCAGTATTGGGTTGGTATGCGGCGTCCCGCAACCCATTGTGGTTAATAATCAGTTGAGAAACGTGCCTGAAACAGCAAGCTATGGGTGGGAGCCCACTGCTTACTTCGGCGTATACAAGCCAGACACATTCTGGTTTGAGAACCAGGAATAGATCAGATCCATGTTTCATTACGTTTTTAGGCGTTTGTTGACGATGATCCCAACTTTGTTGGCGATCAGCTTTATCATCTTTGTCATCATACAACTGCCTCCTGGAGATTACCTCGAAACTCACATTGCCGAACTTGAGAGTCAGGGAGAATCCGTGGACCCTGACAAAATCAAATTCCTGAGGCAACAATATGGTCTGGATCAGCCATTCCTTGTTCAATACTACCACTGGGCCACGGGGTTTTTTGTTGGAGATTTTGGATATTCCTTTGAATACGATCTACCTGTGCGAGAAGTGATGGGCGATCGGATCTGGCTCACCATTATCGTTTCAATGATCACTATTATCTTTACCTGGGCCATCGCATTCCCAATTGGTATTTATTCCGCTACTCATCAATATAGTTGGGGAGACTATGGACTCACTTTTCTGGGATTTCTTGGCTTAGCTATTCCCAATTTTCTTCTCGCTCTGGTGATGCTGTATTTCGCGAATGTCTGGTTTGGAACCTCTATCGGTGGATTGATGGACTCGCAGTACATGGACCAACCCTGGAGCTGGGGGAAATTCAAATCTGTTTTAGAACATTTATGGATACCCGTTGTTGTCATCGGAACCTCGGGCACCGCAGGCATGATCAGGCGATTAAGGGCAAATCTTCTCGATGAGTTGGAAAAACAATACGTTCTTACCGGAAAAGCGAAAGGATTAGCACCTTCGAAGCTATTGATGAAATACCCTCTTCGTATGTCTTTGAATTTTTTTATCGCTGATATTGGCAGTTTGCTACCCAGTGTCATTTCCGGAGCTGAGATAACTGCCATTGTGCTTTCCTTACCCACCACCGGGCCAATGTTGCTAAATGCACTACAGAGCCAGGACATGTATCTCGCGGGTACCTTCCTGTTATTTCTCGCAATTCTGACTGTGGTCGGAATGCTCATTTCGGATCTTCTGCTCGCCTGGCTCGATCCAAGAATCAGGCTTTATGGGGAGGAAGTAGCATGAGCACCAACCAACCCGACACTTCTCACACCAGACATTATATTTCCACTGCTAAATTTGATCCCCATTCAGCAGAGAGACTGACTGCGGAACAGGAGAAATATTTTTTTGCGTCTCGTCGTCAATTGATGTGGTGGAAACTGAAACGGCACAAACTGGCGGTATTTTCCGGGGCTATTTTATTGATAATGTATGCCTCAACATTAGTGTCAGAACTGATTTCTCCCTACAACCTGCATACTCGTCATACCGAATATATTTATGCCCCTCCTCAACAGGTTCATTTTTTTCATGATGGGACTTTTGTCGGACCATTCGTCTATGGATATGACTACCAGCTAAATATGGAGAATCTAAAAAGAGAGTACACTGAGAATTTTCAGAAAGTTCATCCCTTGCGATTTTTCTGCAGTGGTGATGAATATCAATTTTGGGGGTTGTTTGAGGCCGACTTTCATTTCTTCTGCCCCGACGAGAACGCCACGTTTTTTGTTTTTGGCACCGACAGATTGGGCAGAGACGTATTCTCCAGGATCATCTATGGTGCCAGAATCTCTCTGCTAATCGGTCTTGGCGGTATTATCGTCAGTCTCTTTTTAGGTCTATTGCTTGGCGGCCTGGCGGGTTACTACGGGGGCTGGATAGATTCTTCTGTTCAAAGAACCATAGAAATCATTCGCTCTTTCCCGGAACTTCCACTTTGGATGGCACTGTCCGCCATCTTACCAGTGACCTGGAGTCCCATTCTGGTTTTCTTCGGCATTACGATTATTCTCGCTCTGCTGGATTGGACCGGACTAGCCCGGGCAGTTCGGTCCAAGCTGCTTGCTTTAAGAGAAGAGGACTATTGCACAGCGGCAAAATTGATGGGAGCGAAACCGGGTCGAATTATTTCCAGACATCTCCTGCCTGGTTTTTCCAGTCATATTATTGCATCCGCCACACTGTCAATACCGGGAATGATATTGGGGGAAACGGCATTATCATTTTTAGGGTTAGGATTAAGGCCGCCTATCACCAGTTGGGGTGTGTTACTTAATGAGGCGCAGAATATTAACGTCGTGGCACTTTATCCCTGGTTAATTTTACCCGTCTTACCCGTCATCGTAATTATTCTGGCATTTAACTTCTTTGGGGACGGTTTAAGGGACGCTGCAGATCCCTATAAATAGACACGGAATCGTTCTTGCCAGGAAGAGTTTTTAACTGGCTATTTCCGGTTTCTATCCGTTTTTCCTCGACAGCCACTGCAACTTTCTCCTTTGAGTTTGAAGATCCATATGCGCACATCATTAGCTATTGTTCTCAAAGGGTATCCCAGATTATCCGAAACCTTTATTGCCCAGGAAATTCGCTCGCTAGAGAAACATGGTTTTGACATTACCCTGTATTCCCTTCGAAAGCCAACCGATGACAAGACTCATCCGATTCATGACGAAATTGATGCGAATCTAGTGTATCTGCCAGAATATCTGTACCAGCAACCCCTTAGGGTGATTAAATCTTTCTGGAAGAGGCGCGCGGATATTCTGAAATCGGGTGTAGTGAGCCAGTGGTGGAGGGACTTCAAAAGAGATAGAACTGCCAACCGAATCCGACGGCTAGGACAGGCAATGGTATTGGCCGCAGAGCTTCCAACCCACATAACACGCGTCTACGTTCATTTTCTCCATACCCCGGCATCCGTAACCCAATACGCATGTGAAATCCGACAGCTCCCCTGGGCCTGCTCGGCTCATGCCAAAGACATTTGGACTAGCCCTGAGTGGGAATTGGAAGAGAAAATTGATAAATGCAAATGGCTTACCACTTGCACTCAGGCTAATGTGGAGTATTTGCAGAGAATCAGCCAGCGTCAGGACAAAGTCAAACTTAATTATCATGGACTGGATCTGGACCGGTTCCCAAGTGATCAAATTGAATTTAGCACGCGTAATGGCGGGGACGCCAATCAGCCCGTTATTCTATTGAGCGTCGGCAGAGCGGTAGCCAAAAAAGGTTACACAGACTTACTTTCAGCGCTTGCTGATGTTCCTCTTCACCTAAATTGGAAATTCATTCACATCGGTGGCGGACCATTGTTAAAGAGCCTACAAACCCAGGCAAACGCATTACAAATTGCATCAAGAATTGAATGGCTCGGACCGCAGTCCCAGCACACGGTACTACAGCACTATCAATCATCCGACATCTTTATTCTTAACTGTCAAATCGATGAGCATGGTGACCGGGACGGACTACCCAATGTTTTGGTGGAAGCCCAGAGTCAGGGCTTACCGGTTATTTCAACTGCTATTTCAGGGGTACCCGAACTCGTTAAACACACTATCAATGGCTTACTCGTAAAATCGAAGGATCATGAATCATTAAGAGATGGAATCATCCAGCTAATTGTTAACCCGGAGCTACGTAGACAGCAGGGGTTTGCCGGTAGCCGAATCGTAGAATCTGATTTCGACATGAACAGTAATCATCGAGCATTGCACCACTTGCTGGAAAAATTATAGATTACCTTGAGATTCGGAGAGTATTCAGGGGGAATTCGGATTCTTTGATAACGCTGAATTCAATTCATTAACGATTGCTTCCCTAAGTCGTTGAGGTAGCAATGGCGTCATGCGGGTGATGAAGGTAACGTCCTTTTTCATCTTAAAAGCCTCCGCTTCTGGCCATTCGCAATGATCTCTGTCCATCAATCCCCGGTTAATCAGTGTCACCCCCATACCAGATGAAATGATAGATCGAACTCCCTGTAGGCTGGGACACTCCATACAGATAAAATAATCAATCTCGTTCTCGTTGAGAATCTCAATGGCCGAATTACGGTAGGTGCAATTTGGGGAAAACGTCACCAGGGGAATTGAATCATCCAGAGAGTATTCAATGTCCCGATGTTTAATCCAGACCAGCTCATCCTCCCAAAGATGAATATCACCCTTATCAATCATAGGGAATTCCAGAGGCAATACGACTACATCTATTTTTCGGTGCTCCAACCAATTCAATAAGGTGAGCTGCTGCTCAACCTTTAGTTCTAACCTTACTCCTGGATGGCGACGTTGGAATCTGTGCGTAAAACCCGGCAATTGTTCTACCGCAATGTCATCTGTCACCCCTACCCTAATACGTCCTTCAAGATCGGATAAACGGAACTGCTGCACAGCTTCGTCATGGGTTTTAAGAATGATTTCAGCATACCCCAGAAGCTGTCTGCCATCTGCTGTTGGCTCTATCTTATGCCCATCCCGGTGTATGAGTTTACGGCCAAGGCGCTGTTCCAGACGTTTTAATTTCCAACTTACTGCGGAGGGTGTAATTGACAACATTCCAGAAGCTATCGTCAGACTCCCAGTGTCAATGGTGGTCTTTAACGTTCTAAGGGATTCGGTATCGAGCCTCATTGGTATATTGACAAAATTTTCAGAAATTTAGCTAATTTTGTCATTTGAGTCACTAAATTAACAGTGTTAATCTCCTAATCCAGAATAATTCGTGATCTTTTAGCGATATTCTTCGCCATTTCAAATCCACTATATTCACCATAGCGCTCAATAAAGGTAACAAATCATGCAATCCAGCGATGGAAAAACCCGGGATCTCATTTCTACTATTC
This sequence comes from Gammaproteobacteria bacterium, assembly GCA_011088265.1. Taxonomy (GTDB): domain Bacteria; phylum Pseudomonadota; class Gammaproteobacteria; order Arenicellales; family Poriferihabitantaceae; genus WLWV01. The sequence goes on from JAALKB010000002.1 coordinate 23,419, forward strand.
CAGGCTCGGGCTGGGATTTCAACATGTCGCGTCATCGATACCATGAAATCGAGCGCCCCTATGGTCCGCACTACACGGTATATAACCGACGTTTCATGGCATGCTGTTTCGATAAGATCGACACGGTGGAAGGATATTGGCTATTAAGGAAAAAAGCAGCCGTTTTACATACCGGGGAATTGCCCATTCAATTTAAAGGCCCGGATGCGGAGAAACTGCTTAATAAACTATTCACAAAAGATATTACCAAAGCGAAAGTGGGTAGATGTGGATATGGCCTTGCCTGTTATGAAGATGGAGGCCTAATTACTGATGGCGTATTTTTGCGCCTTGCCCAGGATTGCTTTTGGCATGTACAGGCGGATGGAGATTTCTATAGTTGGGCCCGCGCCCATAGCATGGGGATGGATGTCGAAATATCAGACCCCAAAATTAATGTCTCTCAGGTACAAGGCCCTACCGCGATGCAGATCCTTGAAGCTGCGTCAGATTCAGGAATGCCTGCGCCATTCGGTTATTTCGGTATTGCCAGAGTTAAATTCGGCGGTCAGGAGGTTGTGATCAGTCGTACTGGATACACGAATGAATTGGGGTGGGAGTTTTATACCGAACCACACCACGATGCAGACGCTTTGTGGCAGCATTTAACCGAAAAAGGGGCAGAATTTGGTATTGGATTATTTGGACTTGATTCCATGCATATTCGACGTATAGAGGCGGGTATCCTCAATGCTGGTTCCGATTTCAATCAATTTACCAATCCTTTCGAAGTGGGATTAGAGAAATTTGTAGATATGGACAAACCAGACTTTATTGGGAAAACCGCATTACTGAACGCCTCCAGGGGCATACGCTTAACCGGCTTAACCTGTTTGACCGGCGAACCGCATATCGGTGGTGGAATTAAATTGGATAATCAAACCATTGGCATGGTAACCGCCGGGGCTCATTCTCCTTACCTAAAACAGGGAATCGGTATTGCATTAATGCATGAGAGTGGGAATTCTGAGGGTCTGGAAGTGAAAATCAAGTGTACTGATGGCTATCTCCACGAAGGAAAGCTAGCCTCTCTTCCTCTTTATGACAAACAGGCAGAAATTCCCAGAGGAAAAATAACAATGATTCCGGACAGGAGTTAAGCTAATCCAGGAGTTTTCCGGGCAAAACATCTGATGCCGTAAACAACTAAAGTGCAGAGAAAAGCAAGCGCATAAAGTGAATGACAAATGGAGTTGTCTTCGCTTTTCATACCGAGTTTCATACCCAGGTAATGATCTCAGGAATAAGTGTGTTCTTCCGAGGGGAAGGTGCCATTTTTTACCGCCGCCACATAATCCCTTAGCGCACCGTGAACACCCTCTGTATTCCCCGCAAGGAAGTTCTTTACGAATTTAGCCGTCTTGCCCGGATAGAGACCCAATAAATCATGCCATACCAGTATTTGTCCGTCCGTACCGGGCCCAGCTCCTATTCCGATAACCGGAATATCCAAACTCTCCGTTAACCATTCACCCAATTTAGCTGGCACACATTCAATTAAAATAACACTGGCGCCCGCCTCCTCTAGCACCTTTGCCTCTTTAATAATGGCTTGGCCCTGTTCTGGATCTCTTCCCTGAACCCGATAGCCACCCAAATGATTAACCGACTGAGGTGTCAACCCCATATGAGCACAAACCGGAATACCTCTCTCACTCAACAGTCGTGTGGATTCAGCTAACCAGGCGCCTCCTTCGAGTTTTACCATTTGGGCCCCTTCTCGCATCAGGATTGCTGCATTCTCCAGGCTTTTTGATGCAGAGTAATAGCTCATGAACGGCAGATCAGCGACCAGCAAGGATCCAAGATTTCCCCGCTTGACACAGCGAACATGGTAAGCCGTATCTTCGATGGTTACTGGCAAACTACTATCATGCCCCTGAATTACCATACCAAGAGAATCGCCAACCAATAGAACTTCGACTCCCGCACCACTAGCAGCATGGGCACCACAATATTCATAGGCTGTTAACGCCGCAAATTTCTCCCCCGCCTGTTTCATTTTTTTCAACGTATTGATGGTAATACGCTTCTCGTTTTGAGTCTGAATCGACATATCAATAACCTGTGAAAAATTTATGGTGATATTATCAGGGACATCGCACTTGCATACCACTGCGAGAACAAAAATCACCTGTCATAAACATCATTTTTTGAATCAGTGAAAATAGCTTTTTATGCACCGATGAAATCGCCTAACCACGGGGTGCCATCCGGTGATCGGTACATCGCCCGACTACTCGTTGAAGCTCTGCAATACGCAAAATTCGAGGTGGAACTGGCGAGTGAACTAAGGAGCTGGGAGGGACAGGGAGACACCGGGGTGCAAGAGCGAATTGAGCGCGACGGCCAAAAGGAAGTAAAAAGATTAATCGAATATTATTCCAGTCTGTCTAATGCAGAAAGGCCTGTCGCATGGTTCACCTACCATCTATACCATAAAGCCCCGGACTGGATTGGACCAATGGTGTCCGAAGCCCTGTCAATCCCCTATTTCGTTGCGGAGGCATCCGTGGCTCCCAAACAGGCAAAAGGAAATTGGTCGAAGGGTTATCACTCATCCATCGCCGCATTGAACCAGGCTCAGGCTGTGTTTAGTCTCAACCCAAATGATCTCGAATACCTCACCAGACTGATTCAGCCCAACCCGGGCTTGGTGAATCTTAAACCCTTTCTCAACATCTCGATCACAAAACACAACAAACAGGAAATACGCCAACGTATTGCCTCGAAAAGAAATATAAATGAAAACCACTACTGGCTTTGTACTGTGGCAATGATGCGTAAAGACAGCAAATTGAAATCCTATTTAATGTTGGCTGAGTCCATAAAATTAGTGGAAAGAAAAGACTGGCAACTGCTAATTGTAGGTAACGGACCAGCACAGAGCGAAGTGAAATTTGCTTTTGGAGATAATTCCAATGTGCACTTTCTGGGCATCCAGTCAAAGGAATACATCGAAGAATGCCTTAATGCCAGTGACATCTTCCTATGGCCTGCGATCAATGAGGCTTTTGGTATGTCGGTTCTGGAATCTCTCGCCGCCGGCCTACCCGTTATTGCTGGACGTTCGGGTGGCATTAGCCAAATTGTTGATCATCAACAAACGGGCATTTTAATCAATGACATTGATGCTTCAAAACTGGCCCGGGAGATTGATGATACGTTAAGCCAACCCTCCAGAATCTCCCGCATGTCCGCAAAATCCATTGATAAATATCACACCGAACACTCTCTTGAGATCGGAGCAAAAACCCTGCAAAAAGAAATCATGAAATACCTGTAGGTGATACCCGGTATCGGATTTCTCAAATTATCTCCAACGGACCTGAAAGGCAGTTTTGGCATCTACCCACTTTACCGCTGGATGTTCGTCCATTACCGTTAAAAGGCCACTTAAAAAATTCCACGCCTCCCCATCATGTACCAGATGATGAGTTAACAAACCAGTGGGTTCTGCTGCATCATAAACCCCCAGACGCTTGCCTTTAAGGTGGGCAGTCAATTGTTCAATCACCGACGACTCACCAATAAACGCTCTACCAGACTTCCAATTTATAATATCCGCATGGGTGTTTACCGCCCAAAGATCCTGTTCGGCTTCCATCGATTTTCTGGGCTTGAAGGTCGATATTCCCTTATAACCGATTTCGGGCAAACTACTTACCAATGAATGCTCAATTCGGTTCCAGGGTGGCACTAAAATTGCACAAAAGGCTTCTCCAAACTCGTCATTCAGTATGGACATGCCCCGACATAATTCATCCAGAACAGCTACCGCCCCCCGATGAGAACCCAATTCCTGCTTTTTTTGGTCGGGTTCTGCATAATTCTGGTGTGAGAATCCGTGTTGTAACACAGTAACGAGAGGATATGGATCGATATCAGCCCCCAGCGAAACATCCAGGCCCTGGGGGATCACCGCCAGAGATACAGGCACCGAGAATTTGTTTGATAAATCCAGTAATTTTTGCAATTCCAGGGTATAGGACTGAGCGTCGTCATCTCTCCACCAAAAAATCGCCTCCTCCCCGAGAAAGTTCCATTCATCCAGTTCCTCATATAGGCGTGATACTGTTTCTTCTTTCATTTTAACGACACTTTCGACTGAGCTCTTCAATGAATCTGGCGCTTTGTTGCGCCCCATTCGACTTGACTTCAAAATCTGTAGGAACTGACTTCATCATGGCCTCATTGATTGCATCACACAGGGTACGAATTGTTAACTCTGGCTCCTCTACCAACACTGACAGTCCTTTCTCACTGAAAAGCTTTGCTCTTTGTAACTGTTCAGTTTCTCCATCCGATGAAAAAGGAACCATTACGGATCTGACTCCTGCATGAATAATATCAAGACAGGAATTGTATCCAGCCTGGGAAATGGACAGCTCGCATCGACCCAGGAGCAATTGGAAATCTGAGCGATTTTTCTCCACGATAATGTCATCCCTGGCAAACGTTCGAAGCAAATCAGCATCTCGACGGTGAAGATTTTTCCCAATCAGAATCCGCCAGCGCGCATTTTTCAAGGAACAAAAAGGCTTTGCCTCTATGGCAGTTAACAGCAATTTCAGCCCCACAGCACCACCACCTGCTGACACAATCACCTCCCCAAAACCATCCCGCCCGGTACTAACTCCTTCCTGCTGTTTTAAAACCTGATTTGACTGGGCAATATAACCACTATAGTGCACTAGGGGTTCAATACGATCAGACAAAGGAAATGAAGCCGACAGGGGTACTAATTTCGGATCACTGTGCACCAGAACTCCATCGAAATAGGATCTCAACAGGTCCACTGATTCCTGATTTCTCTTTGGAGCCCGGGCTTGCAAAATATCTCGAATAGAAGATATCACCAGGGGTGGTTTATCCATTGCCTTAACGGCATCCAAAAGAGGCAGTAACTCAAATCTCATTTGTCGACGTCCAAAAGGAAACGTTTCAACAATTAGTACCTGAGGCACGAAGTCCATAACCAAAGCCAGAAGTTGTTTGGCTCTGTTTTTTTTCCAGCGCTCATCAACCGGGCAACCCTGTCCGTTCAAAAGCTGCTTAAAATTTCCTGGTGCAGTTTTAGCGATAGGGAGTTGAACCTGTTCGTAACCCGGGTACTCGCCCTGCTTTATTTCACCTCCGGAAAGCAAAACAACATGGTGGTTTCTCTTTGTCAACGCGCTGGCCAATGCCATCATTCGAACAAGATGCCCAGTCCCGAGTAGGTGCTGAACGTAGATAGCGACTCTAAGAACAACGGGGGTATCCAGGTCTGAAAATTCGTTGCCCACCTTAAGTTACCCACCCTAAATTGAATCCGCGTAATGAGTCTTTGGAAAAACCACTCTGACATGTAGCCCTGACACCTAACAGCGAAGCCTAAAACCGTATTTGACCTTATCAGATATCGGTCACTGGTCGTCGTGACTATCCCCAGCATTTGAAGTCAGCAGGGCCACAACCCGATCACACACCTGGTTCATCCCATCAAGCATCCCAGGCAAAAGGTTATCATGAGGGTTAGGCTGGCTGCACAAATTCCTGATTAACGGAATCAGGCTCTGGTAGTTAAAGTTCTCTGGTTCCAACATCGTCACAAGAGAAAGCTCCGCAGCTCGTCTTGCTCGAATCAATTGCTCTGTACGTGGTTCGTAGCGAGGTATGATAATAGTGGGCTTATTAAAACTCAGAATCTCACAAAAAGTATTATAACCTCCCATAGTAACCAGCCCTTGAGCATTTTCAATCAATAGCTCCATTCGATTGTGATAATCCAGCACAGTGAATAGCTCAAGTGACTCGGACAGTGATTTGAAATAATCGCGTTTGTCCTCACTCATAAATGGACCCAGTATAAAAACCACGGCGGTGGTTAACTCTCTGGAATTTTGGTAAGCCTCAAATACCAGTTCCACCATCTCCTCGCCATCTTTACCACCACCTGGGGTTACGAGAATATATGGCTCCTCAATATCGAGTTTCACCACATCATCAATGGATGATCGCTTTAGGTAGCCAGTAAAAAAAGTCTTACTATAAATATCGGGTTCAAGTCCAAGCCCCTTGAATGGTTCATAAAAGGATTCCAGGCCATAAACCCAAATCTCATCATACAAGTCCTTTAATGCAGGTAATGCAGCTTTCATTCCCCACTCTCTTTGAAGGGAACGACTTTCATCAATGATATCCCTTTCACCCAACACCGTCTTAATCCCTTTTCCACGCAACATCCTGAGTGTTTCGCGAACTTCGCCCTTAAGTCCAAGCGGCTCTTTATCAACGATAAAGAGATCTGGGTCAAAAACTTCTGCAGTTTTCAGAATGATCGCCTCCCTTATAGCCATCGTCTGATCCAGATTAATATGCAATCCTAACGACGTATATCGACCATCCTTTAATTTGATGACACCCGGAATTCGCACAAAGTCCACTCTAGCCCGAAATTCAAAACTCCCAATCACTGGAGATCCAGAAAGGATAAGGACGGATATCCCTTTGTATCGGCCAACCAGCTCATGTGCGATGGCTCGACATCTTCTAAGGTGACCCAAGCCAAATGTATCATGGCTATATATCAACACCCGGGCATTATCGAGGCGGGTGGTTTCCACCATGGCAAAAAGTGTTTGGTTTATTAAAGGTGTGAAGTTTCTTTTCTAGGCTGCGTTTAAACTGGAAGAATCGAAAAGAAGAACAACTAGCTGCAACAGTTCAGCAACTTTCTCCGGATTATCTGCTATCTGAACCCACTCAAAGTTAGCTAACTTTTTAGGTGATTGGCCACTTTGCTCCTTTTTTACTGTTGCTCTGTGGGAAACATATACATTCGTCTTACTCGCAGCAACCCTTTCAAGACGCATTCCATACTTATCATGAGACGTACCCTGCCCTACTATGCGATTGAAAAGTGCTTTTGCAAATTCTTTCGTCCCCCTTGCGCCATGTGAATCCTCGATCCAGTCTGTTTCCATCAAACCAGCTGCGGGTTTGAAGGTAGTAAGGCTGATCTGTTCTCCAGCCCAGTAATCGGCGAGACGTTGCCATACCTCTTCAGCAGGAGCATCAATTTCCAACCACTGACTATTTCCATTCGAGACAATTCTTGCTCCAACAACTTCAGGCAAAACACGATTTTCACTTAGCTCTTTATTATTGTTGTAACCTTCCACGATCACATCGTTTGAAGACTCCAGTAAATCAGGGGGAAGAGCTAACGAGGTAGATCTCTGCCTCTCTTCAATATACTTTTTTATACGTGTGGACTTATCAACACCAAGCTTCTTATTATATTGTGTGGCGCTTTCCTGGGAAGCCGTTTGCTTGCCAGAAGTACTGCATCCAACCAGAGAGAAAGCCAGAACGATCAAAACGAAGAAATTCGCTACAGATAAATGATAACTAGACATAGGGATAAAGTTAAACGCGAATGTAAATTACGGCAAAGGATATCACAATACAGTGAGCAAACAGCCAAAATAAATACCTGTGAAACACTAATACCGTACAGAAATACCGTACAGAGCATCAAACAGAACAAATTCGATCCAGACAAACGGATGAGTATCCGCTATAGAAAGCCTATAGGCTCAAGAAAGTCATATATGCCCGAATGAGAACCATCCATACTAATCTGGTTCTAATCTGGTTCTAATCTGGTTGGTTTCCATCCTAACCAGGCTAGTTCCAGCCGCTTATCCCTCATTGAAAACCTAGTGGCGACAAAACAGATTTGACATTCATATTTAAAGAAGCAACCAGTAACATAAATTGTACGGATCTATGTGCGGGTATAGCTCATTATCCAGGTAAAGCCTGGGGGGAGAATCGATGATCCACATCGAATAACCCGGTCCCACATCACCAAAATGGCCAACATTACCGAAATATTAACAAAACATTAAAAAAAATTAATATTTATGCAAAAAAAGGGGGGTAGCGTATTGCATTCGCCAAATTAATTGATATAGTTGCCCTCGCTGCAAGGTAATCTGTTCCTTTTATAGTTAGCCGATCTGCAATGCGATTTTGCTGAGAATAGCTGATATTTCTGGAAATGGTTGCCCTAAATCTTTTGGAATGTAATTACACTGTAAGAGAGGTAAATCTCATAATGAATAAAAAACTAATTGCGATAGCAGTAGCTACAGTAGTAGCAGCACCAGCAGTTTCTGCTGATGTCACTGTATATGGTCGTATCAACAACGCGCTTGAAATGAGCGACAATGGTTCATCTAACACCACTGATATCTCAAGTGTTGGTTCACGTTTCGGCATCAAAGCCAGCTCTGATCTGGGCAATGGCATGACCGTTTCTGGCAAATACGAATTTGTTACCGTAACTGATAAAAAGCAGAACAACATCGCCGACCTTCGTGTTGGTACTGTTGGTATTTCTGGTGGCTTCGGAAGCATCACCGTTGGTAACCAGTGGAGCTCTTTCTTTGACACTGTTGGAACCAACATGGATCCAGCTTACTCTCTGGGCAACTACCTGTTCACTGCTGCTGGCGGTGCTTACAGATCTTCTAACACTGTTAAATACTCTAACAGCTTTGGACCTGTATACCTGGAAGCTGATCTTCGTTTGAATGAATCAGGTGAAGGCGCAGACGTAGCTGAAGGCCTTCGTGGCGACGGATACGGAATCGGTGTTAGTGTTTCTGCTACCGACAACCTGACTGTTGCTGCTGCTATCGACAGCGAAGAAGGTCAAGACGGTGTTGACACGGATCGTTCCGGTATTTCTGCCAGACTGAATGCTGGAAATTTCTACGGCATGTTAGGTCACCTGAAATCACAAGTAGGTTCAGCTGCTGAGAAATCACAAACCCAACTTTGGTTAGGTGGTACTTTCGGAAGCACTACTCTTCAACTTGGTCTTGGTCAAGCTGATCTGGGCAATGCAGAAGATGCGTCTCAAACCACTTTTGGTGTATACCACAACATGGGCGGCGGCGCGAAAATCTACTATGAAGGTGCACACGTTGATGAGCTGAGCGCTGGTTCAGAACTGACCCGTCACCTGATTGGTCTGCGTTACGACTACTAGGTTAAGTTTTTACCTAGTAGTAAAAAACGGGGCTTCAGCCCCGTTTTTTTGTTCTCGTTTTATTCTCAGTGTATTCCTTTTTTTACCCGCATCGAACTCTTACTTGAATGCTTAAAGAGTGCTGATTACATCTGAACAGGTCCAATCAACCATTCCACTAAGGTCTCTGGATCAGGCTCTGGATCAGAATATACAAATCAGGCGATTCCATTCGTCAGGTCGAACACCGATTTTTCCCGGATCAAGGCCTGAGGTATCCATATTCATCATCAAGAATACCCGCTTCTTTCAAAATCTCAGCAGCTGGTCGCAGCTGTGTTTCGTAGTTTCTCCAACGCTCTTTTGAGCGAGTGTAAATACCTTGTCGAACCTGCCAAATACTCGCGGTCCTAACCGCTGTGGCGGCTTTCTTACTATCCAGACACTTGTCATCCCAAGGCAATCCAACGCCTTCCACTAGTTGTTTTGCCTGATTTTCATGGTCAGTGACCAATTCTTCGTAACTAACGTTATAGATCTCTCCATGGAAAACCTGATTCCACTTTTTCATTACTTCAGAATATCGAATGTAGTAGTTAGCCAGCACTTCCAGGTTATAAACAAAGCCAACATCTGAGCCATATAGCTGAAAATAATTGGATATGATGACATCCAATGGGTGTCGTTGACAGTTGATAATCGGAGACTCGGGAAACATTGCCTTTATTAACCAAACATGGACAAAGTTAAAAGGCATCTTGTCAACGAAGTAGCTGGTTTCGATGTTGTGTAACCGCCCTACCCACTCGTGATAGACGGAGGTTTCATTAGTGAATTCCGGTTCGCCAATATGCAAAAAGTCATCCGGATAGACTCTTGCCGGCGTTGAGTTTTTTTCAAGTCGGGTAATCGCTCTCTCAATACAGGGTAACTCCCCACAACCGGTAACCATAGGATGACGCGAAAGAATTTGCTCTACCAGAGTAGTTCCACTACGAGGCATGCCCAGGACAAAGATAGGAAAAGCAGGATTATCATATTGACTTACCTCAGATGCCCTATTATTCAAAACTTCCGGAATACGATCGATGTGTGCAAGATAAGCTTCCAAGTTTGTTCTGGATTCAGCAAATTGTAGATCGTTACCAATCTCGTAGGTTTCAAAACTCTTTTCATATTCGCCGCAATCATCGTAAATTTTCCCCAGGGCGAACGCTAACGTCTTAGTCACCAACGGATCCTCCTCCTTATGCTCCCAGAGTCTGATTAGTGTTTTCGCATCTTGATCTTCCATTGATTCGAATCGCTTCATTGCCACCAGATTTCGATAGGTTTCCGCATATCCAGGATTAGCCTCTATAGACATTCGATAGTATCTTTCTGCATTTTCTTTATCCCCCAAAGAAGAATATGCCAGCCCCCTATTATTTAGAAATTCCGGGTTGCCAGGGTCGAGTTCAATGGCCTTTTGATAAGCTTCACTGGCTTTCGAAATACCATCTAACTGGAAATAGGCATTGCCGAGAGAATTCCATAACCGGGGATTTCCAGAATCCCGTTCGAGTAAGGTATTGCATAACTCAATAACGTGGAAATGTGAGCGACTGGTTTCCCGAAGAGACAAATCCAACCATAATACCGAGTCGGTTTCTCCTTGCTGCTGCTTTATTTTCGAAATCACCAAAACACCCGCATCGAATTCTCTTGTGTGAATCAGTATCTGAGCCAGCTCCGAATACTTACTCTCTTGAGGTGACTCAAGCAATAATGGTGCGAGCAATCTACGGGCTTCCTCAAAATTGCCCAATTCAAGCTCGACATTCGCTAAGTTAAATCTAACTTCCGAATCACGAGGGTTGAGATTGTGTGAGTTGAGAAGCAAATCTCTAGCCTGTTGATGGTCACCCCGTGATGCCAATAGGGAACCCAGAAGATTGTTCGCTCTGATATTCTCTTTATCAGTCAGTAGTAATTTGGAAACCAGATCAAAAGCAGTATTGCTTTCACCAATCAAGTCATAGGAAATAGCAAGATTAACGATCGCATCGTTCATTTTAGGATTTATCCCCAAAGCCTTCCTGTAAGCCTGGATCCCACCACGATGATCATTCAGGTATTGATTGCATAAACCCAGGTTGTACCAAACCAGAGCATTGTTCTTTACCTTTCTGGCAGTCTTTTCGAATCCTTTTTTTGCCGACCGATAGTCACCACTTTGCAATGCCAGGGCTGATTTTTTGAACAGTGATTGCAAAAAGGCTTGTTCGTCTTTCATGGAGAAATATTGTCAGAGGAAACAGATAACGGGATTCGCCGATTATTTAGAGAAAATCAAAAATAAAATCAGCAAAAATTTATTTCAGTAGAGGAGAATAAGTTGGTATTTTAGCCTATTCCGGTTTGCTCTGGAGGCAATTCTTCTTTAAACTCCGAGCCTGTTCAAAATAACGATAGTCAATGGCAAAAGAAGAAAGCATAGAGATGGAAGGTACCATTGTGGACGCCTTACCAAACACTCAATTCAAAGTAAAACTTGAGAATGGGCATGAAATTATTGCACATATTTCGGGCAAAATGCGGAAACACTATATCCGCATACTTCGCGGTGATACAGTAACTGTGCAGATTACTCCTTACGATCTATCCAAAGGCAGAATCACCTTTCGCGCGCGTTAATCCCTAGTCGCTTTAGATAACTTCCGATAGTCACTCTGGCTGCTAGCCAACCCAACCCCCCCGCAGCCGCAACCACACCAACCGTTGATGTCAACCCCACCCACGGGATAGTAAAATTAGTATCATAGAGTACGGCTAATGCGTTAACGGAGTGACCGATAACCAATAGTGAAATATTAGTCAATACAAGGGCAAACAAAGCACCAAGAACACCTTGTAACATACCAAAGTACAAAAATGGTCGGCGAATAAATGTTCGGGTTCCTCCTATTTGATCTACTATTTCAATCTCGTCTCTTCGGCTCAGTATTTCCAAATGGGCCGTATTGCTGATTATTAATACGATTCCCAATCCCATCAATATTGCCAGCACATAGAGCATCTGTTTGAAAACCTTTATTAGTCCCGAGAATCGCTGGATCCAATCCCGATCATAACTAATGGTGTCAACCTCTGGTCTTTCTGACAGCTGATTTACCAGGGCGTCCAGAGCGCCCTCGGTCAACGACTCATCTGGAAATACGATGAGCAAAGGAGGCAGAGGGTTTTCTGGCAAACCATCCAAAATGGAACCAAACCCGGACGTACGTTTAAAATCAACAAGCGCTTCCAAAGGGGAGATATATTCAATATCCGAGATACTTTCAAAACCCAAAAGTTCCCTACCGAAGGATTGAGATTGACTATCGATATCGACGCCACTGAATGTCAGGAAAAGTGATATTTGAGGCGTTCCTTGCCACTGATTGCTAACACTATCCATACTTTCAGCTATTTTGAACAGGAGAAGTGGCAAGGTGATCGCGATAGAGAGCACCATGACTGCCATAAATGTTGGCAAAGGGCTTCTAATCATCCTCCCCAGCGTGTCAAACAACACCTGCAAGTGTCGAAAAAAATAAACCTTCATGGGTGACGACTGCTAATAATTTGACCATCGGATAATTCAACTACCCCTGCTCTATCGTCCGCCAAATGGCGGGTATCATGGGTAGCGATTAGCACAGTGACATCAAGTTGATTGAACATAAAGAATAACTTCATGATTTCGTTCGCCAGCTCCGGATCAAGATTTCCCGTGGGTTCATCGGCTAACAGGATCTCGGGGCGCCCGACCACAGCCCGGGCAATACCAACGCGTTGCTGTTCCCCACTCGAAAGTGAAACTGGATATCGATTGGCTTTATCCAGCAAAGCAACTTTATCCAACGCAGCACGAGCCCTGCTTTTGCACTCACGATCGCTTACACCGGCAACAATCAGGGGTAATGCAACATTGTCCTGTACCGTTCTATCAGGTAACAGCTTGTGGTCCTGGAAAACAAAACCTACACTCCTTCGATGCCTGGCAATTTTGTTACCACGCAATTTGGCGAGATCTAAGTCGTTAACCATGACCTGTCCCCTTGTTGATACCTCAGCTAACGACATCAGCCTCAACAAGGTACTTTTTCCTGCACCTGAATGCCCAGTCAAAAAGGTAATGGACCCTTGTGGAATAAACAAAGAAATGTTTTTAAGAGCGTCAAACCCGTTGGGGTATCGTTTGTATACCTGGTTAAATCGGATCACGATATGCCAAATAAAGCGTGTTATTCATCTTTTGAAGAGAGGTCAGGAAGCATGGCATCGACAAACTCTTCTGCGGAAAACGACTTTAGATCGGTTACTTTCTCCCCAACACCCAAATATCGAACCGGAATACCAAACTTTTGTACCACCGAAACAACTACACCACCTTTGGCAGTTCCATCCAGTTTAGTAACACACAGTCCATTCACATCCACTGTCTTTGAAAAATTCTCAACCTGGGAGTGGATGTTTTGCCCATTACCTGCATCAACCGTCAATAGCGTCTCATGGGGAATTTGAGCTCCAGTTTTTTCCAGCACCCGATTGATTTTTCGCAATTGTTCCATCAGATCACCGTGGGTATGCTGGCGACCTGCCGTATCGATTACCAATACATCCACGCCTCGGGCACATGCAGCACTATAGGCATCGAATGCAACAGCAGCGGCATCAGACCCGTGGGACTGGGAAATAACGGCGATATCCAGTTTATCTCCCCAGCTTTGTAACTGTTCGATTGCTGCTGCGCGAAACGTATCACAGGCAGCCATTAATACCGTGCTACCTTGATCCTGATAGTGTTTTGAGATTTTAGCTAATGTTGTTGTCTTACCCACCCCATTAACACCTACCATTAATATGACATAAGGAAGCCCTCGTTCTTTCTTGAACTCAGCGGGCTCTGGAAACGACAGAATGTCAATAAGCGAAGCCCTCAGTCTATCAATTAGTTCCCCGGAATCTTTTATACTATACTTTCGAACGTCATCTCTTAGTCGAATCACAATCTCCTGGCTGGTATCCGCTCCCAGGTCCGCCAACACCAATTGATCTTCCAATTCCTCAAAGAAATCATTATCAATGGCAGGAGCGCTCCTTAAAAAACCGAACAATCCCTCGGAAAACGCTTTTCGGGTTTTCGACAGCCTACTAAATAATCCTCCATTTTCCGTTGAGGCTTCTTCCAGGCTTTCAGGGATTTGGTCGCTTTCGGTATCCGATAGCCCATTTAGACCAGCCAGCTCCTCCTGGGTTGGTGTTTCATCGTTTTGGTGGTCTTTTTTAGATCGAAAGAACTTCATTTTTAGCGTCGGATAAATTCTCGTATCCTACCTCAAAATGTCCGGACTTGATCAAAATTAATCATTCTTTTCTTCGATGTTTTATATCAAAAACCGATTCGTTTGTTACCCAGGAGACCAATAACAGCACATCCATGATCAGGCTGCTCAACACATATATTGACCCTCGCACATAGCAGAGCACGAAGGAATATCGATTATAATCCGCTCCTGTTTACTGAGCGATTGCCAGGCCCGACTCTCCCCCCAGAAATCAGGTATCACATGACAAAAGACGGAAAAATTAGAATCATTAGCGGGCAATGGAAAAGCCGGATACTCAGGTTCCCAGCAATCAAGGATCTTAGACCCACTCCAGGGATTATTAGAGAAACCCTATTCAATTGGCTCCGGGAAGAAATCAGGGGTAGCACTTGCCTGGACCTGTTCGCAGGTAGTGGTGCACTTGGGTTTGAAGCAGCGTCCCGGGGCGCTAAACAGATAGTGATGGTAGATAATGCTGTTCCCGTAATTAAGGCGCTGACAAACAATGCCCAGGCGCTAGCCGGCCACCAGATTGAAATCATAAAATCTGATGCTATTACTTACATCGAAAAATCCGAAGCACAGTTTGATATTGTTTTTGTCGACCCTCCATACAATAGTGATAATATAATCCAAATTTGCAAAACCTTGCATGACCGGGACCTGTTAAACTCTGGAGCCTACATTTATATTGAGTCTGCAAAAATGCCTCTGGCTTCTTCGCTACCCATAGGCTGGACAGTTTTTCGAGAGAAGAAATGCGGTATGGTACATTCAACATTGGTTAGAACATGACAACAACTGCGGTATACCCTGGAACATTCGATCCAATTACGAACGGTCATAGCGACCTTGTGAAACGAGCTATAAAGATGTTTGATCGAGTGATTCTTGCGGTCGCTGATAACCCAGACAAGTCCCCGCTGTTTTCACTGGACGAGCGCATTGAACTTGCTAAATCAGTTTTATCTAATAGTGATCGTGTTGAGGTTGTGGGTTTTTCCGGGCTATTAATAGATTTTGCAGAAAACTCAGGGTCCAATGTTATTCTTAGGGGTTTAAGAGCGGTGTCAGATTTTGAATATGAATTTCAACTGGCATCCATGAACCGACGACTCAACTGCAACATCGAAACGGTGTTCCTCACTCCCTCTGAAAATCATACGTTCGTGTCCGCATCACTGGTTAAAGAAATTGCGAAGTATCAGGGAAATGTAGAGCAGTTCGTCGACCCCACAGTCTTTACTGCACTAAAAGACAAATTCGCCTAGATTCTTCACCTGGATTCGTTACTCCCTTTTTAGGTTCTCCCATGGCTCTGTTTATTACTGACGAATGCATTAATTGCGACGTTTGCGAACCAGAGTGCCCGAACGACGCGATTTATCAGGGCGAATTGATATACGAAATCGACTGGAAACTTTGCACGGAGTGCATTGGTCATTTTGAGACAAGTCAATGCGTAGAGGTTTGTCCAGTCGATTGCATACCCGTCGATCCCGATCACGTAGAAACCGAGGCACAGCTGCTACTTAAATATCAACACCTCGTTGCACCCAAAGAAGTCGAAACGAATCATATGCCGTAAAGCGTGTCAGAAATATCAGAACTCGGCGAAAAACTTCAGGAGCAAGGTGCCCTTTATCGACATCGCCACTGCATTATAGTCTCAGGTCACCACGATTGGTGCCTTGAAGTCTCCCATGAGCTGATAACACCTTACAATTCCAGGGAAGTTATCTATCTGGGAGAAAGCCCCTCCCCTGTAATCCAGTCCCTCAATATCACGAACAGCCAGTCGGCTCTTGGGCGAGAATTTGAATCTGTGGTCTACGATTCCCACGATCAATTTTGTCCTGATGCCCTTGGTGTAATTTCGGGCACCGTCCTCCCTGGTGGATTGCTGATTATACTGACTCCCAAATTAGCTGATTGGCCAAAGCTGGAAGCGGGTCACTACGGCTCGCGATTTTCACCTCACGGATATGTACCGGCTAAAAACAATTTCTATATTCAGTATGTGATCAACGTGATCCGGAGCGACCCCCGTTGTCTGTTGCTGGAACAGGGTTCTCCCATTTCGAATATTGCAATCATGCCACGGAGACTTCCAGAGAGCAGTCCGGATTCACAACCTGTCTATATCGATCAGGAGTTAGCAATCGAGGGAATAAAGAAAGTAGTAAAAGGACAGCGCCATCGGCCCGCGGTATTACTATCTGATCGTGGCCGGGGGAAATCAGCAGCTCTGGGGCTAGCATCAGGGCAACTCATCCGCGAAGGATTAAAACGAATTTTGATCACCAGCCATAACAGACAGTCTGTAAGCACTGTATTTAAGCATGCCGAATCCGTTTTTCCATCAGTTGGTAAAAGAATAGAGTTTTTTGCTGTCGATAAACTGCTAATAGACCAGCCATCCTGTGATCTATTAATCGTCGATGAAGCCGCCTGCATCCCGCTCTCCTTGCTGGACCAATTACTTCGGCAATATTCGCGCATCGCCTTTGCCAGCACCGTCCACGGCTACGAAGGCACCGGACAGAGCTTCGTCCTGAAATTCCAAAAGATTATGGATGAGCACACCCGAGGCTGGAAACGATATCGCATGGAACAACCCATTCGGTGGGCACCAGAAGACCCCCTGGAGGGTCTCATGTCTCGACTGTTGGTACTAGACAGCCGTGTGGCCCCCAAAGTTGACCGGGTTCCTGACATCACAAAAGATTTAGAATTTGAAAAACTCGACCCCACTGTTCTTACGAACAATGAACCGTTGTTGCGAGAGGTCTTTGGTCTATTAACCATTGCTCACTACCGAACCCGAACTTCGGATTTACGCCATTTACTGGATGCGCCCAACTTACTCGCCTTTAGATTAATCACAAAGACGCACACCATCGCAATTGCCTTGGTTTCTTTGGAGGGAGGGCTAAGCGAGGAGCTTTCAAAGGAAGTCTGGCTTGGAAAAACACGCCCCAAAGGTCATCTTCTAACGGAATCTCTGTTAGCGCAGATGGGATTGAAAGAGGCTGGCGGTCTTAAAACAGCCCGAATCGTTCGTATTGTCGTAAGACCAGAATTACAGGGCAGTGGTATTGGTACTCTATTAGTGAAAAAAGTAACGGACATATTGGAAAGCCAGGTTGATTTGATTGGGACCAGTTTTGGCCTGGAGGAAAAGTTGATGCGCTTTTGGAATCAAACAGGGTTTCGAATCAGTCGAATTGGATTAAGCCGCAGCAGCCACACCGGAACCCATTCCTGCCTGTTTCTTAAGCCACTGTCCGCTACCAGCAAAGTTATACTAGAGAATGCTGCTGAACAATTGTTAAGAAATCTTCCCTATCAACTCCCTCGTACACTAAATGCCATCCCTGCTCCGATCATTGCATTGGTTTATTCGATGATGGGAAAAGTGGAAACGCTAACCAGGCAGGAGCTCAACGACTTGCATACCTTTGCACACGGAAGGAGCAATCCAGATAATCTGCCCGCATCCTTAATTCGTTTGGGTGAGATTGATCTACAACTACGGCCCCCTGGGCAAAATGCTGGCAACCTGTATCCGGGCCAAGCGCTTATGGTAGAACGCGTTTTCCAGCACAAATCCTGGCAAGAGTGCGACAGTCTAAATGGATCAGTTGGCAGAAGGGAGGGAACCCGCCAGCTGCGGAAATGGGCGAGAGAGGCACTAAAACAGCAAGTGTGATAACAGCAAACGTTAAAGCATTAATGTTTTAGTGCAACCTTGCAGAGATATATGAGCGATAACAGGATCGGCTGTACGAGAACGCCTTACCGTTCCAGAGCCTGATTATTATAGGGATAAAGTATGTTATCTAAACGATAATTCTATACAAAGAAAGTAGCCTTACAACTATTTTTTCACATTGCCTTTTACCTCATGCCTAACAATTTTTGTGTCATATAATATCGGATTATCGAAGAATGGACATTGTATCCAAAGGCTAACTGGACCAGCGTTCTATCACCTTTGAGGGCGACCAGTGCTACTTTAGCTTTAAAGGCTGGTGAATGATTTCGTCGTTTTCTTCGCGTCTTCTGTTCTCGTTTTATAATGATGTAAACCTGCAGTCTCACCAGATAGAGTGTCGCAAATTTGGATAGCAAATTCAGGCTGTTGATTTGGATTATTGAGGATGTTATCTTTTCTATTTTGAGTTCTATATGACTTTTAAGCTCCAATTGTGAATTAAAGTTATTGGACTTCTGCATGGCCTGGAATCCTGCTCCCAGGAAATCATTGAAGCGGACTCATGGGTATGGATCGGAACTCCCGTGGTGGTTTATGTATCGTTACGTAGATTAATCCAACAGATTGATCCAACTTTCAGGCTGAGGAAGCCATCATTAATCTGATAAATCCTGGCCAATAGTATGTTAATAAAACTCTAACCTTTTATCGTAATATGAACTCTCGCAAGCTTGGTCAATCTGGCATTGATATTTCCACAATCGGACTTGGCACCAACTATGTTGGTGGACATAACATGTATGTGAATGTGGATGAAGCGGAAGGGATTAGGTTAGTGCAGCGGGCGCTGGATATGGGTATTACTCATGTCGATACCGCTGATCTTTATGGTTCCGGTCGATCAGAGGAGTTGATCGCCAAGGCAATCAAAGGGCGTCGAGATGAAGTTGTGATCGCTACCAAAGGCGGGATGCTATTTGGTGAACATGGTAGTGGAACTAACAATGATCCCGCCTATCTTCGCGCCGCGCTGGAACGTTCACTCAAACGCCTGGATGTTGATCATGTGGATTTGTATTATATCCATAGTTATGATGGGAAAACTCCCGTTGAAGAGGCGTTTGGTGCATTGATGGACTTTAAACGGGAGGGTCTGATTCGTGCAGCCGGAGTATCGAATTTCGATTTATCCACTTTACAGGCGGCAGCAACCGTGGGACCAATAGATGCACTGCAGTCATGTTACAACCTTCTGCAACGAGAAATAGAGATTGATATCTTGCCATGGTGCGAGCGAAAAGTGTTAGCTTTATTCCATGGGGGTCGCTGGCTTATGGCATGTTAGGGGGGCGTTACACACGGGATTTTACGATGGATGATGATGATTGGCGACATGACAGTGGAGTGTTTGATAAAGGATTGTATGAACGGAGTATGGATGTGGTGGATAACCTAAGAGCCATTGCCGATGAATGCAGTTCAACGCCGGGATATCTTGCTATTCAATGGCTGTTATCGAGACCGGCTGTTGGTTCCGTTATCGCGGGGGCGAAGCGCGCCGAACAGGTCGTGAACAATGCAGCGGCTGACGATGTACATCTTACCGAGGAACAGCTGACCGCGATAGACAGCTTAACATTGGAGCTGGTCAGCAATCGGTATGTATGTAATCAAATGCTATCATTATAATGAAACGCCAATCTGTTTATGACTACGTTATAGCGGGGGGGTGGGTCGGCTGGATGCGTGTTGGCAGCGCGATTGGCAGAAAACCCAAACATAAAGGTCTGCCTGGTGGAGGCAGGTGGTCGCGGGCGTAACTTGTTCATTAAAATGCCCGCGGGAAATGGTTTTTTATTCGGTAACCCAGCGCTTGATTGGGGGTACGAGTCGGTACCCCAACCAGCGATAAATAGCCGCCGCATCTATTTTCCAAGAGGCAAAGGACTTGGTGGCACCTCAATTATGAACGGTATGATGTATATGAGAGGGGTACCGAAGGATTATGATAGCTGGAAAGAAATGGGGCTATCGGGATGGGGTTTCACGGAGCTGATGCCTTATTTTTTGCGTGCAGAACACTCAAGAGACCGACAAGGTCCCTGGCACGGAAAGGAAGGGCCATTGAAAACACAACCTGCAGCTAATTTTGGCGTATTGGAGCAAGCTTTCGTCGACGCTGCCGTGGCAACTGGTCATCGAAGGCTAGATGATTTGAATGGACCAGAAAGAACCGGCGTCGCGCGTTCTGATAGTACAGTTTACAAAGGCGTGAGACAGTCTACGGCAATCGCCTATTTAGGATCTACACCGAAAAATCTACATGTCGTAACCAATAAACACGTTCATCGCATTCGTTTTGAGGGTCAACGTGCGATTGGATTGGAAACTACTACCGGTGAGTTTATTCGTGCGAATCAGGAGGTCATTATTTGCGGCGGTGTATTCGGCACACCGCACATACTAATGTTATCAGGGATTGGTCCTGCTGATGATTTATTAAAACATAATATTGAAATACGAGCCGACCTCACTGGTGTCGGTGCTAATTTCCTCGATCACATCGGTGCCTGTATACAATATGGATCAGATCGCCTTGATCTCAGTCACGCTCGCCATCAACGTATTGACAAAGCGGCTCTGCTAATGGCTCGTTGGCTACTTAATGGCGGTGGCCCCGGCGGTGGTGCGTTTTTTTCAACAGTCTTGTTCCATGCACTGCGAGATCCTGAATTCCCCGAATTCCAGGTTTTTATGACACCGATGACTGTCGACGAGAACCTGACAGAAGGAGAAAATGAAAAAATACCGCTGCTTCAGCGATGGGGAAAGAAACTTCTGGTGCGAGGCCGCAAGGTCGCGATGCCAGGAATTCAGCTTGATGTTAGCCTGGAAAGACCACGTTCAAAAGGAACGTTACGTCTGGCAAGCAATAACCCTCTGACCCATCCAATCATCAATCCCAACCATTTCTCTGATCCATACGATTTGGGTACAATGATTGAAGGTGTGAAGGCGATGCGAGAAGTGATGTCACAGCAGCCGATCGCACAATATACCACGGGCGAATTGGGAGCATGGCGAGGTGTTCGTACCAATGCCGAGATTGCTGATGCCATAAGGGCGACTGCTTACACCTGTCATCATGTTTCTTCCACTGCCCGCATGGGTAATGAAAACGATGCCGGAGCTGTGCTCGATGCAGAACTCAAAGTACGCGGTATCGATAATTTAAGGGATTGCGATGCGTCCGCCATGCCAACGCAAATTACTGGCAATCTGAATGCAACGGTGATCGCTATGGCCGAAAAAGCAGCGGATATGATTTTAGGACGAGCACCATTGTCCCCCATAGACCCGAGAGTCTGATGACAATCAAAGGGGAATTGGTTCGATAATTTTAAAAGTTCCCATGTCCCATTCTGATGCATCTGGAGCGTGATGAGTAAATACCCGTACGAACCGACATTGAACTGACCAAGATGGAGTAGTCCTAAATTCAATTCCCCTGCTTCCCGGGAGTTTTGAGACGATGAAAGCTGGATACGATAGAGTCAATACAGAAGATCAGGATAAGGCATCAAACCGCAGCCAATACTCGTCGGAAGGCATCCAAAAATACTAAATTTTGCTCCCTTGTACTAACAGTTATTCTGAGGCAATTTTCCAATAACGTCCCACTTTGGTGCAAATTTCTGATCAATACTCCTTCCAGCATCAACTGATCAAAAACAAATTGCGAGGAGTCATTCACCTTCACCAATATAAAATTCGCATTACTTTTGAACACTAACAAGCCAGTCAACTCCCTGAGTTTAGACTCAAGCCACACTCTCTCCTGCAATATTTGTTCGGATTGGGACTGTAGTAACCTGTAATTATCAAGATAGAATAAGGCACTGGTCTGGGTCAATATGTTTATATTATATGGCAACCTTAACTTCTCTAGCTGTTCAACCCACATTGGGCGCGCCATGAGCATCCCCAGGCGAAGTCCTGCCAACCCACTTTTTGACATTGTCCGAAGAATAACCAGATTCGGATAGAAATCGAGCTTATCCATAAAACTGCGTTGACAAAAAGCAAAATAGGCTTCATCCAGGACCACCAACCCGGGTGCACTTTTGATCACTTCGTCTATCATCGCCTCATCGAAGCAATTACCGGTCGGGTTGTTGGGGTAAGATAAAAATACACACGCAGGTTGATGTGCCCGAATTTCCGATAGCATTTTTTCTGTATCCAACGAAAAATCGGGCTTAAGTGGAACACCAATAAAGTCACATCCCATGGCAGCCGAAATAATTTCGTACATGGAAAACGTTGGTACTGGAGCAAGAATTTTTCGACCTGGGGCAGCAACCAGCATAACAATTATCTGGATAAGCTCATCGGAACCATTGCCTAACATCACACCGGCGGACTCCGGGATAGAAAACACCTTTTTCATCGATTCCTTGAGCACCCTGCATGATGGGTCAGGATACCGATTTACGGATACTTTTCCCAACTCATTCAGCCATTTCTGCTGCATGTCATCAGTCAGCTCATAAGGGCTTTCCATGGCATCCAGCTTGAGCAAACCATCTGCTGGTGGGACATGATAGGCTTTCAATGTCCGAATACTTTCGGGTACCCACCGCGCAATGGTCTGCTCCAATACGGTGTCATTCTCAACTGGATATTTCCCGACAGCCGGGCGAGATGTATTCATGGATCAGATAATTGCTCCGGAGATTCAGTCAAATTGTCCCTTCTATATTCTGCAGATCGGGCATGGGCTGTGAGGCCCTCAGATCTTGCCAGAATGGAGGCAATTCCCCCAATATTCCTGGCGCCTCCTGCACTAATTTCTATCACACTGCTACGCTTCTGGTAATCATAAACTCCAAGGGGAGAACTAAAGCGAGCGGTACCCGATGTAGGCAGAACATGACTTGGCCCTGCACAATAATCACCCAGGGATTCCGCACTGTATTTACCCAAAAAAATTGCCCCTGCGTGGGTAATCAACGGTTCGAGCTTTTTAGGCTCACGGACCATTAGCTCGAGATGTTCCGGAGCAATGCGATTAGATAACTCAGCGGCTGATCGTAACGAGTCTGTAATGACAATCGCTCCCCTGGAAGATAGTGATTCAGTAATAATTTCCCGCCGCTCCATAGTGGGCAGCAGTTTCTCAATGGATTGACTGATCTGATTCGCCATCTCCTCGGAATCCGTAATAGCAATGGATTGGGCTAATTCATCATGCTCCGCTTGGGCAAACAGATCCATAGCGACCCAATCTGGGTCTACAGAATCATCGCAAATTACGACAACTTCGGACGGCCCTGCGATCATATCAATGCCTACTTTTCCGAATACCATTTTTTTTGCGGTCGCGACATAGGTGTTTCCTGGTCCCACAATTTTATCCACCGCCGGTATGGTTTGTGTGCCATAGGCCAGCGCCGCGATGGCCTGAGCTCCGCCGACGCGAAAAACACGATCAACTCCGGCTAATGCAGCAGCAGCAAGCACCATCTGACTAACCTCCCCGCCAGGGCTTGGGACGGTCATGATTACTTCCTGCACTCCAGCGACTTTTGCCGGCACAGCAGTCATCAAAACGGAAGATGGGTAAGCTGCCTTTCCACCTGGAACATAAAGCCCCATTCTATCCAGGGGTGTGATTTTTTGACCGAGTGTGGTTCCATCCGCTTGGGAGAACTTCCATGATTGCAATACTTCCCGCTCATGATATTCGCGGATTCTCCTGGTAGCTGCCTCTAGTGCATCACGTGACGTACAGTCCATGGAAGACAATGAGTCCTCCAATTCCTGCCGCGGAATTTCGAGCTGTTCGACTGTATCGGCACTCACTCCATCGAGACGGCTAGTTAGCGACAAAAGCGCACTATCTCCCTCCCTCCTTATTTGCGCAATTATCTCTCTAACGATATCGTCAACAGAGTGGGAATTATCCTCCCCTCTTTGAAGCAGCTTCTTCAGGTTTTGGTGGAAGAAAGGATGGGTTTGATTCAGGATAGTTAACATAAAAGGCAATTGATGAAAAACAACAACCGAAGGGGAGTAGATTCCGAAACCTCCCTGGTTTCAGAAGAACACCAGGGCATCGGTCAGTCAGTCAGCTACCTATCCGATCAATGTACCGTCCAGGAATTCGACGGATGGTTGCACCGAGCTGGGATAGCTTTTCTTCGATACAATCGTACCCCCGATCAATGTGATAGATACGATCAATAAGTGTGTCTCCCTTGGCAATAAGACCTGCGAGTACAAGGCAGGCAGAAGCACGTAAATCGGTAGCCATTACAGGAGCACCCAGCAACCCTTCTACGCCTTTAATTACCGCGGTATTTCCATCTAACTCTATATTCGCACCCATGCGCTGCAATTCATGAACGTGCATAAAACGATTTTCGAACACCGTTTCTATCACAGTCGAAGTACCCTCAGCGATGGCATTTAGCAACACAAACTGCGCCTGCATGTCAGTGGGAAATGCAGGATATGGAGCAGTGCGAATGTTGATAGCCTTCAATCTTTCTTTAGGAGCCTTAAGATATATCCAATCCTCTCCTGCTTCAATTTCGGCTCCGGCTTCCCGTAACTTATCAAGCACTGATTCAATCTGCCTGGGTATGACATCCTGAACCTTTATTTCTCCACCTGATATCGCAGCGGCCACCAAAAATGTACCTGCTTCAATGCGATCCGGTATTACCCGGTGGTGAGCTCCGGAGAGCTTCTCCACACCCTCGATAATGATTTCATCCGTTCCAGCCCCAGATACTCTGGCTCCCATGGCGTTTAGACAATCCGCCAGATCAATAACTTCTGGCTCCCTGGCAGCGTTTTCAATAATCGTCTGCCCATCGGCCAACGTCGCCGCCATCATTAGATTCTCCGTTCCAGTCACAGAAATCATGTCCATGAAAATTCTGGCACCTTTCAGCCTCGATGAGCTGGCCTTGATATACCCACCATCAATGGTTATCTCAGCACCTAATGCTTCAAGGCCCTTAATATGCAAATTCACAGGGCGCGAACCGATCGCACAGCCACCAGGTAATGACACTTCTGCTTTACCGAAACGTGCAATTAGCGGCCCTAGTACCAGAATCGACGCTCGCATTGTCTTAACTAACTCATAGGGAGCGACCACACTATTGACCTCGGAAGCATCGGCTTCAACGGTTAGTTTTTCATCTACCTGTAATTTGACCCCGAGCTGCCCTAGCAACTCCATAGTGGTGGTAATGTCATGTAAGTGGGGAATATTGCTAATGACCAAAGGTTCTTCCGTCAATAAAGAGGAGATCATCAGCGGCAACGCTGCATTTTTAGCGCCAGAAATACGGATTTTGCCCTTGAGTGGACCACCACCAGTAGCTATTAGTTTGTCCATTCAGTGTCTTGGCAGGATTAGGTTATCAAACCCGATAGTTTAACTCATTTGGCCTCAACAAGTCTTTGAGTAGGTCATACTAATCCCATCGATCTAATCCCATCGATGATCTCGAACCTGAACCATTCCATCGATAACCTGAACGGGGAAAGTATCAATTGGCTCATAAGCGGGAGGGGACATCACCGCCCCGGTTTTAATATCAAACCGGGCACCGTGTCTTGGACACTCAATACAACCATCAACCACACATCCGCTCGAGATCTCACTGCCGTCATGGGTACAAATATCTTCGATGGCGTAAAATCCCCCATCCAGGTTAAAGATCACAATCATCGCGTCTTCGACTTCGACAACCATGTGATTCCCCGGCTGCAAATCACTTTTCAGAACCACATTCATCCAGTCGCTCATATCAACCCCAACTCCAAACGCGCCGCTTCACTAATATTATTCTGCGTCCACGCTGGTTCCCAGACCAATTCAACGGCAGCGCCGTCGATACCCGGCACCAATGTGACTGATCGCTCAACCAGACCGGGGAACGAATGTGCCACGGGGCAACCTGGCGTAGTCAACGTCATATCCACCTCGGCGAAACTGCCTTTGATTTCCACACGATAGATCAATCCAAGATCATAAATATTTACTGGAATTTCCGGGTCATAAATTGTTTTTAGGGCCGCTATCACGCGATCCCTCAAGTCAGTCTCAGAAGGCGGATTTGAGTCATCGTCTGCATCCGCACCTATCCCGGCCAGTGCTTCATTTAGCGCTTCGTTGTCCTCGGGTGAATTTCCTTTATGAAATTGTTCCATTAAACTGGATTTTGCAGCATTCGGATCCGGATTAAAATTTACTCTCTTCATAAGGTCCTCCGCCGTTTACTGATCGTCAATTAGCTGATTGGATAACATTGATTCCAACAATGTCTTAAGCGGTTCTATCTCGATTTCATTTAGAACATCATTTACAAACGCAAACGTTAAAAGCGATCTCGCGTCCGATTCACTGATCCCCCTGGTTCTCAAATAGAATAGGGAAACATCATCAATTTGTCCTACTGTCGCACCATGGGAGCATTTCACATCATCGGCATAAATTTCCAGCTGCGGTTTTGTGTCAATCTCAGCATTCCGTGATAGTAGCAAAGTATTGTTGCTTTGCTGTGCATCTGTTTTTTGTGCGTCGCGCTCTACCTTAATGCGTCCATGAAACACTCCTCGAGACCGTTGGTTTAAAACCCCTTTATATAATTCATTACTGGTACAGCCCGGTGCACCATGCACCATGGTTGTGTGATTATCGACATGTTGCTTTCCACTAAGGCTGTAGAGACCAAACATGTCGCAATGGGCGCCAACGCCCAACATTCTGGACTTCAGCTCATTCCTAACTAGCGCCCCTCCTAATGTAATCGTTCGGCAACTGAATCGACTTTCACTGGCCTGGGTCGCCCAAATACCACTCACCTGGCAAGCTTCGCTCGACTGCCCCTGGATAAGGTAATAGTCAACCTCCGCTCCGTGTTCGAGCACTACCTCGCTCAGGCTATTGGTCAATGAAGCACCCTCTCTAACGGATAAATATCGTTCCATGATCTGCCCTTTGCATCCCTCCCGGGCGATGATGAGATTACGCGGCTGGGCTAGCGATTCCCCACCGGCACTCAGAAACAATAGCTCAATGGGCTTTTCAAGAGCAACATTCGACCCAAGCTCAACAACAACACCGTCCTTTGAAAACGCTCGATTCAATTCAGTAAAGCCATGGGATTCTTCCGTTTGCTCAAGATCAAAATGATGCTGAATTGAATCGGGTCGCTCATTCAGCACGTTCGCCATGGAATCTACCCGAACTCCGTCTTCTGGAGAAATGTCACTGAGACCAGTGCGTAGTACGCCATCCACGAAAACCAGTCGATAGCTGTCCAGTCCTTCAATTAGATGCTGATCGGAATTCCACAGATCCGGTTCTACTGGCTGAGAAGCATCAATTGCAGAGAACTCCCTGCTCGTAATCGGGCGAACTGAGGTATAGCGCCAGTCTTCTTCCCGGGTTGTTGGAAAGCCTGTCGTTTTGAAACGGGACAAACGGCTATGGCGATAAGCCTTTATCCATTCAGTGCCCTGCCCGGGCAAGTTCTCAGCAAGTCTGTGGTATTGCCGGGCATAGTATTCTGTTATCTCAGTCATACCGGTCACGCAGCATCCGCCTGTGATTCAATCCACCCATATCCTTTCTCCTCAAGCTCCAGAGCAAGGGACTTATCGCCGGATCGGATGATCACCCCTCCCGCTAACACATGCACGTAATCAGGAACAATATAGTCAAGTAAACGCTGATAGTGGGTCACCAGTATCATGGATCTTTGGTCGTTCCTCAACGCATTGACCCCGTGGGCTACAATTTTTAAGGCATCAATGTCCAAACCGGAATCGGTTTCATCAAGAATACTCAGATGGGGCTCCAGCAATGCCATTTGCAGAATTTCATTTCTTTTTTTCTCCCCCCCAGAAAAGCCTCCATTTACCGATCGGTAAAGGAATTCCTGTTTCATTTCAACCAGTGCCGCTTTTTGCTTAATGAGTTTCAAAAAGCTCATCGCATCAAGCTCCTCTTCACCGCGATGTTTCAGGACCGCATTGATAGCAGCCTTTAACAAATAGACATTTGTCACTCCAGGGATTTCTACCGGATATTGAAACGCCAGAAAAACACCTTCTCTCGCACGAATTTCGGGTTCCATATCGAGCAGGTCCTGGTCCCGGTAGGTAACACTCCCCGAAGTAACTTCATAGTTATCCCTTCCAGCTAACACGCTGGCCAGTGTGCTTTTTCCCGAACCATTAGGCCCCATGATGGCATGAATTTCACCCGGATTCACTTCCAGATTAATTCCTTTGAGTATCTCTTTACCATCAACAGTAGCGTGTAAATCTTTGATTGATAACATCGTTGAATAGACCTTTAATTAATTTTCTTTAAAAATGTACAGATTTATGTTTATTTTTTGCGCTCATTACTTTAACCGACAGAGCCTTCCAAACTGATTCCAAGCAATTTTTGCGCTTCTACAGCGAACTCCATGGGCAGTTCCTTGAAAACTTCCTTACAGAAACCATTTACGATCATCGATACAGCATCCTCTTCTGACATGCCGCGTTGCCGACAATAAAATAGTTGATCCTCACCGATACGAGAAGTCGTTGCCTCATGTTCTACCACCGCGGTAGGGTTCTTAATCTCCATATAGGGAAAAGTATGCGCACCACACTTGTCTCCCATCAAAAGCGAATCACACTGAGAATAGTTACGTGCGTTTTCCGCTCCCTTCAAAACTTTCACCAGACCGCGATATGAATTCTGCCCACGCCCTGCGGAAATTCCCTTGGAAATAATGGTGCTTTTGGAGTTCTTCCCAATGTGCACCATTTTGGTTCCTGTATCTGCTTGCTGGCAGTTGTTGGTCAAAGCCACGGAGTAAAACTCTCCGATGGAGTCATCCCCCTCCAATAGGACACTAGGATACTTCCAGGTGATAGCAGAACCGGTTTCCACCTGGGTCCATGAGATTTTGGAACCTTCTCCTTTACAGGCCCCTCTCTTGGTCACAAAGTTGTAGATGCCCCCTTTACCGTCTTCGTCACCGGGATACCAGTTCTGGACTGTTGAATACTTGATTTCAGCACCTTTCATCGCGACCAGTTCAACCACTGCGGCGTGCAATTGATTCTCGTCTCTCATTGGTGCAGTACAGCCCTCCAGATAACTAACATAGCTATCTTCGTCGGCGACAATTAACGTGCGTTCGAATTGCCCGGTGTTCATGGCATTGATTCTAAAATACGTAGACAACTCCATGGGGCAGCGAACTCCCTTGGGAATATAAACAAAAGAACCTTCGCTAAATACTGCGGAGTTCAGTGCCGAATAATAGTTGTCACTGGCGGGAACAATTGAGCCCAGATACTGCTTTACCAACTCAGGATAATCCTTAACTGCCTCGGACAATGGGCAAAAAATGACCCCGGCCTCAGAGAGGGTTTTCTTGAAAGTTGTGACCACAGAGACACTGTCGAATACCGCATCCACCGCCACTTTGACACCTGCGAGTACTTTTTGCTCATCAACGGGGATACCGAGTTTTTCGTAAGTTTCCAACAATCTGGGATCTACTTCATCCAGACTGTCGAGTAACTGTTTTTGCTTTGGTGCAGAATAGTAGCTGATATCCTGCAAATCAATGGGGGCATAATGAAGATGGGCCCATTCCGGAGTTTTCATCTCGAGCCAGCGGCGATATGCTTCCAAACGCCACTGCAAAAGGAACTCTGGTTCATCTTTCTTTGCAGAGATCACTCGAATAACATCCTCGTTCAGCCCTGGGGGCAAGGTATCTGCATCGATATCAGTAACAAAACCCTCTTTATATTCACGCTGAACCAGTGATGTGAGTTCTTTTTCAGTACTAGTCATTTGTTTTCTCCAGTAAGTGCGGTGCCCTGCAACCCAATTCCATAACTGGCAGAGACCCATGCCTGGCAAAAAAACGCTATTTCTGCATAAGAGGAAAAAGCTGGAATATTCAGCTTGATAGGGCCAGATAGGGAATCAGGAAAAAATCGCATATATTTGGTACGGATTATTAGCAATTAAAATTTGGTGTGTTACGACAATACAAACACATCAGAGACAGTTCTTTGTCAACTAATCTTTGTCAAATAATCTTAGTCAACTAACCTTGAATCATGGAGGAGGAAATACTTGGCACATCAACCTGCTGATTGTTCACTCGGGAAACCCCGGAGGAACTAATACCACTTCGACGCATAAGCTCTCCCAAATGAATACCATCAAGAAAAAGATAGAGCTGATCACTTAACTCGCTCCATAAATCATGGGAGAGACAGGGTTTACCATTGTGGCAATTTCTCATTCCATCACATTCCGTAATGTCGAGAGGCTCATCAACAGCCACGATAATCTCAGCCATGGTAATTTGGTCAACGTCTCTCGCCAGCATATATCCTCCACCTGGCCCCCGTGATCCAACAACCAGCTTGTTCTTTCGCATTTTTGCAAACAATTGCTCAAGATAGGAAAGAGAAATACCCTGATTTTCAGATATGCTCTTGAGCGATACAGGGCCTTTAATTTGATTAATCGCAAGATCAATCATGGCCGTCACAGCGTATCTACCTTTGGTTGTGAGTCGCATAATTGAAGGAATATTGCCTGAAATAACGAGAAGATAACGGGCATCCAGAACATTTTCAGTGCCACCCGTTTAATTCCCGAGTATTTTAGTTGGTTTTTTATTCTGCCACAAGATTTACCAGACAATAATCGTGATGTTGAGTCAATCATATTGGATATAATCAATTGTACTGACACTCCATTGGAGATAGATGGAGCGCTTATTTGTTTTCCACTAATCCAGACGCCACCACTGAAACCCAGCGGATCGACCGCCTGTCACCCTGCCCTTGAAAACTGTCCATCAATATCAATAAAATGGGTAAATGTAGCGATCAATACATCAAAGCAACTATCTAAAATTCTCAAAACAAAACTCAAGAGAAGCAATTAGCCATACACTGCCAGGGAGGCAAAATGGAAGATGAAAGGAACCTTCAACCGACCCCAACCATACTATCGGGGTTAGGTCGCAGGATGTTGGAAAACCGGATGTTATCAAACGATGACATCCATGCCCTGCATCGATCTTCGGCTAAGGAAGGACACTCCTTTTACCACCACGTATGGATCAAAAAGGCCATCCCACATGCTCAACTGATTGAGCTTGCTTCCCTGGAATTTGGCTTACCCATAGTCGACATGGATTCGTTAAACCTGGAAGCGATTCCTTTGGCTCTTATTCCGTTTTCCCTGATAGAAAAACATCGTGCGCTGCCAATTTACCAACAGGGTCATATTCTCTATCTTGCTGTTGGTGATCCACAGAATAACCAGGGAATCGATAACATCCGCTTTACAACCGGGTTCGCCATTCATGCTATTTTATGCGACAGGGAGAAACTCTCCAGACTCATTGCCCAGATATCGTCCAATAGAGCAGACAAAAGGCCGGATTTATTACGTCGCCCGGAGCCACCCAAACCAACAGATTGGTTCAACCTTTCCCAGAGCACTAACAAACCATCCGATACCTCTGTGGTCAGCTTCGTCGATGAAATGCTCAACAAAGCCATCAGCAGTTGTGCATCAGATGTCCATATCGAGCCCTACGAATCCCATGCCCGGATTAGGTATCGAATTGATGGCTTACTGTATGAAATTGCCAACATCCCATTAGCAACCTCAAATCGTATCGCCGCCAGGCTTAAAATTCTGGCTGATTTGAATATCGCAGAAAAACGACTACCTCAGGATGGAAGAATGAAACTACCTCTGTCCACACTACACATAGTGGATTGCAGAGTCAGCACTTTACCCATGCTGTTTGGTGAAAAAGTGGTGGTGCGAATACTTGATGGCACGAAATACAATATGACCCTCGAAACCATTGGTATGAACAGCGTTCAACTCCAGCATTATCGCCATGCCGCGAACCAACCCTATGGAATGATTCTTGTCACCGGTCCGACAGGGAGTGGGAAAACCATTAGCCTCTATGCTGCATTGGCAGAACTCAATACACCGGAAAGAAACATTTCCAGCGTCGAAGACCCGGTAGAGATTTTCGTCGAGGGTATTAATCAGGTAAATGTTAATACAAAGTCTGGACTCACCTTCGCCAATACGCTAAGGGCACTCCTCCGACAGGATCCCGATGTCATCATGGTCGGGGAAGTTCGAGATTCGGAAACAGCGGAAATTAGCATAAAAGCAGCCCAGACCGGCCATCTTGTACTGTCCACGTTACACACCAACGATGCCCCTGGAGCGTTGGTCCGACTTTTGAATATGGGAATTGCCCCCTTCAATCTTTCATCTTCAATCAATCTTGTCGTTGCCCAACGACTAATCAGGCGATTATGCCTAGCCTGTCGCAAACCTGTGGAATACCCGAATAAGGTGCTCATCAATGCCGGATTCGATCCTTCGGAAATACCGTCGTTCCAGCTATATCGTCCTCCGGAGACCGGAAGTTGTACCGACGGCTTCCGAGGGAGAACTGGAATATTTGAAGTGATGCCCATTTCTTCGAAAATATCCGAGCTCATCATGTCAAAGGGAGACGTCGATTCCATTATCCGACAGGCGAGACTTGAAGAGGTAGAAACGATGAAACAAGCTGGCCTTGCCAAAGTAGCCGAGGGCATTACGGCTCTGGAGGAAATAGAAAGAGTAACACTGGATTCGTAACACGAGATTAGGATGATGAAAAACAGTAGACGGATTTATGACTGGTCCGGATTTAACCAGGAAAATAAAGTTCTGCAGGGATCTATTCAATCAGCCAGCCTTCGATCCGCAAAAATTGATTTGTTGGCCAAAGGAATCAAGATCCAGACAATCCAAAGAAGGCACAAACCAATTTTCAGCCTCACGCCCGCAGTTAAACAGGAAGACATACTTTTCATCTCCCGGCAACTGGCTGTAATGACTACGGTTGGCATCCCTTTATCCAATGCCCTGGGAAGTATTGCCAAGGGGAGCGGAAAAAAATCGGTCGTCTATTTACTCACCTCCATCCGATCTGAAATTGAAGCCGGCATGAATTTAAGTGCAGCACTTGAACTCCACTCCAGTCACTTCGACAGGTTATACATTGGGATGATAGGTATCGGTGAAGAATCAGGTACTCTCGATACCGTTATGGATCGAATTGCTACCCATATGGAAAAAAGCCGTCATTTAAAGGACAAAATAAAATCCGCCTTGTTTTATCCTGCACTAGTGATGGGGGTAGCAGTTTTGATCATCACTCTTTTGCTCATTATTGTGATTCCCGAATTTGAAAAACTATTTTCTGGATTCGGGGAACGACTACCAGCAATGACCCGATACGTCATACTTTCATCCCAAATGATGAGAGAACATGGGTTTTTGCTTATTGTCTCCCTATTGCCTGTCAGTTTCTTCATCGCGTTTTTCTATCATCGGTCTGACTCTTTTCAAAAAAGAATGGACCTATTTCTTTTACATGTTCCGGTTTGTGGAAAGCTGCATCAGAAATCCGTAATTGCCCGTATCGCTTCGACGCTATCAATAATGTCCGGCGCCGGAGTTCCTTTAACTTATGCGCTGGAAACGGTATCTCAAGCCACAGGAAGTCGGATATACACCGATGCGCTACTGGAAATCAAAAGGGAAATTTCAAATGGTAAAACCCTGGCATCCTCAATGGAAAGTTCCGGACTCTTTCCAGCGATGATCTTGCAAATGGTATCAACAGGCGAAGAATCTGGAGAGTTGGAGGTAATGCTGCAGAAAATAGCGGAATTCCACGAACAGGAAATCGACGTTAGTATTCACTCTATGGGACAACTGATTGAACCGATCTTGATCATCGTCCTTGGGGTCATCGTTGGCGCTATCGTAATCGCCATGTATCTCCCGGTGTTTCAATCCGGATCAGTTTTCCACTGACGCATATGTACTGAATCCACGGGATTTTTCGCTCTAAAAATCCCGTTCCTGGCAAGGGCCCAGCAAGAGCCAGGCATGAAAAGTTACTTACTGCCATGGATATAGCATAGGTATGGCATATCCATGGCATGAGCATAACACGGGCATGATAACCACACCTTTCCATGGCTATTCTCCATGAGAACTCCCCATGAGAATTCTCCATGAAAATTCTGGTTCTCCCACTACTGGGATTTTGTACCAGTTAACTGCTATCATCACTAAACGGGCCGCACCTAGGTGACGAATCCACTTACACCCTTTCCCATCTTCTCAGGTAGATCGGTTCATAGGATGACAGATTATCTGTTTATTACTTCCCGAAATTCTCCCATACGATAGAATAATCGACCATGGTTGCAAAAATAGGCCTCACAGGAGGAATTGGCAGTGGCAAATCCACAGTGGCCAACTGTTTTCGTAGGCTCGGTATCTATGTAGTGGATGCGGATCAAGTATCCAGAGCGCTGATGCAATCCGGCACTCCCCACTACAACAGCATCGTTGATCACTTTAGCCCATCCATTCTTCTGGAGTCCGGAGAAATCGACCGAAAAGCCTTGGGAGTCAGGGTTTTTAATAACAACTCAGAACGAGTATTTCTCGAAGAATTACTCCATCCCGCAATTCGAAAAAAGATGCATGAACTGGTGGAAGAAAATGCCGGTACTTATGGCATCCTGGAGGTTCCATTGCTCATTGAAGGTGGACAACATAAACGCATGGATCGAGTCCTGGTTGTCACCTGCCCCAGAGCAATGCGGATAGAGAGACTAGTTAAAAACCGTAATATGTCTATCGAGATGATTGAGAAAGTGATGAATACCCAACTCACGGATGAACAAAGGGCAATGCATGCTAGCGAGATCATCAGCAATAACCGGCCTATTGCTGAAACTGAGTCAGAGGTAAAAATCATCCATGAAAAATACCTCGCCATGTTTGGTGGCTAACCTGCCCAGCTGTTAATCCAGATTTAGTTTTTTAACCACGGCAGATCCCATGCCGTCTAGCTCAACGTCAAAGTTTCTGTCGGTCTTTGCCGAAGAAAACGGGCAGCAATCCAGGCTACCAAGCAGCCTTATTAACCCAGCTGCTTCTGAACCAGCTCACGACGTTTTAGATATGCCTCTCTGGCGATGGCTATGTCCTGTAGAAAATAGTCCAATTCATTCATTGTCAGAGCTTGAGGTCCGTCAACCAAAGCTTTTGGTGGATTGGGATGAAAATCCACGAGTACCATGTTCGCGCCGGAAACAACACCCTGGGCAGTACAATGCATTAGCTCCAATACACCATCAGGACTAACATCCCGGGTACCCACCGAATGGGATGGATCAATGCAAACCGGCATATGAGTCAGACGTTTAATCGTAGGCACGTGGCTAAAGTCAACGAAGTTTCGATGGGGATCACCCATATTGGTTTTCATGCCCCTTAGGCAGAATATGACATTCCGATTATCCTCGCTTGCCAGATACTCTGCCGCATTAAGGGACTCCTCTAACGTGATTCCAAATCCACGCTTTAATAAAACCGGATAAACACTCTGTTTACCACAAGCCTTCAATAACTCGAAATTTTGTGTATTTCTAGTACCGATTTGCAGCATGACACCGGTGGCATTTCCGCTTTGTTCCAGGGCTGCATTAATTTCCTCAATATGTGAATCATGGGTAATTTCCATGGCGATGACCTTAATTCCATACTTCCCCGCTAACTCAAATACCCAGGGCAAGCAATCCGCGCCGTGCCCCTGGAAAGAATAAGGATTCGTCCTCGGCTTATATGCTCCCATGCGGGTGCATTGGAGCCCGGCTTCAGACACAGCTCGCATCATTTTTTCGACGTGCTGCGGATTATCGACCGCGCATAGTCCGGCGAAGATATTCAGGTTATCCTGATTAAAGGTTACTCCATTGTAGCTAAACCCATAGGAACGGGAATCCCCACCATGACGGCCAAGCACGGCATAGTCTCTTGAAACTTTGACCACCCGGGCAACACCATTGATATTTTCGATTTCTTCCCGATCAAGCGTCGAGGTGTTACCCACCAAATAGATTTCTGTCAAAGTCTGCTCTGCACCACTAACCTGGTGCACTCTGGGAGAAATCCCAGGTTTGGCCCTAAGATAGTCGATAACCGACTGGGTTTGGGCTGAGTCCTGTCCGAGTTGAGGTTCCAGAATAACAATCATTTTTTCGTTTTTTATGTGTAGTGTTATATATAGTTCAGGGTGAAACTCTATACCAATCGCAGTCTAATGACTTTACAGGTATGGGCGAGGGAGTTCTCGTGATACCGTTGGGTATTAGCATGTCAAATTCCCGTTTTTCTGACTGCAATTGATAAAGGTTATATCTAGTTAGCATCCAACTGATCAAGTATGGGATGTACCGCCTTTAGCACATCAAGTTTTCGTATTTCCGAAATACCCAGCCAGCGCATCACCTGGCCTTCGGCACCTGACACATGCCCATCAAAACCCGTAATCAAAAAAACATCCAACCAAACCCTGGCATGGGAATAGTCGAAAGCAATCTGAGTCAATGGGCGATATTGTACAATGATGATACCCAGTTCTTCGTTGAGTTCCCGGGCAAGTGCTTCTTCTGGAGTCTCCCCCTTTTCCAGCTTTCCTCCCGGAAACTCCCACTGTTCTTCGCAGTCCTTTCCCCTGGGGCGTTGTTGGATCAGTAGCTCACCGTTTTGCCGCTGGATGACCCCAACAACCACATATAGACGGTTGTCAGGAGCGGTAGTCAGCATTGATATCAATGTATCCGTGGGTAAGATCACAGGTCCATACTGTTGCAGAACCAGATCCAACGCCGAGGTAAGCGTCTATTGACACATTCTGCGCCTTTAAATGTTTAGTAACAGGAGCTTCGTCATATCCCTCTACCACCTGACCGTTAAGCGTAATCAATACTCCCCCCATTCTGATTTGCAACTTATCTCGATCAGCCATTTCACCAGACTTTCCGACAGCCATTACCACTCTTCCCCAGTTGGCATCTTCTCCGGCTATCGCCGTCTTCACCAAGGGCGAATTAGCAATAGATTTAGCCACGACCCTGGCTGCAGCATCCGATTCGGCACCACTCACCGTAACTTTTATCAGCTTGGAAGCCCCTTCTCCGTCCCGAACAACCTGAATTGCCATATCCTCCATCAACCCATGCAAAGCCTCCTTGAAATGCTGAAGGTCGTTGTCATGGATACTATCAGGAACCCTGTTTCCAGCCTGCCCTGTGGCGAAAAGTAGGCAGGTGTCGCTAGTAGACGTATCACTATCCACCGTTATTGAGTTGAAAGACAGGTCATTTGTTTCTTCCAACAGCTGCTGAAGAATATTCCTGGGAATGGCCGCATCGGTGAAAATAAAAGCCAACATGGTAGCCATATCTGGAGCAATCATCCCGGAACCTTTAGCGAAACCACTGATCACGACATCTGTTCCACCAACATTGGTTTTTACCGTTGCTCCCTTGGCGAAGGTATCCGTTGTCATGATCGCTTTTGCCGATGACTCCCAATGAGTGGCAGTCAAATTAGAATGCAATCGTGGAATTCCATTTAATATTTTGTCGATGGGAAGTTGTTCCCCGATAACCCCCGTCGATGCCACGAACACACCGGAAGAATCACATTCCAACGTATCCGCCACCGCTTCACAGGTTTGCATCACAGACGAGTCTCCCTGCTGACCAGTGAAAGCATTCGCATTGCCCGAATTAACAATAAGCGCCCTGGGGGTTCCTACTTTCAGGTTTCGACGACAGCATAACACTGGAGCTCCTGCGGTAAGAGAACGGGTAAAAACTCCCGCCACACGAGTACCTGGTTCAAAGGCAGCCAACATCATATCATCACGGCCCGGGTATTTGATTCCAACTCCCAGAGTGGACAGCGTAACCCCTCTCACCGGTAGAAGAGACGGAAACGCCGCTGGGGCTAAGGGGGATCGTTCCACGATAAATCAGCTCAAGGGGGAGAATAAATCAAATAAAACTTAGCTTAGTTTTCCGTGACATTGCTTGTACTTCTTTCCAGAACCACAGGGGCAAGGCATATTCCTACCAATTTTTTGGCCACTTCGGATATAAGTCTCACCACCTTGAGCCGATTGATCATTACGTCGCGCTCTGGACGATGGTGGCGCACTCGCCGACTCAGGTGATTCAACTTTGGGTTTTGCTGCAATTTGTGCAGCGTATCTTTCCGCTGCCTCCTTTCGTCTTTGCTCTTCTGCGGCAAGCATCTCTTCTTCAGAAGGAATGTGAAATTTTGTAAGAATCGAGATTACCTCAAATTTTACTGATTCAAGCATGCCAGTAAACATTTCGAATGATTCTTTTTTATATTCCTGTTTAGGGTTTTTCTGAGCATAGCCTCGTAACCCAATACCCTGTCTTAGATGATCCATATTAGAAAGATGCTCTTTCCACTGATCATCAAGCACTTTTAACACCACACTTTTTTCAAAGTGGCGTATTCCTTCCGCTCCCACCCGCTGCTCCTTGGACTCCATCAAGTCGTCAATTTCCTGCTTTATCCTTCGCCTTAGTGTTTCCTCATGTAGGTTATCATCTGAATCGAGCCACTCGCCAACGGGTAAATCAAGCCCAAAGTCATTCTTGAGGTCTTCCTCCAGAGATTGGATATCCCATTGCTCTTCAAGGGTTTGGGGAGGAATACTTCGACTAATCGCCGCATCCACCACTTCTTCCTTGGTATGGCTGAGATATTGAGAGATATCGCTGTTTTCCATGAGCGTATTGCGTTGTTCATAAATCACTTTTCGCTGCTCATTCGCCACATCATCATATTCGAGCAATTGCTTACGCATATCAAAGTTGTGACCTTCAACTTTTTTCTGGGCGTTTTCAATTGCCCGGGTCACCCATGGATGCTCAATGGCCTCACCTTCCTCCATACCAAGCTTTTGCATTAATCCAGCAATTTTCTCTGAACCGAAAATTCGCATCAGGTTGTCATCAAGAGAAAGATAAAACTGACTAGACCCGGCATCTCCTTGCCGGCCACAACGCCCTCTTAACTGATTATCAACCCTTCTGGATTCATTCCGCTCCGTGCCTAACACATGTAAACCACCCGCAGATAACACTTGCTCGTTCCGCTGTTTCCAGTGTTCTTTGATTGAATCTGTTTGACTCTCGTCTTCCAGACGACTCAGTTCTATATCGAGATTCCCTCCAAGCACGATGTCGGTTCCTCGACCCGCCATATTGGTTGCAATGGTCACCCGACCCGGCCGGCCAGCTTCAGCAATAATTTCCGCTTCCCTTTCATGATGCTTCGCGTTGAGCACTTCATGATCAATTGTCATCGTTTTGAGCCGCGCTGATAAAAGCTCGGAAGACTCTATTGAGGCAGTGCCAACCAAAACCGGTTGGCCACGCTTTTGACAATCCTCGACACCTTGACAAATCGCTTGAAACTTGTCCTCTATAGTGCGATAGACAAGATCAGGCTCATCTTTTCGAATCATCGGATTGTTGGTCGGAATAATAACTACCTCCAAACCATATATTTGAAGAAACTCGGGAGCCTCGGTATCAGCAGTACCGGTCATACCAGATAGTTTGTCATACAAACGGAAGTAATTTTGGAATGTAATCGACGCGAGCGTCTGATTTTCCTGCTGAATTTCTACCCCTTCTTTCGCCTCGATCGCCTGATGCAGACCATCAGACCAACGACGCCCCGCCATCATACGGCCGGTAAATTCATCGATGATGACAATTTTATTTTCCCGGACAATGTAATCCACGTCTTTCTGGAAAATATTATGGGCCCGAAGAGAGGCATAAAGGTGATGCATTAAACCAATATTTCCTACTTCGTAAAGACTGCTCCCCTCTGGCAAAAGGCCTTCGGTGATCAGTAGCTCCTCAGCATGTTCATGACCATCTTCTGTCAGCGCGACCTGTTTAGATTTCTCTTCAATGGTGAAGTCTCCTGGCTCATCTTCTACTTGCTGCTTTTTCAGATTTGGCGCTATTAGGTTAACTTTTTGGTAGAGGTCAGTGCTTCCTTCGGCGGGGCCAGAGATAATCAGTGGGGTACGAGCCTCATCGATCAGGATAGAGTCCACTTCATCAACGATGGCGAAACCCAATCCTTTTTGCGCGCGATCCTGGGCAGAAAACGCCATATTGTCCCGCAGGTAGTCGAAACCAAATTCATTATTTGTTCCATAAACAATATCCCGGTTATACGCTTCCTGCTTTTGTTCTCTTTCCTGACCAGAAAGAATAACCCCAACAGACAATCCCAGAAAATTGTAGATCTTTGCCATCCACTGGGAATCACGTTGAGCTAAATAGTCGTTCACCGTCACGATATGGACAGGCGAGCCCCCAACGGCATTGAGATAGGCAGGCAAGGTGGCCATTAAGGTTTTACCCTCTCCGGTCTTCATTTCAGAGATCTTTCCCTCATTGAGTACCATACCCCCGATCAACTGAACGTCGAAATGCCTCAACCCCAATACCCGAACTGACGCCTCCCTGACCACAGCGAAA
Organism: Gammaproteobacteria bacterium; assembly: GCA_011088265.1. GTDB lineage: Bacteria > Pseudomonadota > Gammaproteobacteria > Arenicellales > Poriferihabitantaceae > WLWV01. Next base: position 64,121 of record JAALKB010000002.1, read on the forward strand.
GCCTCAGGAAGTAATGTGTCGAGAGTAACGCCCTCTTCAACCTGACTTTTGAAGTACGCTGTCCTAGCCGCAAGCTCTTCATCACTCAATTTTTGTAAATCAGATTCCAGGGCATTGATCGACCCCACTGACTTATTCATTTTTTTGAGTAGACGCTGGTTGCGATCACCAAATAATTTTTTTAGTGCTTTTTGCAGCATAAAGATAGTACTATTTTAGGTTCGGCAGGATTATGCCAGAGTCAATACCTGACTTTAAGGTTATTATCAAAGAATGAAGTCGTTTAAAAAAATATCAGGAATTATAAAGCATGAATTATCTGGCTACAGTGACGCTCCGGTATCACAAATACTGCAAAGCCAACTAAAAGATAGCTGGAGGAAGCATGCTGGCGATTCAATACTGCACACATTCCCCCTACTCTTCCAATCAGGAAAACTGGTTATCTACTGTAATTCGTCGGCCTGGTCCACGACCATCCGAAGCCAACAAAGTACTCTTGTCAGCAAACTCGCCGCCGACGGCCTCGAAGTAAGAGAGATAAAGGTTAAAGTTCACCCAGTGTCTATGTCACCTGCTCCTAAAAGAAAAGAAGCTATTCGGATATCAGACTCCACGTCAAATCAAATCAAATCCACAGCGAGTCGACTTTCCCACCAGGGTTTAAAGGAATCCCTGCTAAAACTTGCTAAACGGCAGAACTAAATGTTCTAAGACTAAAGGCTTTAACTAAAGGTCTTGGGGTGTAGGCCCTATGATCAATGTTAACTACCCCAGCGCCTTTATTCCTGTGAACATCCACAGTAACAGTGATCTGAGTCAGCCCGTTGCTACCGTAGGAACAAAGGATATCGGCACTTGGGCCTCATCTTCGTAGGTTACCAATTCCCAAGCGGACTCATCCGCAAGCAATTGCCTCAATAGTTTGTTATTCAACGCATGCCCGGATTTATCTGCACTAAAAGCACCAATTAGCGGATGCCCCAGAAGGTATAGGTCGCCAATAGCATCCAGCACTTTATGCTTCACGAACTCATCTTCATATCTTAGACCGTCATCATTAAGTATATGAAATGCATCCATTACAATAGCATTGTCAAAACTACCACCCTGGGCCAGTCCAGCGTTCCTCAAGGCTTCCAGATCATCCATAAAACCAAAGGTCCTTGCTCTACTTACTTCTTTCACAAAAGAAGTCGTTGAAAAATCCACCGTCGCAATTTGGGTTGAGTTTTGTAAGATAGGATGGTCAAAATCGATGGCAAAAGAAACTTTGAAGCCATCAAATGGTTCGAATTTCACCCATTTGTCGTCTTCCTCCAAAAGCAGCGTTTTCTTAATCCGAATAAATTGTTTCAGTTTCTCCTGTTCCATAATGCCCGCTGATTGCAGGAGAAACACGAATGGACCTGCACTTCCATCCATGATGGGTACTTCCGGAGCACTCAGCTCCACGAAAGCATTGTCGATTCCAAGGCCCGCGAACGCAGACATCAAATGCTCGACTGTTGATATCTTCACCCCTCGTTGTTCCAGCGTTGTAGACAACCGGGTATCACTCACATTATCCGGTCGCGCCTCCACAGAAATGGCGGGATCCAAATCAACCCTCTGAAAGACAATACCGGTATCTGTCGGCGCAGGGCGCAGGGTCAGATATACTTTTTCTCCGGTGTGTAACCCTACTCCGGTAGCGCGAATGACGTTTTTGAGTGTGCGCTGTCTGATCATTCTGATTTCATTGGGGAAAATAGGTTAGCTTTTTCTGGCGGGGCGGATAAAGCGGCGAATGGTACACCAAAGAGATATTGAATAGAACCGCTTTGGTGGGATCATTCTTCACTTTTGTAACGCCTACCAGGGCTTCTTAATCAGCCTGTCTACGCAGGAAAGCGGGGATATCGAGATAATCCATATCGAGCTTCGATGCCTCTGCGGTAGCCGCACCCGCCCTTGCGAAACGCTTGGGTGGGAGACGTCGTTGATTCGTCTGTTCTGAAGATTCTACCGATTGTGGAACCGATTGCAGCGCTGGCTCCTCCTCAACAATCTCGGCCTTTTGTTCAGCCTTTGCATCAACGAGTCCCGTGGCGACCATCGTTACTCTCAGATCTCCTTCCATGGAAGGATCAAACGCAGTGCCGATCACCACATTGGCATCCGGTGCGGCAAATTCGTTGATGGCATTACCCACTGCTTCAAATTCACCGATCGCCATATCCGGACCAGCAGTAATGTTGACCAACAAGCCTTTGGCACCATAAAGATTGATATCTTCAAGCAACGGACTGGAGATCGCTTTCCTGGCGGCTTCCATCGCTCTGTTTTCGCCACTGACCGTTGCAGAACCCATCATCGCCATACCCATTTCGGACATCACTGTTCTTACATCAGCAAAATCCACGTTAATAAGTCCGGGCCGAGTAATCAACTCAGAGATACCTTGGACGGCATTAAAAAGCACTTCATTCGCTTTGTTAAAGGCATCAACCAATGTGGCATTTTGGCCCATCACCGCAAGCACTTTCTCATTGGGGATGATAATTAACGAATCCACCTGATCCTGAAGTTCCGCAATGCCCTGTTCGGCATATTTCATTCGTTTTTTGCCTTCAAAAGGAAACGGTTTGGTCACCACCGCTACCGTAAGAATGCCTTTTTCCCGGGCAAGCTCTGCGATAACTGGTGCTGCACCAGTTCCGGTACCACCTCCAAGACCCGCGGTAATAAAAATCATATCCGCACCATTGATAGCTTCAGCAACGCGATCACGATCCTCCACCGCTGCCTGACGACCAACTTCAGGATTCGCCCCGGCCCCCAGTCCTTTAGTGAGGCTTTCTCCCAGCTGCAAAACAGTTGGTGCGTTGGATCTTGCCAGCATTTGCGCATCGGTGTTTGCGCTAATGAATTCAACGCCTTCGAGATCCGCTGTGAGCATATGCTCCACCGCATTACCGCCGCCTCCACCGACACCGATGACCTTTATTACCGCCTGTTGGCCTACTGCATCCACTAACTCAAACATAATGTTTCCTCCGCACATGTAAGAAAAAGGTAAAAAGATCAGGTTGTTTGATATTACCTGTCTTCGTAATTTGTATTTCGTTCATCAAAAGCTTCCCCTAAACCAGCCATTTATTTTTTTCATCATGGTCCTAACAGTTCCAGGTTGTCTGGTAATATGTTGCAACTGTAATTTGTTCGCATGACCAAATTGCACAAGACCAATTCCCGTCGCATAGATAGGGTTTCGCACTACTTCGCTTAAACTGCCTTCATAATTTGGGGTCCCTACTCTGACCGGCAGATGGAATATTTCCTCGGCAAGCTCGATCATGCCTTGTATACGCGAGCTACCTCCCGTCAAGACCAGACCGGAACCGATCAATTCTTCAAAGCCACTTCGTCTCACTTCCGCCTGGATTAACAAAAGCAGTTCCTCCATTCTTGGTTCAATGATCTCTGCAAGATTCTGTCGGGAGAGTGTTCTTGGCGGTCTACCTCCAATGCTTGGGGTCTGGATGGTCTGACCTTCATCCACCAATTTCGCCAACGTACAACCGTATTTCTTTTTTAAATCCTCTGCCGCCTGAGTAGGCGTGTGAAAGGCCACCGCAATATCGTTGGTCACCTGATCTCCTGCAATGGGGATTACTGCAGTATGCCGAATGGCTCCTTCCGTGAAGATCGCGATGTCAGTGGTGCCGCCTCCGATGTCAATCATGCAAACACCCAACTCCCTTTCATCTTCTGTCAATACTGACTCACTGGATGCAATTTGCTCAAGAATGATGTCGTCAACCTCCAAACCACAGCGCCGAATACATTTAACGATATTTTGTGCAGCACTAACTGCACCCGTAATCATGTGGACCTTAGCTTCCATTCGCACGCCACTCATGCCAATTGGCTCCCTTATTCCATCCTGTTCATCAATAATGAAATCCTGTGGCAATACGTGCAAAATTCTCTGGTCGTTGGGAATGGCGATGGCCTTGGCTGCATCAATAACCCTCTCAATATCATTTTGAGTTACTTCATTGTCCTTGATGCCCACGACTCCATGAGAGTTAAAGCTATTGATATGGGCTCCGGCTATTCCCGCATACACGGAATAAATCTGGCAACCCGCCATCAGCTCAGCTTCCTCCACTGCCCGTTGAATAGACTGCACGGTGGACTCAATATTCGCCACTACGCCTTTACGTAACCCTCTGGCGGGATGATGACCGACACCAATGACTTCCATCTCTCCGAATTGATTTATTTCACCAACAATCACTAGAACCTTGGAGGTTCCAATGTCTAGTCCGATAATGAGATTGTTGTTCGTTTTCCTGACCATAACGTTATTACGAACCCGAACCGCTTTTTGCAGCGCCGTGCGACTTGTTTTTTCCCTTAAACCACTCGACTGCAAATCCGTTGGGATACCGCAAGTCGATGGAACGAATGCTTGCAAACCCAAGCAGCAACTCTTCTTTCAGCACATCAATTAAACGCTCAATTTTTTCCTGAGCATTTGTTCGCTCTACCACCACTTCCACTGAATGCTTCTGCAGGGCTGCCGCGGATGCCGATGCATCCTCCTGATACGTGGCAGCAAGCGCTCCCAGCGAAACATCCAGATACCAAAGATGACCATGGTTAAGCCGCAACAGGTTGAGCGAAAGGCCATGGGCGGCGAAAAGATTGGACCATGTTTTAAAGTTCTCCCAAATTTTCAACTGCTCACTTTCAGGTCCATCGATTCGGGGTAAAACCACGTCACTTTCGGCATCCTGCCGCTTCACCAGATCACCGGTAAAGTTAACCCATCGGTCTTGCCCCCATTTCGCGACCGGCTTTACTTCGATAATCTCGACCTGCAATGTGGATGGCCATACCCGTCGTAGCGAAGCAGAAAAAACCCAGGGTAACGCTTCAATATGAGATTCAAGTCTGGATAAACTTGCAGAAAAATAGTTCCCAACGAGATAGCTTTCGACTACCTGTTTGATTTGCTCTCCATCTACTCGATTGAATTCACCCTTAACTTCAATTTCATTGATCTGGAACTTTTCTGGGTGAAACAGGCGGTCCGCCAATAACACGACAAGCAATGCAATCACCATTAGAAAAGCCACCAGGATAACCCATATTGACCATCCACGACGAGGTGAAGCATTTGGTACCGAATAACCGTTACCAATTCTATTCGAAGACGAATCCGCCCTTCTTTTTGAGCCTTCCCCATCCAAAACAAGAGAATGAAACCGCCTTTGTGTGACCGTCGACGTCAAGAGGTAACTCCACTGCTGAAATCCATTTTGCTCTGTCATGTGAAGCATAGGGATCATGCTGGCACCCCGATAACCCTGACTTCCGTCGTCAATTGCACGTTAAATTGATCAAGGACGTTTTGCTGGATCCCTTCTATCAACTCGATGATATTTGATGCGTTTGCCTCTCCCGTATTAATGATGAAGTTTGCATGGGTCATCGAAACCTCGGCGCCCCCTATCTTCTTACCCTTCCATCCTGCCTTTTCAATAAACTCCGCAGCAAAACCACCTTTGGGATTCTGAAACACGGATCCCGCGTTTGCACTTTGAATAGGCTGAGACGCACTTCTTTTATCTAGTAAACTACGTATTTTCTCCTTGCCCAACCAACCTTCCGGAGCAAAATTCAGTTTCAATTTCCCCTCTGTGATCCAATGATCAGGAGGGATATCGGCTGCTCGATATCGATAGTCTATTTCCTGAGATGAGAACACATGGAGCACTCCCCAACGATCAACACATTCAACTTCCAACACCCAAGGCCAGGTTTCACCACCAAACGCACCGGCATTCATCGCCAGCGCACCGCCAAAAGACCCTGGAACTCCGGCAAGAAACTCCACTCCAGTTAGCCCGTTGTTCGCGGAAACCCGGGCAATTTTCGCACTGGATACCCCTGCCTGGGCGCGAATGATATTCGGTTCAATGTATTCAATTTCTGATAATCCCCTTGCAGTGCGCACAATCATACCGTCCACTCCACCATCCCTCACCAGCAGATTACTACCTAAACCAACCCAATAAACCGGGACTGAAACAGGTAACTGCTTTAGCATCTTCACCAAATCTGCCTTGTCAGCAGGCGTATAGAAATATTCAGCCTTTCCACCCACTCTCCAGCTGGTATGTCGAGACATTGGCTCATTCATTAACAACTGCCCACGCAAACCATCCATGAAGGCAGGTCTATTGGGTTGCATCGCGGCCATCATTGGGCTTCCTCCCCACAATCACCCGGTTTCCTGCTGGCTAACGATTGGGCGAATCGACCAATATCACCCGCTCCCAGGGTAAGGAGAACATCCCCATCCGACAAAATTCCAGATAGCAAATCATCCAGCGCAACCAGGTTCTCAACAAAAACCGGATCCTTCCCACGTTTGCGGATCGCCTTACACAAGGACCGTCCATCTGCCCCGGTAATGGGTTTTTCCCCAGCTGGGTAAACTTCGGTCACAATCAGATTTTCCACCGTCGATAATAGTTGGGCAAAGTCATCAAATAGATCCCTTGTCCTGCTATATCTGTGGGGTTGAAATGCAACCATTATTCGGCGATTGGGCCAACAGGCATAGGCAGCCTCCAATGTTGCCGCAAGCTCCTTTGGGTGATGGGCATAATCGTCAACCAAATCAATGTGGCCAATTGGTAAGCTGATACGTCCAAGTCGTTCAAAGCGCCGGCCAATCCCTTCAAAGCCCGAAAGTGCTTTTTGTATTGCACTCACTGGCAATCCCAGTTTATATCCAATTGATACGGCCGCTAACGCATTCAATACATTGTGTTTTCCTGGCATTGCCAGACTAAAGTGAGTCCGTTGATAGCCTTCACATTCCACATCAAATGAACTGACGCTTTCTTTCTGGGTGACATTGGTGGCCCTGAAGTCCACACCTTCCGTAAAACCGTAACTCACCACGGGCCTGCTTATCTGTCCAGCTAGCTCTTTCACCACCGGATCATCGAAACAAAGAATTGCCAAACCGTAAAATGGCAGGTTGTGAAGAAAATCCACATAGGCCTTCTTGAGAATTTCAAAATCCCCTGAATAGGTTTCCATGTGATCCTCATCGACATTCGTCACTACCGACATCTGCGGTTGCAGGTGTAAGAATGATGCATCACTTTCATCTGCTTCGGCCACGAGGTACTGACCCGCACCTAAGCGGGCATTCGTGCTTACGCTGTTTACAACTCCTCCGACAATAAAGGTCGGATCCATCTTCGCAGCAACCAGTACAGCAGCAATCAGGCTAGTAGTGGTGGTTTTGCCATGAGTACCCGCTATGGCGATCCCTCTTTTGAACCTCATCAATTCACCAAGCATCTCCGCCCTTGGTACGATGGGGATTTTATTTTCCTCAGCTCCCTTTACCTCCTCATTGCTACTGTCAACTGCACTAGAAATTACCACGGCATCAGCACCCACTACCTGATTCCGATGATGCCCAAGATAGATGGTTGCTCCTGACTTGCGTAGATGGGCCAACCTTGGGCTTTCATTTTTATCCGAGCCCGAAACATCAAAACCCAGATCCAGCAATACTTCTGCGATACCACTCATTCAGATCCCG
>JAALKB010000072.1 GCA_011088265.1 Gammaproteobacteria bacterium
CAGTTGTCCACTGGCAGCCAAAAGTGCTCTCCTCGACTGACTGGATTTTCTTGCATCAGCAAGGCGATCTTTATACTTCTTCTGATCCTTAAACTTTAAGACATCGATAGAACCGACTGATTCGGCCAAAGGCACCAAAGAGCCTTCATCGAGAAAGCTGGTCAACCTGGCATTGGCCCCCATCTGCATGTGATATCCACACTTAGGACATACCTGTAGGCTATGATTCAGTTCCGCAGCGTAGAGCACTGCTTGACAGGCCGAGCAATTATTCCAGACCCCCTCTGGAACTCCTTTTTTTCCTGCCCGACCCACTGTGTTTATTTTCGGTGGCAGTATTTTTTCGAACCAATTCATATAATTATTTTTTAGTTGGTGGTTTAGCAGAAGTTAGAGGGCCAATGGAGCAAGCTGACTGTCAATATTGACGTGTCCTTGCTGTAGGCTTTCCCAATTCTGTTTATTTATCAAAGTGCTTGATTCTCATACTTATCGTCATCTTCAAGGCTCAAACAACCAGTTCCCCCCTGGGCGCTTTGCCTTTTCCCAATTCTGAAAACCAGGAAAAACTACGTCAATAGGGGTTTTCTGCCCCTTTCAATTTAAAATTTCAATTTGAAATTTGATTTCAGCCTAATTATTTAGTCACCTACTAAAGGTCGTACGTAAAGGCATTGGCACAAAAATCAGTAATTTTTCTTAAATTTTTGACCCCATCAACCTCAACTCCACTGCTTACATCAACCCCGTAAGGTGTGGCTGTCTTAATGGCGTCCGAAATGTTCTCCGGATTCAGTCCCCCTGCAAGTATAATCGGTTTTTTCCCACCATAATTTGCTCTTTGCCAATCAAAAGTTTTTCCCGTACCACCATGAAAATCCTTCACATAGGTGTCAAGCAGAATGCCACTGGCGTCAGGATACACAGATTCATACTCAAGAAGATTAACCTCCCCCGACACCCGAACACTCTTAATATAGGGTAAACCGAAACTGCGACAAAATTCCGCCGACTCTTCACCATGAAATTGAAGATGGGTCAATGAAACACGATCCAATATTGCATGCAGGTAATCTGCATCTGGATTCACCACAACCCCTACTTTAGCGACGAACGGTTCTACCTGGCGGCAAATCCCATGGGCCTGATCCGGTGTCAGATGTCGCTTACTTGGCTCATAAAACATCAAACCCAATGCATCTGCACCGGCCTTAACGGTATGAGCAGCAATATCCGGGGTCATTATCCCGCAAACCTTAACTCTTATTCGCACTAATCTTTGGTCTTAAAAATTCGGCCTATTCTACCAAAATCGACAAACCTCTGGTGTTTCAGGCAATTCGTATTTTTCGGAATACTGAACCGAAACAAAATAAAGCCCATGAGCCGGTGCGGTCACCCCTCCCTGGGTTCGATCCTCACTACGCAACACTTCCCCAGCCCATTCAGTGGGGGCCAGTCCTTCTCCAATTCTCATCAATACTCCCGCAATATTTCTGACCATATGATGCAAAAAGCCATCAGCGGCAATATCCAACCAAATCCAGGGTCCGCTATCCGTCACTGTCAATGTCCTCACCTCTTTCACTGGATCCAGGGACTGACAGCCAGCGGCGCGATAGGCGTTAAAATTGTGCCTTCCCAGTAATGCAGGAACCGCCTGCCGCATTCGATCAGGATTAAGAGGAATAGGATGCCAGGTGACCCGGCCATGCAAATATGAGGGGCTAACCGGTCGATTTAGAATAACATAACGATATCGCCTTTCCCTGGCGGAGAATCGGGCATGAAAATCACTGGACACATTCCGGGTCCAGATCAGTGATATATCGTCGGGCAGGTAGGTGTTAACGCCCCGCAACCAATGATAAGCATCACGCTGGCTCATCGTATCAAAATGGATAATCTGACCGATTCCATGAACCCCTGTATCCGTCCGCCCCGCAGTGATCACAGTGATGCTTTTGTTCGCGACTTTGGAAATCGCCTTTTCAACTTCACCTTGCACAGAACGGGCATTTTTTTGGCGCTGCCAACCATGATAGTGTGCACCGCAATACTCAATACAGGCAGCAACGCGCTGAGGAGACGACATTTGAGGCATGAAATGGGAAAAGCCTAAATCAGGATATCTATGGGTGATGGGGGGAAAGGCGAAAAAATACCGGACTCAATCCTGATTCAAGGAACCAGGTAACCCGGAATATTTCTTTTGGTAGGAGACTTATAACAAAATAGTGTCAAATTTGCACCCATTTACCATCCGCGAACTAACCCAATATTGCAAGTAAAAGGCAACTTCCCTGACTGATGACAAGCGTCTTTCCAGAATCCCACCGCGGTGCAGGATTGACTTTCCTTGAACAATTCTTACAGAGCAACCCTCACAAAACAATTCTCGCACCGGTCACTGAATTTCTACACCAATCATACAAAACCATATTAAAACTATATAAAAGCCCCATGAGAATTCTACGCCCCCCATTTACCATCTGGTATGTGGAACTCCCAGGGCCAATCAGTGCATCAGAAACATCAAACGAATCGGTGAATAGTGGTGACCATATTGACTGTTCAGGAACGTTCTTATTATTAATCTCCTCGCATTCGTGCTTTAGAAACCTGTCTATTTTTCATCTGCTCTGATGATATTGGACGCCCGGCTGAACCAAAAGCATGACTTCCGGACAGGGCAGAGTCAACAGCACCATTGGGTACACTGAGCTTTCCATACCCAGGTTGAATCATTTTGCTAATCGGTAAACCTTTTCGAATTGATTGTATTGCAACGTCTCTTAAGTGATCTGGCACGTCTTTGAATTGACCCTCAAGCTTTTTAATTCCGCCCTTCGGTAAGGACAACCTGGTCTTCACCTTTCTATTTTCTCCGGTTGCCATTTTGCGTTCCAGTATGCCCCCTTTCTCAGAAACAATAATACTGCCTTTTGGAATTTTCATTCCAGGCTTAAGTACGGTTACTGCGTCCCTGGTTAATACCGCAACTCCCCGGGCTTTAGCAACGTTTATCGTGTTACTCTGGGGTTGAAGGCCAGTAATGATACTTGTACCAATTCTGCTACTCGAAGTATTCGATCCGATACTGCCAGTACTAGTGCCAGCACTAGTGCCAATACCGACACCTGACGAACCAACAGTACTTCCAGGTAAAGTAATACTCCCCGAGTTTCCTGTCACTAGATTTTCGACGGCTGGAACACTGGGTAGCTCAATAACTGGCCGATCCAGATCAATCAGGTCCTATCAACCACCAGTGTAGAGGAAATAGAAGAGTTCCTACACTGCGGCCGTCTTATATTGGCGGCACCAATAATGAATCCACCCCGTGGTGGTATGTAATACTCGCAGATTTCCCGATAACTACATGGACCATCATTGCAAATACGCAGTCTTGGGGCTGGACCAATGTCGTCGGATGTCAAACCCAGCAACTTGAATTGGGGGGTATCAATTAGCACGCCGCAATAGTCTCTAAGACTCGTTTCTAAATTCTCAAGACTATCTGTTGCCTCATTCTCTCCCGCTCCCATAACCGCCGCTACCACTTGTTTCTCGTCATTTGTCATACTTCCATTTGACAACAACCAGTCTTTTACAATCACGGCAGCCTGAATCACAGTAATTTTGGAGTTGGCGTTATTTACATTATGCGTCTGGATTCGTGAGGACACTCGACTGATCCAGTCGTTGGGTGACCTGCTTTGACAGCTCGCTACCTTGGTTTCCCATTCCATAAAAGACGACAGGTTTTCGCTATTGAATCCCGGGACACTGTCCTTTTCAAACTGGCCTATATTGACGGCCAGATCTCGCGATGGAAAACTGGCATTCGGCACACGCCGGGGTAAAGACCAGTCAAGTGCATAGCTCGCCGATCGCAGTAGCGCCTTAGCTGACTTTCGATGAATGGCTTCCGTCATTGCATTGAAATGAACTGACGGATTGTCTAACTCGCTATAGTCAGGATCAGGATCACCGTTAGCAACGACCATGGGAGGTTCTCTCGGATCACGTTCTACCCATGGATCAAAAAACATTGGCATTTCATAAGGGGTCGTTCCTCCTGAGGGCACGGGTTTGCCATCGCCATCCTGAGGTGGCTTACGATTGAAATAGTCAGAAGACAAAATGAAGCCCAATAGCCTCTTTAACGACCAATCATTTGCGATAAACTGGACTTCTGTCAAATGCCAATGAAGGTTGCGTTGCTCTATATTGCGTGAATAACCATGCGCAATGGTAAGGGGATAACCCATAACCTCTTTCCAAACCCGATCTGTCAAGTTCATCGCTACCAGAAATGCGAACGATTCATCGCCGGGTACGGTGGCAGCGGGGGCAGGACAGCTGGACAATCGATTATTCTCCCTACAGGTATCACAACCTGACCTCTCCGGCATATTGTTAATCCAGGCAGAAATCGTATCGATAGCATCCTGTCTTGGAACGGAGAACAGCGGCATTGGATAATTGCCATTAGGGTTATTGCCCTGGCGGTCTGTAATGGCGTCGACCAGAAAACTACTTCCAGCATCTCCAGGATGAATCCTGGCCTTGGGACTACCTCGCCCGGATTGCACACGTAGAAGCTGGTTTTTCCAAAGACTTTCATCTTCTGAAAGTAATAAAAAGCCTGATGCGAACTCACCCTCCGCGTGGCAAGACAGGCAGTTATCTTCGATGATTGAATGAGCTGCTGCTTCCTGATCAATTTGAACCTGATCGAGAACAGGAGGAGACTCATTTCCCGCACAGAATGTTTCGCAAACATCGCATGCAGCAACATCGCTTGCAGACACAGACCGACTCATACCGTTAAGATCATTGATGCCGTTTGCCAATATTCGTTCTGTTGTAAATACCGATGCTCTTAATCCTTGATCGCCGGCCAAAAATGCTTCTACACCACTTGCCTCCAGAATCCGGTCATTTGATTGGGGTTGTTTAAACTCACCACAATCATCCATACCCCAGGGCGGATTACGATTAGCGCCAGTAACAACGCCACCTACCCGAAAGAGGGCGTGTCCCTGCTCTGGATTATCCAGACCCGTGTGATTTCCGAACATTGAGCGTTCAAAGTATCCAATAATCGAGTGAGAGCGATTCCACCCACTGAATTTGTCCGTAGTTGACCACGCTGCATTGTGACAGATCAGACAATCACTGTTTCGCCCGAGAAAAGTCGATTCAAAGTTAGTGTAAAAATCCTGTCGCTGGTTTTCTTCCACAATCTCGTTACCAGTAATGGGCTTGGAGTTCATGGCCAGGAACTGCCCCCTGATAAACGGAGATAAATTATCAAGCTTTATACTTGAGGCGAGAAGATCTGCGAGATTAAATCGTCCTCCCGGAGCGCCAGCAGCGACTGTGGGCGGATTATCTTTGATCCAGGTCGCTAAAGCGGCGTCAACAATCCGGTTAGGTGTCAGTTGACCCACACAATCGGACAGCGATTTTGCACCTTCCCTCGGCGCGCGATAGATATCGAACATAACGTCACTCCAATAGTCGACGAATTCTCTTTTATTCATCATCCGCTCTACCGCGGATCGTCGACCTACTGCCCTGGCAAGATCGGCAACAACACGCACTTCCACCTCACCCCTCGGCTGGCGTCCATACAAAACCGGCACTACCTGTCGAGCCCAGGCATGGTTACCATCATCGCTTTCGCGCACTTCGAGGGCGCAACCAAATAGAAACAGACTGAGGGTAGAAAACGCCGCTATTGAGAAAAGTATCCGTTTCATATCATCCCCCTACATAAAAAAGGTTTCGACAATCCGCTTTGACGTATTGTCATTCGCTGATAGATTATTTCCTTCCCCCTGCCTCAGAGGTCCGCTGACATCTCCTCCGCCGAACAAACCATTTTCAAACGGATTGATTCCCGCAGCTAACATAATCGCTGCTCGCCCATCGCTGGCGTTATAAACATTATTCGGATCGGCAAAACCGTTGTTGCCTCCCTCAGAAACAAAATCTCCGTCCTGAATATGTCCCAGTATTTTTCGCGATCTAATCGGGCCCCCTATCATCACGTTCACATATCCTTGAGGCCAATGGTCACGGCCATTATTGTCCTCCCCACGGTATGGGGTTCGCCCAAACTCGGTATTAAGAACAACCAAAGTATTATCCAGATTCAGTTCATCGTCATCAATAAGCTGACGCAGGACGGCCAATGTGTTCCACAGATTCCGGCTTGTTCTCGCGGTATGGGAGGCATGGGTGTCATAGCCATCGCCACCACTCCCGAATCCATTGTCGATGACACAAGCGTATTGAGCTGGAGCGAGTGGATGATTAAGCAATTTTGCAGCGCTTCTAATCCCGGCCGCCGTTGAGTTCCGACTACTGCCAAAGTTATTCAACGTTACGCAATGTCGATCTAAATCAACTCCCTGTATCGCTCCTTCAAGCAGAGTCACCAGAGACTCTGAATTGAGAGCTGTATTTAGTGAAGCATTATAAGTCACCAAAGCTGCTTGAACGAGTAAATTCCATGTTATCGGGCCTGGTCAGTTGTTTTCTGTAGGCATCCCTGTAGAACTTTAGTAACTCATCTTTCTCTCCTTCCCGGGACCTTATCTTGCGGCCACGCAGCTGCCCTATCAGATCAGAGTTTCCTATCTGCAGGGAGACAGGTTTTGACGCACCGCTCAGTAGCCCTGTAGCACGATAGGCATCAATATTATCTGACATCGCGATGTTCGTGGTTTTTTCCAGAATATAGGACCAGGGTACCGTTCTACTTATCAGAAGCGGGGCTGATTGCTGGATGGCTATTGCCCTGTTTTGAATAACCGCACCGAGTCCCGCCATGCGAGCCTGACCCAGGCGGAAACCAGTCGCAGAGTAAGGGACTGCTGCTTCATGGGGCAACAGATTATGCTGCATGACGACAACACAGGTTCGATCAAGAATATGATCATTCTCTGACCATAATGGTTTCGTCATAGGTCCAAAGTGGACATCATGGGCCTGGGGGCCACTGGTTCTGGCAAATTGCAGAGGTTCAGTATTCTGATCTGGAACAAAAGCACAGAGATCAGGGGGTTCGTTCGGATCTATGTCCTGCCAATTCAAATCGCTAACAGCGGTGTTACCGCTTCCGAATCCTCTATAGCCTCTGCCGTCATCCCTGTTTCTGTGATAGAAATTTTCCCAGGGTGATAAACCACCGTATAAGTGAATTTCCAGGACCTTAAAGGACTTCGCTGTACCTGGGAAAAAGCCCCGGGGATAAATAGCGGGCTCCGGTCGACCCCAGGTTCCAACTGGATCCATTAGTCGATCCAGGTTGGCGACAATTTCATTGGGACTGAGAGTAAGCAGGTCGTCGCTAAGTCTCCCTCGACCAATCATCTTAAGTAACTGCGCCGATGCATTAGCACTTGCCAAAGCACCAAGCCCTCCGCCCAGAAGCTTCAACAAATGACGTCGAGAAAGCGGTTTATTGGGAATAGATCCTGACACTATTACCTCCTACTTGCATGAATAGAATAATGTAATTCAGACAGCCAATTACAAAAATAAACGCCTACTGTCATAGAAAAATAACGACTTAATTCATGCTATACCCATTTATCAACAAAATCAACTCAACAAACATACACGAAGATAGACCCTCATATCGATCGTCTGAAATCAAATTGGGTAATCACTTTGAGCCTGATAATCCAATTTCCCAATGCATAAAAATCAATATACTAGCGCCAATTTAAAATCTGGCAAACTACATCAGAAAAACCGATGCAGTGAAAAAACAAATCCGACTTTACGCTGGTCTCATAATCGCTCAGACTTGCCTGAGTTAATACCTATCAAGAGAGAAATCGATGATTAGAACAGGTGCACAGTATTTGGAATCCCTAAAGGATGGTCGGGAAGTTTACATGGACGGTAAGCGTGTGGAGGATGTCACCACTCATCCGGGTTTTAGGTCTATCGTGGATATTCGCGCCCGTATCTACGACATGGCTCACGATCCAAAAACCAGCGATGTGATGTGTTATGAAGAAAATGGAGAGAAACATCCCGTGGGATTACAACTTCCCAGGGAGGCCCGTAACTGGAAGGCAAAACGCCTTGCCGTTGACACCGTAATGAAAGACATTGGTGGGGTTGTCACTCGGGTTGGCGACGAAACTATCGGAGAAATGTGGTCGCTCTGGGATGGCGCAGACATTCTGAATGAAATCGATCCACGTTTCGCAGAAAACATTGAACGACACATTAATACTGCTATTCTAAAAGACCCTTTCCACGTTTCAGCTAACACGGACCCTAAAGGCGATCGGTCGAAAAAACCCCAGGACCAGGATCCGGACATGCTCGTTCATGTGGTCAAGGAAACCGATGAAGGCATTGTGATTAGAGGCGCCAAGTATGAAACCGCAGCGGCCTATTCCAATCAGGCATTTTTAAAACCCACCATTGCTAATTGGGGAGATGCTTCAATCTCTGACTACGCACTGGGCTGTATCGTAAAAATGAATGCGCCCGGGGTAAAACACATTTGTCGAGCCGGATTTGCCAGAGTGGGAACCGAGAGAGACTATCCACTTTCAAATCGATTTGACGAAATCGACACCTTAATGATCCTGGACAATGTCCTGATCCCCTGGGAAGATATTCTATTTTATCAACATACACGGGCTGCGGCGTTTATCAGAACCACCCTGCACCGCTACTCGGCCTTTCCCTTTGTACAGCGTATTCTCACCTATGCGGACATGATGATTGGCGTGGCTTTGCACAATGTGCGTCAAACTGGGCTCGATAAACAACCCGCTGTGCAGGAAAAACTAGCTCAACTTGCGGTTTATCGAGAAGGCATCAATGCCCATCTCACTGCAGCCATTGCAACCGGTGAAAGAAGCCCTTCTGGATTGCTCATGCCCAACCAGTCCCTGCTAATGACCGGTCGTGTCCATGCCTGCGCCAATTTACCAGCCATGATGCACATCGCCCGGGAATTATGTGGTGGACAGATTTGCGTCACACCAAACGTTTCCCAATTCGAAGGGGAGGAAACCAGTGAATGGTTGAAAAAATTCTATTCCATTAATGACAATTGGATTTCAGAAGACAGAAGAAAATTGCTGGCTTTTGCAAGAGACCTGTTGAATTCAGGTTATGCGGGACATCGATTGACATTCCAGCTTTTCGCCCAGTCTCCACCTTTTGCCCACCTCGCCGCGGTTTACCGTAACTTTGGATGGGATGGTCCTCTTGATTTTGTTAAAAATGCTGCAGATCTTTCTGACAATGTGACATAGTTATTGGAAGGCTGGCTTATCAAAAGACTGGCGCCATTAATTTAGTGCTATCGATTTAATGATGTTAGCAGAGATGTCTTCTACTTCGACACCCAACAAGCTTGCTAAAGAATTGGCGGAATAAAGCAAACCATACACTGATTAGCGATCATTGATAGAATCGGGTGCATTAGATTAACATCGATATACTCTCGGATATACCCAAGCTGCAATTAGATAATATCGCAATCAGTTAAGAGACAGGTAGATTGAAAATATTTTCCGCCTGCCCTGATTTCAAACTTCTCGAATTCCTCAAATTCCAATCCCACATAAGAACAAAAAAATGGTCCACCAGCGCTACCGAAAATTCAATACCAAGGATACCTACCCAAACCAAAAACTCGATAACGATCTGTGTCAGGTTGTTAAGGTAAGAGGGACCATGGTGTTCGTCAGGGGACAGGTTGGACAGGAGGTTGATGGCTTCGAAAGCATCGCGAATGCATCGCCCTATGCCCAGGCTGAACAGGCGATGAAGAACGTAAAGCAGTTACTCGAAGAGGCTGGTTCTGATCTCAATCATATTTGTCGCATTCAGGTTTATCTCACTGATCGGGCTTATCGGGACGATGTGTATCAGGCCATTGGAAAGGCACTCAAGGGGGTTTTTCCCGTTTCCACAGGCTTGATCGTTAACGGCCTCGCTCGACCAGAGTGGGTAATGGAAATCGAAGCCACGGCGGTTATTCCTGATGGAGATGACGCATGACTTTCTCTGTGATTGGACGGTGCGAACGCACCGGTATGTTCGGTGTCGCTATCACCACTTCGAGCATTTGTGTCGCCGCACGATGCCCCCATGCCAGAGCTGGAACCGGAGCCGTCGCAACCCAAAATGTGACTGATCCATCCCTTGGCCCGGCTTTACTGGATCAGCTTGAGGCGGGAAAAACAGCCTCGGAAGCACTCCAGATCGTGACCACAGATTTACCTTTCCTGTCCTATCGGCAATTGACCGTGATTGATAGCGCGGGAAACACAGCCTGCCACACCGGCGATAACATTCTTGGTAATCATGCGGAATCCTCCGGAACGAACTGTTTTGCCGCCGGGAATCTGCTATCTACTACCGAGGTTCCAGGTAGTATTACGGATGCTTTCGAGGTCAACGGCGACCAACATTTGGCAGAGCGACTACTAATAGCTCTAGAGGCTGGCCTAGACGCAGGAGGGGAGGAAGGAGATGTTCATTCTGCCGGATTGTTAGTCGTTGATACCCAGTCCTTTCCACTGGTCGATTTACGGGTAGATTGGGATGATGAAGACCCCATCGGCAAACTTCGTACCATCTGGCAAGCGTATGAGCCACAGATGCAGGATTATTTGATCCGGGCTATCGACCCCTCTTCAGCGCCTTCCTACGGCGTACCTGGCGATGAGTAATTGGTTATGTTGACGAGTGATCAAATTGCCAGTTTCCATAAAAATGGCTACCTGGTTGTTGAGGATGCGATATCGACGAAACAACTCGACGACTTGTCCACTCAGTTTAGTCAGTGGGTTGAATTGAGTCGAAAAGAGTTGGAACCTTTTGGTTCCACCCTCGACAACCGCCCAAGATTTGATCTTGAACCTGGCCACAGTTCAGAAAAACCTGCCTTAAGACGGGTTTCTTCTCCAGTGGAAATTTCCACAGCCTATCTCGATGTAATGAACAACAGCGAGATGCTTGACGCGGTTGCCGCATTAATCGGACCCGACGTCAAATTTCATCACAGTAAAATTAATTCGAAATTACCCGGGGCTGGAACCGCAGTAAAATTTCATCAGGATTTCCTTTTCACCCCGCACAGTAATGACAGCCTGATTACCGCTTTATTATTTATTGATGAGGTTACATTGAACAACGGTCCATTGGAAGTTGTTCCTGGGTCCCATAAGGGGCCCCTTTACCAACTCTGGCACAACGGCATTTTTACTGGGGCCATCGGCGATGGGGAACTTGAATCCATTCAGGACCAAACCGTAAGTTGTGTCGGTCCGGCAGGCTCAGTATGTTTGATGCATACCCGACTACTCCATGGTTCAGCACCGAATCATTCCGACAAACCCCGTACGCTATTTATCTGCGTTTACAGCGCGGCGGATTCCCAGCCTCTTTCTCCTAATCCCGTTCCCAATGAATTTGATCAACAAATTGTCAAGGGAAAATCTTCAAATCAGATACGCTGCACCAACTACGAGATGATGCGACCTGAATTACCCACTGGAGCCTCATTTTTCAATCAGCAGTCTAAAGCTGACTAAAAAGTAGAGACGATCATGGTTAACGATATGTTGTCCCTGGTATGCGGCGAATGTGTCCCAGACCCGAGCCCCGCCCAGAAACCCTGGGATTGACTATCTTTTACTCAAAATGGCCGCTCGGGGCGTTACTGATTCCCTCGGTAAGATTCGGCTATTTCAGGTCTAACTGAAATCTGGTCCCCGAAGAAGTATTCTGTGTTTTCATGAGGCAGCCATTTGCTGGTCTGCTTTTTGCTTCTTGTACTGCCTGATCATTATCCACCCGGCGATTAGCACGCCCACCGCAACGGTAGCGATAATGATCGTCGCCAATGCGTTGATATCTGGACGAAGCCCGAGTCGCACTCTGGAGTAAATGAGGATTGGCAGCGTATCCGATCCCGGCCCTTTCACGAAGCTGGCGATCACAAGGTCGTCAAGGGATAAAGTGAACGCCAGCAACCAGCCGGCCATCATGCCGGGGGTGAGAAGCGGCAAAGTAATATCAAACATCACCCGAAATGGCTTCGCCCCCAAATCCTGGGCGGCCTCCTCCAGTGATTGGGACATCCCTGATAATCGAGACTGAATAATCACTGCCACATAAGCCAGGGAAAAAGTGATATGCGCAATAGTGATGGTGGTCATGCCCCGTTTTTCCGGCCAACCGACTAATTGTTGCAGCGCGATAAAAAACATCAATAAAGATAATCCGGTAATCACTTCCGGCATCACCAGGGGTGCGCTGATCATTCCGGAAAAAATGGTTCTTCCTCTAAAGCGCCCAAACCGCACCAGCGCTAAACCTGCCATGGTCCCAAGCAAAGTTGCAAAAGTAGCATTGATTACCGCAATTTGCAGACTCAGAGTAAGCGCGTTCCAGACTTCTTCGCTTTCAAACAGTTTGGCATACCACCGGGTTGAAAACCCACCCCAAACCGGCACTATTTTGGAGTAATTAAATGAATAGATAACCAGCATTACCATGGGTATGTACAAAAAGGCCATACCAAAACACAGCACCGAAAAAAGGAATGTTGAGCGTTGTTTTTTCATCTAGCTCACCCCTTCCTTTGATTGCACATGTTGATAAATCATCATTGGCACAACTAAAGCCAATAGCAAGGCAATGGCAACTGCGGACGCCACAGGCCAATCGTGATTGGCATTGAACTCGTTATAAAGCACTTTACCAATCATTGATACGTTTCCGCCACCAAGCAAATCCGGGATGACATACTCCCCCGTGGCGGGGATAAATACCAACAGCGAGCCCGCGATAATCCCGGGAAGTGTTAGGGGCAAAGTAACTGTAAAGAATGTACTCATTGGCTTGGCCCCCAAATCCGCTGCAGCCTCATGCAGTGTCATATCCAGTTTTTCCATATTTGCATACAGTGGCAAAATCATGAACGGGATATAGGTATAGACAATACCTACATAAACGGCGAAATGTGAATATAAGAGCCGAATAGGCTTATCGATGATACCTAGCCAAATGAGTAGATCGTTGATGGTTCCCTGATCTGCTAGTAGCCCCATCCACGCATAAACTCGCAGCAGAAAAGAGGTCCAGAACGGCAAAATCACCATGAGTAGCAAAATGTGCCGAGTGGTATCCGGTGATTTTATAATGGCGTAGGCAATAGGATAGCCCAGCAGAAGACAAATCAGGGTTGAAATAGAGGAAATCCTGATCGAAGTCAAATAAGTATCAAGGTATAACTCATCCTCAACGAGATACAAAAAACTATCAAAAATGACCCGCACGGTTATCACCCCTTCCTCAGTCCAGTCGAAAAGAGAAGAAAACGGTGGGCTCGCAATCAGTGATTCCGCAATACTGATTTTGAAGACGATAAAAAACGGAGCCAGAAAAAACACCAGCAGCCAAATAAAAGGAATGGCTACCACAATGGAGCGCCATTTCTCATGAATTTTATTAAAGAACAGTTCCGTTATCCGGCTTCCAACACCCGCCACACTGGACGAATGGGTAGATTGGATATTGGCCTTATTGTCAGCGTCCGGAGTCATCATCTAAACAATGCCACGCTGCTTTCCGGATGCCAGCTCAAATAGACCTCATCATCCCAATCTATCGCATGCTTGCCATCTTTGGGACGAACCTGATTGGGTACGGTCACCTCAACCAGACTACCTCCCTCACTGCTTCCATTTTGATCCAATTGAATTCGATAGATAGACATATTGCCCAAATAGCCAATGTCATGGACAGTGCCCTTAATCTGATTGGTTCCGACACTCTGGGGCGCGGTGGTTGACATCGAAATCTTTTCAGGACGGACTGCGACCCAGAGTTTCGCGCCCTTTTCCGCTTTGGCAACGGCCCCCAATTCGAACCGGCAAGCGGTTTCAACAGAGTCGACCAACATATGGTCATCATCATTACTAACAACTCTGCCTTCGAACATATTGACGGAGCCAATAAAATTCGCAATGAGTTTGGTTTCGGGGTATTCATAGATTTCCGTGGGTGTCCCAATTTGCATGAACTGCCCCTGATCCATCACTGCAATACGCGTCGATAAGGTCATCGCCTCTTCCTGGTCATGGGTGACCACGATAAATGTGACTCCCAGCTTGTCCTGAATATTCATCAGTTCAAACTGAGTCTGCTCCCGTAAGCGCTTATCCAAAGCAACCAGGGGTTCATCCAACAACAACACTTTAGGGCGTTTTACCAATGCTCTTGCCAATGCGACCCGCTGCCTTTGTCCACCAGAGAGTTGATGGGGCTTTCGTTTGGCAAAATCTGATAATTCGACCATGGATAGCATGGCATCGACCCGTTCGGCTATCTCAGATTTTTTAACGCCATCGCGCTTCAAGCCATAAGCGACGTTTGATTCAACCGTCATGTGAGGAAATAGCGCATAGGACTGGAACATCATGTTAACCGGGCGTTCATAGGGCGGCACGTCATTCATCGCCATGCCATCGATATAAATCGTGCCAGAGGTTGGGGTTTCAAAACCCGCAAGCATCCTAAGTAAAGTGGTTTTTCCGCATCCTGAACCACCTAAAAGGGAGAACAGCTCTCCTTTGTAAATGTCCAGATCCACCCCCTTGACCGCGGTGAACGAACCAAACTGCTTGGTTACCCCTCGCAATTGAATAAAAGGTTCGGCGTCAGGGTCCAACCACTGACGATCCTGATAATTTGTTTCGTTAGTCATAATCTCCCAGCCAAAGCCGAAAATGGTCATGCTTTCCAGCAAAAGTCACATGGCTTTTTAGTGCGTACATCTGAATTTTGCATCTGCGCCCAATAGGGAAAGCCGGAGACAAAAAAAGCCGGATACCCATCCATCATCGCGCCGAGGGCGTGGGTGGGTGTCCGGCTGGTATATCCTATGGCTTATCCTATTGTCTGTCCTATTATTTGTCCTATTTTCCAGCTTTAAAATTCGTCCAGGTACGGGTACGAACTTTTTCAGCTTTCGGTGGGATCACACTAAGTGGATACATGTTAGCTACCGCTTCCGGGCTTGGATAGGCCGCAGGACTGCTAGTCACTTCTTCATCCACCATGGGTAGTGCGTCTTTGTTCGCAGTCGCATACCAGGTGTAGTTACTGTCATTAGCCGCCACTTCAGGACGCATCATGTAATTAAGGAAAAGATGTGCGTTTTCAACATTTTTAGCATCAGCAGGAATCACCCATCCGTCAACCCAGACATTGGCTTTACCTTTGCCTTCAGGTACGAAAAAGTTCAGCTCAACGCCGGTATCTGCTTCAGCAGCCTGAGACATGGCCAACAAGCCATCTGGTCCCCAGGTCACAGATACACAGAATTCTTTCTCAGGCATTCTTTGATAGGCATAGTTATCGAAGGTCTTAATATAAGGTCGAACTGCTGCCAGTAATTCCCCTGCTTTCTTATAGTCCGCTTTACTGGTCGAACTCGGATCCAGCCCCAGATGGGCCAATGCCATAGGAATAATGTCAGTTGGAGAATCGAGGAATGAAACCCCACATCCAGCCAATTTTTCCATATGCGCAGGATCAAAGATCATGTCCATTGAACCAATAGGTGCATCAGGATAGGTTTCTCTCACCAGGGCCTCGTTATAGGTCACCCCATGAGTTCCCCACATAAAAGGAATAATATGGGCGTTATTCGGATCCCATTGAGCATTAAGCTGACCCATTACGTCTTCACGCATATGCTTGAGGTTAGGTAGCTGCGATTTATCAAGAGGCATCAGGATATTCGCAGGAATCAGTCGCGCAATCATGGACCCAGAATGACTCACCACATCGTAGCCAGTACTACCCGCTAACAGTTTGGAGTCGATGGATTCCGCAGAATCATAGGAGTCATAGGTAACTTTGATATCGTACTCTTTCTCAAAATTAGCAATGGTGTCTTCGGCGATGTACTCCGCCCAGTTAGTTACATTGAGCGTTCCTTCAGCAAACACTGAAGACGCACCCAGTATTAGAACAGAAGCGGTCGCACCAACTACGCCGCATCTCATTTTTCGGGAAAATTCAGTCATATTCTGCCTCCACAGGCGTTTATTTATTTTTGACCAAGCCAGTATACCCCCCTGGTTTTTTCAAATCCATAGTAGCGGGTTCACAAATCCAGCAATAGCTTTGAACGGCCCTACCCCAATACTTCGACCGGAACGAAAGCGCACTACTTCAGCATGGGATTTAATGGGAACCTGTATCGAAGTAAAACTGGTCTCAATTCAACCTCGAACGAATTTCAAGTCGATGTCGCGCTGATCTCAAGCTAACGAAACTCCAGACAGATAGATCGTCAGGGTTTATAATTCCAGAGGAGTCAAAAGGTTCTCCCGCTCCCTGATAATTCTACCCATCCTGGGAAACACCTAACCCGCTGAACCCCATACAATTCAAATCATTAATTTATATGCAATCGAAATCTGGCGTCATTTGGATCAGTATCACCGCACTGGTTGCGGGAATTAATCTGTCTTTTTTTGGCTTTCAACTGCCCATCTCAAAACAAATCGATGCAACAGAGATTGAGAGTTTTTTCTGGCCAAAACAGAAAAAACTGACTGGGTTTGAAATGGTCAATCAATATAATGAACCATTCACTCTACCCAATCTTACAGACAAATGGAGTTTCCTCTTTTTTGGTTATACCCACTGCCCTGACATCTGTCCCATCACCATGCAAACCTTGCGGCAAACCCGGTCGATAATTCTAGAAAACACTCCCAGCCTCGAAGCACATACTCAGTTTATTTTCGTTAGCGTGGACCCGGAACGAGACACCCCGGAACACATGAAAATCTATCTGGGGTTTTTTGGCGACGCTTTCCTAGGTGCCACGGGGAATAAACAGCAGATCGAGTCACTAACTACCCAGCTCGGGATCCCCTATTCCATTGCCCCCCATGAGCCCGGGGACAAAAATTATCTGGTTGAACACAGCGGCTCGACTTTGCTGATTT
>JAALKB010000073.1 GCA_011088265.1 Gammaproteobacteria bacterium
AGCCAAACGAGCATCGCTAAAGAAATAAATTACAGACCTCAGATTACACTACCTTTTAACTTTTAAGGCTTCCAGGGAAAGACTTTCTAATGGAAGGTAAAGCTGAAAGAAAAACAAAAACCTGTCTGAAGAAAAGAATTTGTAAGACATGGTATTCGACCACTGCAACTTTAGCCATCGCAGCTACTACAGCGAATAATCCGGTGGCAATAAACGCCCATAAGATGCCTTTTATGTTATTAGTCACGTTTTACTTTTGAGCGGATTAATAAAATCGATAGGTAGCCAAGGTTAAGACTTGCTTAACCTTAAATGCTTTGAGTTTGGTAGGACGCTGAGCTCCAGTCATTCGCACATATAAGCGTGAAATCCATGCATAGGTCAAGCGACATTTGGTGAGGGCTTATCGTTCCGTTCAG
The DNA here is from genome assembly GCA_011088265.1 of Gammaproteobacteria bacterium. Lineage (GTDB taxonomy): Bacteria > Pseudomonadota > Gammaproteobacteria > Arenicellales > Poriferihabitantaceae > WLWV01. The sequence continues at coordinate 420 of JAALKB010000073.1, forward strand.
AGGCTTTCACTCCAATCCCAACTCGAACTGTTCACTTAATACTATTCACTTAATATAGTCAGTATTATGCTATACAACAGATAGGCGAATTCTAAGAAAGACTGGGTCTGAATAGGGCTCGTTCTAAAACGTCTTGCAAATGGAATAAGGCTGACTCAATTGTTAGCGGTCAAGAAAATGGATAACGATGATAAAGGATAGAAGAAGCCTCACTGGATGAAAATATTGGAAGAGGTTGGTGTTGGAGATCTGATTTGAACTGCGAGAGTGGGGTTGAAATTGGGATTAAAAATGATACTCGATAAATGTGAGCTTGACGTAAATTGAATGACCAATCCTGTGATGTGCTGGTAATTGGAGCTGGAATTGTGGGAATTTCAACGGCGCATTATCTGAAAAAAATGAGTCCCGGATTAGACGTGACTTTGGTGGACTCAGGTCCGCCAATGGGATTGACGTCTGCCCAGTCTGGAGAAAACTATCGAAATTGGTGGCCTCACCCTATCATGACGGCCTTTACGAATCGTAGTATAGAACTCATGGAGGAAATCGCTAACGAGACCGGGAATGTGATTAATCTTACCCGAAGGGGATATTCCTTAGTGACACGATCTGACAATACTGATGATTTGATGGAGGAGTTGGCTCGGGGTTATGCGGATGCTGTGGAAGGGAGTATCAGATTTCATGATCGAACTTCAAAGGAGCTCTACTTTTTATCTGAAAGTGCTGATTGGCGCCTTGCGCCATCCGGAGTTGATGTCATCACCGATGTTGACCTAATTCGAAACAAATTTCCTTCCTATGACCACACTGTGTGTACTCTTGTTCATATTCGTCGCGCAGGCTCATTGAGCGGACAGCAGCTCGGGCAATATATGTTGGAGCGATTTCGTGAAAGCGGGGGGAAGCGCATAATAGGGGAAGTAAGTGAGATAACGGCTTCAAATGGTTTTCGTGTGAGAGTTGGTCCACATTCCGAGCTTGGCGCTGAGCGGGTTGTGAATGCTGCCGGTCCGTTTGTCAATGAAATCGCCCAAATGTTGGGAACCCAATTACCAATAAAAAATACGTTGCAGCAAAAGTTGGCATTTGAAGATAAGTGGGGAGTTATCCCAAGAAACATGCCATTTTCTATTGATTTGGACTCACAGCTAATCGATTGGTCTGATGAAGAACTAGAACTCCTGGGAAGCGCCCCGGAATTGAAGTGGTTAACCGAGAAAATGCCAGGCGCTATTCACTGTCGCCCGGATGGCGGAGATCAGGGGCGCTGGATTAAGATGGGTTGGGCATTTAATGACACCCCTACAGATGCGATAAGGGAGCCGATGTTAACACCGACCTTTCCTGAGATTGTGCTACGAGGGGCTTCCCGGCTGAACCCCGGTCTGAAAAAATACCAGGGGCGACTATTCAGGAGTGCAAGGCACTATGGAGGTTACTATACGTTGACTAAAGAGAACTGGCCGCTGGTCGGTGAGATGGAAATAGAAAATACCTTTGTTGTGGGTGCTCTATCAGGCTTCGGCACTATGTCTGCCTGTGCTGCTGGGGAATTGTGTGCCAGTTGGGTTTTAGGGGGTGAAAAGCCCCATTATGCTTCAGCTCTATCTTTTGATCGTTACAATAATCAGGAACTAATGGCAGAGATGAATGCACTCTCAAGCAAAGGCATACTTTGAATGCCTCCATGGCGTCCATATCATGACATCCGCATCTTGTCACCTGTATTATCAGCGCCGATGTTTACTTTGTCATGGGAAAGGCAAAATCCATGATTAGCTCACCGAAGTTCACTGATATCCACATACTCCGCTCTTTAAGCGACCCTGGAACCATCATAAAGCGAGCAAGATCAAGACTCTGATTCTGGGTAAGAAAGATACCCCCGTCGCTCACAATCCGGGAAAGAGTCGCCGCGACGCACATAATGAGTATTATGAATTTGTGGTCGGGGCTGAAAATCCCAAATTTCCTGTCGACCTTTGCTTAATGCGCTTTCAACTACCCGTCTGGCGGCCTGATCTGCAGCGACTTCATCTCCAAGACGATCGATATTCCAGTTCTCTCTGATTAACTCGAACAAAACTGATTCAATGTCCGATAGTTCGGGATCTCCGGCGCGACTATTGAGTTCATTGGGGTCTTGAGACAAATCATACAATTGAGGTGGATACGCCCTGGAATAGACGTATTTATAGTTTCCGTTCCGTACCATGAGGCGAGGTGCGATGGTTCCTCCATCAATATGTTCAACAAACACTGGCTTCCCCGGGGGGCGGTTTTCATGGTCAAGGGTGTCCTGCTGTGAGGGTGCGTCCAGAGTCGAGGTATCAAGTTCTGACATGAAGGAATGCCCATCCATGGGAATCTGCTCAAAATCGTCCTGAACACCTGTCAATTCAAGAATAGTCGGCAATATATCGACAAGTGTGACTGGTGTTTTTACTCGCTTGGCTGTTTGTCCCGGAGAGGACAGGATCAGAGGAATTCTGATTGCTGGCTCAAAAAGAGTTTTTTTGAACCACATGCCTCGCTCCCCCAGCATGTCACCGTGATCCGAAGTGAACAGGATAACGGTATCATCAGACAACCCTGAGTTGTCCAATGCAGACTGGATTTGCCCGAATAAGTCGTCAATGTAGGATACCATTGCATAGTAACCTCTTCGTGCACGTCTCAAGTGATGGTCGGTGACGTCGACCTTATCTTGCCCATAATGAAAATACAGTGAATGGGAGTGTGGATCTCTGTCCTGGAGAGGAATAAATCCCACAGTAGGGGAGCCAATTTCATCATCACTGTATAAATTCCAGAATTTCTGGGTGGTCACATAAGGGTCATGGGGGTGGGTGAGGGAGACTGTCAGAAAGAATGGACGCTGGTCGTCCGAGCGAGCTATTCGGTAGATTTCCCGCATTGCACAATGAGCCACATCCTCGTCATAATCCATTTGCATGCTTCTCGCAAGCGGGCCAGCGTCAAACACCGTGTCCATGGTTGAAACTCCTGAAGCGTAACGGCGTTCATCATCCATGGATATATCCCCGTAATGAGTGGTCGGGGTCCAGGAAAAATCCGCAGGATAAATTTCAGTGGTGAGCCGTTCTTCGAAACCATGATATTGATCAGGGCCGACAAAGTGCATTTTCCCCGAAAGACAAGTGTAATAACCGGATGCCCTGAGGTAATGTGCAATGGTTGGTATTGAAGCCGGGAATTCTGCTCCATTGTCATATGCACCTATTCGGGAAGGGAGTCGCCCGGACATCATGGCAAATCTGGCGGGGGCACATAGTGGATAGGGAGTATAGGTGTTTTCGAAGACTGTTCCGTGGGACATGAGTTGGTCGAGATGAGGGGTTTTACAAACGGTCCCCCCATAGGCTCTCAGGGCAAATGCGGACAATTGATCGACCATGAAGATCAGCACATTAGGCGGCTTTTTTTTTCATTTTCAAAATTCCTGACGTTATTCTCACTGCATGCGAAGCTGATTCATCCTTCGGCGGGCTGGAGAATTAAACCAAATAAATTACCGAAAGAGTGATTACATAAAGCTTCTGGAGAAAAAGCTTCAATCTGTTTGGGAATCATAATCACAATCGTAATTCCGGCAGCCATGATGGTGATAAGCCGGATCAGCTCTCTCTAAATGCGTATAAAAGAACGTACAGCTCTATAAACTAGTGATGCAGTATCTGGCTTAGAAACAATTTGGTGCGTTCATTTTGTGGGTTTTCAAAGAAATCCATTGGGGTATTTTGTTCGACTATTTCCCCTTCGTCCATAAAAATAACCCGATCAGCCACTCGTCGTGCAAAACCCATTTCGTGGGTAACACAAACCATGGTCATACCTTCCTCGGCGAGAGAGACCATCACATCCAATACTTCAGAAACCATTTCCGGGTCCAGGGCAGAGGTGGGTTCATCAAACAACAGGATTTCCGGATTCATGCAAAGTGATCGTGCAATGGCGACCCGCTGTTGTTGACCTCCGGATAGCTCCCCAGGGTATTTATTCGCCTGCTCTGGAATACGAACTTTTTCCAGAAAGCTGCTGGCGATAACCTCGGCTTCCTTACGGGATTTATTTCTCACCAGCTTCAGGGCCAGGGTGCAATTCTCCATGACAGTCATGTGGGGAAATAGGTTAAATTGTTGAAAACCATACCGACTTCACGACGAATTTCGTCGATATTGGAGACATCGTCATTGAGTTCGGTACCCAATACCTGAATAAGACCACGCTGATGGTCCTCCAATTTACAAATACATCTAATCAATGTTGATTTTCCCGAACCTGAAGGGCCGCAAATAACTATTTTTTCACCCACAGCGATGTTGAGATCAATGTCCTTAAGTACATGAAAATCACCATACCATTTGTTCACACCGAACATGTTTACTGCCGGTATTGTGTTGGTTTCGCTGTTAGACATGCCCCACTCTCAGTTTTTTCTCCAGATAGGCGCCGTATCTGGATAATGAAAAGACAAACATAAAATAGATAAAGCCGATGAACGCATAGACCTCCACGTAGTGAACGGTCCATTGACCTGTACCATAGGCAGCAGCGCCAGATGCCAGGATCTCAAAGAATCCCACAATGGTCACGATAGAGGTTTCCTTAAAGGTAATAACGAATTGATTGACGATGGCGGGTAGGGAGTACCTGAATGCCTGTGGGAGCTGGATACGACTCACCCGTTGCCAATAATTCAACCCTAACGTCAGTGCGGCTTCGTCCTGGCCACTGGGAGTAGCCTGGAGGCCGGCGCGAATATTCTCTGCCTGATAACAGGCGAAGAAAATGGCAAAGCCCGCGATTACACGATAAAGTTTATCTCCCAATAGCCATCCCGGAAGGACAAAAGGGGTGATGACTGCCGTGGTGAAAAGTATGGTTAATAGTGGTAGTGAGCGAAAAAAGTCTATAAAAAGACCCACCATTCGAGCTATGACCGGGAGCTTTGCCCGCCTGCCCAATGCCAGAACCACAGACAGGGGCATACCAATAATGGAAACTGAGGCGAAAATGAAAATTGTCAGCGCCAAACCTCCCCAGCGCTCTGGTGTGATGACACTAAGACCGAAAATCCCCCCATGCATCAGGACATAGAATATTCCAAAGCCAATTATCCAAAGAAGTCCCAATCTGACGGTGGTCCAAAACCAGGAAAAGCAGGATGCCACAATGGTACCAATCATGATGATGCAAGCGAGAGTTGATCTCCAGTGTTCATCGTAAGGAAATAAGCCGAAGATGATGATACGGTGGCGAGCGTCAATAACGGACCAGCATGCGCCAGTGGCTTCCCGGCAAAGAGGTTCGTCTTCAGCAGACCAGATACTGGAAAGGAATATCCAGTCGATGGCATTGGCGATCAGGTAAGCAATCAGGAACCCGGAAGTAATAGTAATTACTGTGTCCAAAGGACTGTTAAATAGCCGACGCCGAAGCTTATTTACAGTGGATTCAACAGGAGGGCTTTGATAGGTTTTTTGTGATTCCACGAGCTCAGCCTTTAACCTCATAACCTTTGAGTGCTATCTTTCTGTTGATCGTGTTCATCACAAAAGCAATGGTCAAGTTGATGAGTAAAAATCCACCCATCAAAAGAGCCAGTAACTCCAGAGTCTGGCCACTTTGGTTGATCGAGGTGGAAATAATCATGAAAAGATCTGAAAAACCAACCACAATCCCAATGGTAGTGGCTTTCATTAATTGCACATATTGATTAGTCAGTGCCGGGAATATGGAGCGAATGGCGAGGGGCATTCGAATTCTCGAGAATATATGAAAATTACTGAGTCCGCTGACCAATCCTGCTTCTATTTGTCCTTTTGGCACAGACATTAACCCCGCTAGCATTACCTCTCCGATATAGGCTCCGCCGTAGAGTGAAATCGCGATGACCAATGCGGTCAGTTCTGGCGGCATTCGCATCCCCCCGGCAAAGTTTAGTCCTTTGAGATAGGGTATGTCCAAAATAGGAGTACCTGTTGTATGAGCAAAATAGCCAATGGCGATGATGATGACAGCTAGCGCTAGCCAGCCAAAGACTTTTATTTGGTGGTAGGCGGATGGGCGATCAATTCTGCGTTTGTGCCAGGAGAGAATCAATATCCAGGAAATGATTAGGGCTCCCATTATGGCCACTGAAAATAAACCGATATTGAATACAGGAAAGTAAACACCTCGGCCACTAACGAATACTGCATCCGCTAAAGATATGGCAGACCTGGGGCGAGGGAGATGTGAAACAATCGCGTACCAGAACACTGCCTGTAGAATGAGTGGAACGTTGCGAAACGTTTCGACATAGATGGTTCCAAGCAGTGAAAACAGATAATTGCCTGATGTTCTTATTAGTCCAATTAGCGTTCCTAGTAATGTTGCCCCAAGTAATCCGAGAAAACCGAGCAACAACGTGTTAAGGATGCCGATAAGGATTGTGCGGGAGTAGGTACCACTAATAGTGTAAGGGAGAACAGAAAAAGAGAAGTCCCAACCGGTGGATCGTCTGAGGAACCCAAACCCCGTTGTCAGGCTTTGCGCATCTAGCGTTGCTCGGGCATTTATTACCATGGCAACCACGATGGTTGCCACGACAGAGACAGCCACAGCCTGTGTCACAGCTTCCCTAAGCTTACGATTTCTAAGTAGGCCGATCATTGGTGTATTGATGGGAACTGTATTTGAAATCAACAGAAGTGCCCGGTTGTAGGATCTGATGGGTCATGCCCCAAAAGACAGTCTATTCATGACTGTCTTTCTGGCCATGGTTATCCTTCCAGCTCATGGCTTTCCGGGCCCATGGCTTTCCGGAGGTAGAGGTCGTGGGGCCCTCCCCCAGAACAACTGGGTACTTCATTGAATGACAATATCGGGATTTACTTTAACTATGGATTAGTCGAGTACCATTGGAACGATAACACCACCTTCACTCCATAGAGAATTCAGGCCTCGACCAAGTTTGTATACGGATTCTTCACCAATATTACGACTGAAGATTTCTGCAGAGTTACCAATTTGCTTAATCACGTTGTATGCCCAATCATCGGAGAGGCCAAGGCGCTCGCCAATGCCAGGCGTTACGCCAAGCAATTTCTCAACGGTGCTGTCACCAGGGTTAGCTTTGTGTTCATCAACGTTGGTTGATGAAATTCCCTTGGATTCCGCAATCCAGGTAACTGCAAACATCCAGTTGGCAATATCAACCCAATTGTCGTCACCTTGCCTCATGGCGGCAGACTCGGGCTCCAGGGCTAGAGCGATATCCATCATGACATGATCGTCTGGATTTTCTGCACTCTGTCGGGTTACAGCCAGGTTAGGCCCCCAACCAACAATTAGGCCCCCAACCAACAATACTGTCACAACGACCGGCGAAATAAGCCTCGCGGGTTTCTTCAGATTTCTCAAAGGTAATCATCTCGATATTGATGTCACGGCTTTTGAAGAAATTAGCCGCCAGTCGTTCGGTGGACGTACCAGCGTTGGCACACAGTGAACCGCCATCCAATGTCTCTGGGGCAGTGCTGCCGAGTTCTTTGGGCATCATGACATTGGTTGCGCCGACAAAGTAGGGCACCGAGAATTGAATACCTAATTCTGTATCACGTCCCATAGTCCAGCCGGTGGCCTTGATAATAATATCCACATCGCCAGATTGCAGTGAAGGGAATCGTTGAGCCCAGCTAATAGGGACCACTTTCAGTGCATCATCACTACCAAAAATAGCGACGGTTAATGCTCGGCAGTAGTCAATATCGTATCCACTCCATTTATTATCATCAGTAACCTGAACAAATGGAGGGAAACTACCATTGTGTCCAGAGCAGAGTAGGTTTCCCCGATCTTTGACGGCTTTGAGGGTGTCTCCATGTTCAGCGTATGCAGGTGAAGTCACCGCTGACATTGCAACAATGCTGCTTACTGCGATGCCCAGACCCGCTTGTTTTAGTCTTTTTTTCATAATCTATCGATTTCCTCCGGTGTTATTTATTTACCACCTGGCCCCTTCGAGCAAGGGTGGTACACTTTCTGATTCTCTGTTTTACCATGTAATCAAACAAAAATCCCAAAAATTTTATTTTATTCTTCACTCTCTTGAAGGAGAGGACATGAAGGAGAGGACATGAAGGAGAGGACATGAAGGAGAGGACATAATGGTTTCTTTTGTCTTTTGGGGCACGACAGGATCCTGTTCCCATCTTCTGGGAAGGAGAATAGAACTTCTTATTTAATGGTTTCGAGATATAACTGCCCTGGTGGCCTGCAGTCCAGTGTATTAGTACCGATGTTATCCTGGCTTGAAACCCAGTGACATTCTGAATCGGTTTTTGATGTATACCCCGTCCCGGGGTGGAATGACTCGGGGTTTGTTTGCAGAATTCACTTTCACGTTTGCAAAGTTAAGACTCTCTTTGTGGTGAATTCGTTGTTGTAGCAACTTAACCTGTTCCATGGAACGAATACTGTCGGTCCAATCGAAACCGCAGGCAGAGGCGAGTTTGTCCAGTTCAATGCCTTGGCCTGCATGACTCAATTGCATTCCCGTTTCCCCATAGTGTCCATTGTCGAGAACAACAATGGACAGATTGGTAGTTTTTTGCACGGCAATGGTTGCCATTGAACCTATCCCCATGAGCATCTCTCCGTCTCCTGTAATGACAAGCACTTTTCGGTCAGGCTGGGAGTTGGCCAACCCAAGACCAACCGTTGACGCGCTTCCCATGGCTGCCCAGAGATAGTAATTGTTATCATGGTCCCCCGCTGCCATAACATCATAGGAGGGCGAACCAAGTCCGGTGACAACCAGCATGTCGACCCGATCTTTCAATAGCATCCTAACAACTTCTCGTCGGTCCAGACCTATGTTTTCGTCTTGCATGCTTGCCTTATTGTCGTCTAATTGTTCCACTCTTTTTCTCCAATTAGTCGCTGCCCAAGAATAACGGCACATGCCGAATCTCCATCAAATGCCATGGTTGCAGCGCCTCTGATGAGAGGAGCAACGTCCTCGGATTTGTCTGCGCGCCAGATCATGACCCCCATTCGGGTTAGTATTTCTTCGGTGTTTTGACCCATTGGGTTTTGCCAGGGATTAAATTCTGCCCAATCCCCCCGCATTGTTACCAACATCAACAGAGGAAACCGGGCGCAGGACTGCAGTGCCAGGGTGTTGATGCAGTTTCCTACCCCACTGTACTGCAATAATAATGCCCCACGGTCTCCCCCAAGCCATGCTCCCGCGAGGTATCCCAATCCCTCTTCTTCTGTGGTTAACACAACGCTTTTAATTGATACGTCGGTATTTGCGGCCTTAATCGCTTTCGAATGCCCGGCGTCAGGAACGTAAGCAATGTGTTTAACATTAACTGATTTTAGAATTGGAAAAACCTCATCTTGCCAGGTTTCAGGAAGAGGATGATTATCTTGCATGAGTGCGTGAGCAAAGGTGAGAGAATGGTTTTTAAGTTAACCACAAATTCGCCTGAACCAACATGCCTGAATCTTACTTTTCACTCCTCACAGGCATTGCCGGGATCTATTCCAGCTAAGTCAGGGGTAGGGTTGACGTAAACAACGGCTTTATCGGATGATCACCACTATTAACTGCTGAGACATTAGCGAAATGGCCCATCGCGAAAATAACCGGGGATGAAAACCCGGTGTACAGCGATAGCACTATACTCTTAACGACAGTTCTGGAATCAATCGTGAATGACAAAAATCCTGTGGTCAAACCATTCGCTGAGTTTGTTTTGACTACCCGCTATGATGATATCCCGGGGCAGACCATCGAAAGAGTCAAGGATCTGATTCTGGACCTAATTGGAGTGAGTGCTGCTTCTCACAATATCATCGCATCCCGGATCGGTCGTGAGACCTGTTTGCGCATGTTCAATGGCAAAGATGAAGACACACTTGCCCGTATTCTATTTGATGGGCGAACAGCGAGTTTGGCAGGTGCAGCTTATGCAGGTGCAAATCAAATTGATAGCCTGGATGGACACGATGGCTTTAGTCTAGCCAAGGGGCATGCAGGCTGTGGGTTATTACCTGCATTGTTATGTTTTGCAGAATCAAAGCCAGAGATGACCGGCAGGGAGTTTCTTACCGCAATGGTCATCGGCTATGAAGTAGCCTGTCGGGCAGGAATGGCGCTCCACGGCACAGTCAGTGACTATCACACTTCAGGCGCGTGGGTATCATTGGCGGTTGCGGCATTGGGGGGTTCGACTGATGGGGGGAGATGAACATATTCTTCGTCAAGGGGTAGGGATTGCGGAATATCACGGACCCCGCAGCCAAATGATGAGGGAAATTGATAATCCGACCATGTTGCATGATGGATCAGGTTGGGGCTCCATGGTTGGGGTAGTGTCGGCGGAGTTAGCGTTATCTGGTTTTGAAGGCGCACCCGCCATTACCATAGAAAACGAAGATGCTGCTCCTTACTGGTCTGACCTCGGAGTAAATTGGTTGACGAATGATCAGAATATCAAGTTATTTCCCGTTTGCCGTTGGGCACACGCTCCTATCCAGGCGTCCCTCGACCTCAGGCGCAAATATCGTCTGTTGCCAGAAGATATCGATTGCATTGAAATATTGGCTTTCGAAGAAGCTACCCGATTAGCTAAGGGAATACCCGAAACTACCGGAAAGGCACAATACAGCATTAGCTATCCGGTGGCTGCTGCACTTGCGTTTGGACAGGTTAGTGCAAGGGAAGTGTCCGGGGAAACCTTTAATGATCCGGTCGTTGCCGAGCTCGTGGAACGAATCCGGGTGACTGAGTGTTCGATCTGCAATGATAATTTTCCACAGGATCGATTAGGGAGGACCATTATTACCAAGAAAACAGGTAAGGTTCTTGATTCCGGTATTGTTCGAGCCCCAGGAGAACACACTAACCCAGTGGATAGAAACCAGATTATTGCCAAGTTTCGAGCATTTTCTCATCCATCTGCTGGAGTTGAACGATCTAATGCCATTGAACAAGCGATATTTTCCCTCGATGCCTCTGGGGTGAAACTAAGTGATCTTTCTGATTCCCTGTTTCCGTCGATCGATTGATTATTGAAGTTATTTCGATAGTTTCTCTTGGACTGGTCTATTGGGTTTGGCGTGGGTGGGTTGGACTAAAAAATGAGACCCCAGTTAGAAGATTGAGAGACAGGCAATAAGAAACAAGTGAGGGGAGATAAGCAATAAGAGATAAGCGATGGGAGACAGGCGATGACTGAAGACACTTCACCGAATATGGGCGCGATGTTTGGCGGTCAGGTTAATCGGGGATTATTTGATTTGCCCATGGGGGAAATTGGGGATATGCAGGTCGAAGGCCAGGGTGATGCGGATATTGTGGTGGTTGGTGCACCCAGCGCCACGCCGTATTCTTCTGTTGGGCCCTATTGTGCCGATGCGCCGAAAGCAATTCGCAGTGCATTTGGTTGGCCTGGAGTTCTTCAACATCATGATTTTGATCTTGGAGGAAAAATCCTTTTAGAGCAAACCAGTGCCATTGACTGGGGAGATTTACCATATAGTGAAACGGATTTTGCAAATAACCGCAGTCATATCCGCCACTGTGTTAGTACCATTCTTGCACATGGAGCCGTTCCCATAGTGATTGACGGCGATGACTCTATTCCCATTCCAGTCTTTCAGGCCTACGAACAACATGCCCCTATTACCATTCTGCAGTTGGATGCACATATCGATTGGCGCGATGAGGTTGCCGGAGAACGATTCGGATTGTCCAGCAATATGCGTCGTGCCTCAGAAATGAAATGGGTTGATCGTCTGATTCAGGTTGGAGCACGGGGGCTAGGTAGTGCCCGGCCTACCGATTATGCGGACGCAATTAAATGGGGAGTGAAATTCTTTCCCATGATCGATCTTATCGATTCCAATATGGATGAGATGCTCCTTGGAATTGAACCGGGTAGTCGGGTGTTTATTACTTTGGATATCGATGTAATGGACCCCGCGGTAGCGCCGTCTGTTATTGGCCCTGCCCCTGGCGGATTCGACTATTGGCGCTTGATCAAAGTGCTTACCCGAGTGGCCCACCGGGCCAGAATAGCGGGGTTTAATTTGGTGGAGTTTATGCCCGCCAATGACGTTGGGGGCAGGGGGGCATTAGTAGCTGCTCGGGTGTTGGCAGTAATGATGGGCCTGATTAGTAGACAACGTCACCAATAATTTGCAAGCTATCTTCCTGGTGTTCAGGCTGGTATTCAGGTGGTCTCCGTTTTATTGGATTGAACTTATAAGGCGAGTGTATTGTTGTGCTTGTTGTCAGTTTTATTGTCAGTCTTATGGTCGGTTTTATGGACAGTTTGTTATCACTGCATTATATCCAGTTAACTCAGAGTGTTTCTCATGAGGGTGTGTATTTCCTGACGAGCCCTTCGATGGCCAATACATAGCCATCAATGCCAAATCCAACAATAATTCCCTCAGCAGCAGGAGAAAGAAAGGAATGGTGTCTAAAGCTCTCCCTTGCATGGACATTGGAAATATGAACCTCGATGGTTGGTATATCCGCACCCTTGATGGCATCGTGTAGCGCAACCGACGTATGAGTGTAAGCACCAGCGTTAAAGACAACGCCCAATCTTTTGCCTTCGCTCCTGAGTTTGCCTGATTCATGAATAGCGTCAATAAGTCTACCTTCATGATTACTTTGTAAGAATTCGATTTCCACCCCCAGTCTGTTTGCGGCATCCCTGCAGAGTGTTTCGACATCAGCCAGGGTGGTATGACCGTATTGGTCCGGTTCCCGTTGACCCAACAGATTTAGATTAGGGCCGTTTAATACAAGAATGGATGATTTATATTGTTAATTTGCCTTTGTTATTCATTGGCCAGTTATTCGTTGACCAGCTATTGGTTGACCAGTTATCCGTTGACCAGGGGTTATTCGGGTCCCAGGTGTCTATGTGTCTCGGGTTTCCGGGTTTGTACTGATGGGCCGGTTCGTGTCGCCCAAAGCCTGTCATTAGGCAGAGTTCATCGTATTGTCGAGCAGGTGTTTTCTGAATTGTTTGATGTCCACCGTCCTGCCACAGCTGGCAGCTTCTACGATAGCGTCGGTGATGAGAAGATTTTGTAAAGCGTCATGAACGCTGACTCTGGGTTTCAGGTTTCCCTGTATCACCTGACAAAAGTGCGAGAGTTGGGCTTTTAATGGATCTTCCCTGTTGATTTCAATAGAAGAACACTTGAATGGTTTCCACCAGGAACGTTCGTCCTGATTCGGATAACGCTTTACCCGCATGGTCGGGAGCGAAATCGAACCATCTGTGCCGGCAATATGGTAGCAGTCTTCGTCGGAATAAGACGGGTATCGGCGGTCTTCCTGAGAAGTTTGCTCCCAGCTTCTTGCGGAACCCGCAGTATCCGATAATACGAAGGTACCAATGGCGCCATTGGCAAAGGAAAACACCATCCCGACCGTGTCTTCCACTGCATATCCTCGCTGGGCGTGGGACGAGATTGCCTGAACCGCAACGATCTCTCCACATAGATAGCGAAGATTCCCAATCTCATGAATCATGTTAATGAGAATGGGACCACCACCTGGTCGGGTTCGCCATTCTCCTGCTACAAAGTAATCATCCGGTTTTAGAAATAGAGCGCTCCCTGAAATACTGACTAGCTTACCTAATGCACCTGAATCGATAAATTCCCTGGCTGAGCCCATGATGGGGCTATGCATGCGATGGTGTCCGACGAGCAAAGGAGTGGTGGATGTTTCCGCTGCAGCACGAAGGCGTTCCCCTTCAGCGTAATTATGTGCAACCGGCTTTTCTATTAGGGCTGGAAGGTTGGCCTTAAGACACCTTATTCCCTGTTCGACGTGAAAGTGATTGGGTGTGGCAATGATGACGCCGTCCAAATCATCTTTTAGCAGTAGGGCATCAAAATCCTTTAGTCTGGGAACGCCGAGTGTTTTCGCTAGCTCATCGGTTGCATCACGAGGATCGACAATGGCAGCCAGGACGCATTCTTCGCTTTCAGAGATTAGTGAGGCATGGGTCTTCCCGATAAGACCAGCACCAACAACAGCGATTCTAGGTTTTTCCATGATTTTGTATTATGGATGTATTCGGTAAAGCTCAGTTTCTTGGGTTCAACCAGTAAGTACAACGGTCGATGTCCATTGATCTATCTCCATTAATCCGTCAATTAATCTGATTTGACTGGTTCAGGCCACTGATCTATGCATTGATCTATTCATTCGCCGTGGTAAATAGCGATATTGGGTGATTTCAGAGAAACAAATGATTAATGAAGTGTTTGTGATACAGACTGTCTGTGATGAGGCCGATATTACCATTCAATGAGAAGGCTCCCATCATATTTCTGTCAGAAAATAGTTTCCGTAAGGTCTACCGGAAATTCACTCGTTTGACACCAGGAATCCAGCGGTAATGGCACTCATCAAGGCTCAGGCCAGTATGGTTGAGAGGGCTGATATAAATCGACGGAAGTCTGGTCAGGGTCAAGATAGTGAAGTTGCAACTGGATGTTGACGTCCTTAAGATGCAATCTCATTTGCTGTAAATAACAGCAGTTACAAAAGCGTTTGAATGATTGCTTTAAATAGTTGTCAGGAATATGTCTTCTGGAATATAAAGTCGTTGGAACATTTTCCAACGTGATGTTCGATGATTTCACTTTGACTTTTATCTTTATCCTGGTTTTGACCTGGACCTGAATTTGGACCCTCTCCCATGAAACCCAATATCCTTTTTATTCAGGTCGATCAAATGGCGGCGTCAGCGCTAAAGATCTATGGCAATACGGCTTGTCAAACGCCTCATATTGATAGGCTCGCCGCAGGCGGTGTGGTGTTTGAAAATGCCTATTGCAATTATCCCCTTTGTGCTCCATCCCGATTTTCCATGGCTTCAGGTCTATTGCCTTCCCGCATCGGTGCCTATGATAACGGCGCGGAATTTCCAGCTTCGGTGCCAACTTATGCACATTACCTGAGAGCCGCTGGATACCAGACAATCTTAAGTGGAAAAATGCACTTCGTGGGGCCTGACCAGCTACATGGTTTTGAAGAGCGTCTGACATCCGATCTCTATCCGTCGGATTTTCAATGGGCAGCTAATTGGAAGGAGAGCATGCATCAGGACGTTACCGATTCCAGAATGGTTGATTTTGCAGGAGTGTGTATCAGAAACTCCCAAATTGAATATGATATTCGTGTGGGTTTCGAAGCTGAAAGAAGGCTTCTGGGCTTGGCTAAAACACAAAACCATGCCCCGGAGCGGCCATTCTTTTTGCAAGTATCATTTACCCATCCCCATGATCCGTTCATGTGCCAGAAGAAATACTGGGACCTCTATGATGGCGTCCATATTCCCTTGCCTACTGTACGCCCGAGGGACATTGGTGAGATAGATCCCCATAGTAAAAATCTGCTCATTCAGTCAGGTATGCTCCACCGAGTTGTCTCAGATGAGGAACTCATCCGGATCCGCCGGGCCTATTATGGCGCAATCAGTTTTGTAGATGAACAAATAGGGAGGCTGCTCAGCGTACTGGAGGATACCGGCCTTGGAAAGGATACTGTGGTTGTGTTGACTTCCGACCATGGAGAAATGCTTGGCGAAAGAGGGATGTGGTTGAAGAAAAATTTCTTTGAGCCCGCATTGAGAGTGCCTTTTCTTATCCATGGTCCGATGTTCTGGAAGGCAAGAGGGGTCGCCGAGGCTATATCACTGGTGGATTTGTTGCCCACACTGATCGGCATATCTAATCTTGACGTCCATGCCCAAAATCGAGCCCGGATTAGACCCCAGAATGAGCCCCAGAATAAATCTCAGAATAAAACTCAGAATAAACATCGGGATGAAGCCGAAAACCAGAAGATTGAGACCGGTGGAACCGTGGATGCTACAACATCTATCGAGCCTGTTGAGACACTGGATGGCGTTAATTTGCTGCCGCTGATCAATGGCATCCAGCCGGAAAAAGATGCCCTGGTATATGCTGAGATCACCTGCGAAGGCACACCATTCCCGATGTTCATGATCCGGCAGGGGAGATATAAGTATATCCATAGTGATCAATATCCTCCCCAACTGTATGACTTAATTGCGGATCCTAATGAACTCGTGAATCTTTGTGGGCGCGAGGGTTGTCAACAGGTTGAAGACGAGTTAAGAAACCAGGTATTGGCAAAATGGGATGTCGAATTTATCGCGACAGATGTCGCCAACAGTCAAGGGAGGCGCAGAATAATTAACGCTGCCTTGTCCAGGGGCAAATTTAAATCCTGGGATTATCAACCCATGGTAAGAGATGAGGAATGGTTTCGAGGGCAAACGAGCTACAACGAATGGGCGTATTCACCTCTTTATGGGAGGAATGATGATTCCCCAGGAGGTTGATCCTTAAGGATGGATGGGTAGAGGATTGGAATGCCCGATAAACAATCCGTAGTCAGTTACGGTTGCCAGAAAAAAGACGACAAGGTAATTCAGTCAAGAGCGAGAGAGCGGCGGGGGGGGGAGGAGGGGGGGGGGGGGGGGGGGGG
>JAALKB010000003.1 GCA_011088265.1 Gammaproteobacteria bacterium
AATGACGCATGATCGCTAACGACATCGCGCCTTTTTTCAGGACGGACTAATTAAAGGGCTGACCACAACATTCGGCTCAGATGGAACCCAACATCCTCTTTTTCGCCGCCTAAACATGGACGACGAGCTCTATTATCGTCTTGGCAGTATCATGACGAAACGGCGTGAGGTAGGTGACTCAGGATTACCCGCTGAAGATTTTGCGTTAATGTTAACGGTACCTTTCGCATTCTCTTCTGAGCAAATGGGCCCGATATTTAATGAGGCATTCAAGGAACGGGTCTTACAGATCCGAATGGAAAGCTCGGAACAGATGGTGAATGAGCTGGATGGATTATTCAAGGTCTTCGATCCTAGGCACTATATCCCCGTTATGACGGTTCTTGGTAATGCTATTTTTGGGCGTATTTCCCATATGGCCGGGGCTCGGGAAAAGTTAATTGAAGATATCGTGGTAGAGGTATTGACTGAGCGGGGTTTGAGGCGTTTGGCTGCACAGTCTATTTATGGCCTGGTGACAACCCAGGGAGGGGAAAACCTACCCACTGTTGTAAGAGAACGTGCTGCCTTTAGTCGAGCGGGCATTAAAAAACCCGATATTCTTATCCTGAACAATGCATTAGCCAGTCACGATAAGGATGCCCGCGCCCTAACCCGGGAACGAATTAGTCGGTTGATGCCCGATGCAACAAAGATCTTCATAGAAAATCAGTTTTACAATCCCGATAGTTATGATCTGCATATTGAGATTGTAGACGGACGAATCGATGGCGAAGCATCCTCCACAGAACCTCAGGACGCGGATGCCCGCCAGGATTTAAATCGGAAACTTGAAATGATTGCCCAGGCGGAATTGTTTTCGAGCCTCGACCGCAAACAACAACGACTGCTTGCTTTTAGTAGCCAGTGGTATAAAGCCAAAGCGGAGCAGACAATTTTCGCGGTTGGAGAGGAGGCAGATGCTGCCTATCTGTGTGTTAAGGGCCTCTCCGGATTGTTCTGGTCCATACCTGAAGAAGACAGTCGTCTGATTACTGAAGTGGCCCCGGGACGATTGATTGGGGACCTGGCGGTGATTGTCAACGATAAACGGCAACTGGATTTGATTGCGATAGAAGACAGTGTTTTTCTTCGAATTGGGGCCTCAGAGTTATTAGCCGTCATTGAAAATGATCCGATGGTTGCAGCCAGCTTATTGCGTTCAGTGTCGGGACACCTGACTAATGCCGCGGAAAATATTCGTGCGATCCGAGCCTTTGCCGCGGAGCGAGGAGTGGATTTCTCAGAATTTGAGGTGATCGATTGAAGTTAGAGCGAAAACATTTCACCAAAACCGGAATAGACTTTGTTATCGATAGAAAGCCTAAACCAATTTCGAGAAAAGTAAAAAGGGAATTTGCATTGCAGTGAGTACGCATCCAAAGAGCCCTTGCTTATGCATTTCGACCCGGGGTCCAGGAAATCAGGTGCAACACATAACTCCTACAATACATAGCTTCTATTAGTCGAAATTATCTATACCCTGTCAGTAACCTCCTTATAAAATCAGGTCTGATCTCTTAAATCCGACATCCTGAATCCACACTCCCTTAGCTAATAGATCGATACTAACGGGTTTCTGATCATAATTTCTGACTATAATAAGGAATTAATTTCGGTCGGTGAATTGAGGTGCCTCTGTACAAGCCTACGTGAGCCAGATTGTTTCTCGCTCAAGGTGGTGTCCGTAACTTTTGCAGAAGTTCTCCACGCCGATTAATAACTGGGCCAATTAACAACTGGAGATAATAATAATGACCGATATGCAATCGGATCCACCTACATTGGAACAGCCATTTCGTTTTTTCGATAACAGAGAGAAATATCTTCTTTTTGTTACAACCACTAGTGAGAAACCAGTTACCGCAGAACGAATTGGCCATGAGCTGGATTTTCTAAAACCATCTCCTCCTGCATTACGATTATTTGACGCTGGTGTGGGCAATGGCGCTGTTTTAAGTAGGGTGTTACGGGAGATGCATAATCGTTTCCCCACCGTTCCTTTCCTGGTTGTTGGTAAGGAGGTAAGCATGGAAGATACAAGGCTATGGCTGGAAACGCTGGCAGATCGATTTGCAGAGCATCCGCAAATGGTGGTTGTACTAACCAATTTATTCTATTCGGAAGCGCCCTGGCTGGAGCCAAACAACGAGCGTAATCAAGATAAACTCGAATGGCACGATGTTCCCCTCGCTGGCGCAAACGCCCATGAACTTGGACAGGATATTGGTAAGTTAGGGGAATTGTTAAACCATGGATGGCAGACTCGATCCAGCCCGGTAACGGGTAATCCTGTTTATATTAATCCTTCAGTACTGGTATTGTATAGGGAAGATCAGTCCTTTAATTTACATAATGTCATCCCAAAAAAGGGCAGGTTCGACGCGAACTATGATTTGATTATTTCTGCACAACCCTACCGAAGCCGTACCAGTGCCGAGTTTAAAGTCGATAAGATTTTGGAGCCATTGGCCAAAGCGCTGAATGTAGACGGAAGAATGATAGTGATACAGTCGACGGGACATGATCCCGGTATGGAAATTATTCGGAAGGTCTGGCCACTAGAGGAACCGTTTGCTACCCCCAGACATTTATTGATCAATACGCTAAAAAAGGCATTATCGAACCAGTCCGATCGTCACTATACTATTGAGGGAGCGGGGGATGATCGAGCGTTATTTACTTATCATATGCATGCGCTCCCAGATGAAATAGGTAGCAATATCGGAACATCCACATTGCTAGCCGCCTGGAATGCCGCGGTTTATGTCGCACAGATCGAAGACGATCGCATGAATGAAGTACTGAAATTAGGAACCTATCTGGATGCCACACGCTCCGTATTGCAACGCCATGGCGGTCTATGGTTCCAGGACGAGTCGTTTGTGATTGTGCGAAGAAGTTAGCGATAGGGGTAAGAACCTGTCAGAGCCTCCATAAACCACGGGGGCTCGTAAGAGCAGAGAGAATGAAGAAAACCCGCTTCCTGAAAATTGTGGGCGTCGGGCAATGTGGTAGCGATTGAAACCATTAAGTCGTATTTCTGATACAGGATCTTCTGATCCCAGGTTCCAGGTCACCGGACTCTATGTCATCGGTTTCTCTACGGGGAATCAGGACCAGCGACTGGATTCCCTGATAGCAGAAATGCGACCCCATAATTTTTATGGGTTAACTATCGGTGGGAATTCAGTCAACGCGCCTCGGCTGAGAACATTTGAAATAGCTGCATTACGGACTTCTCAAAATCATAAGCAGGATTCCATTCCCAATCCTTTTTCGCTACCTCGTCGTCAATGGCACTCGGCCAACCACCGATCAACTCCTCCACACTGCCAATGATTTCATGACGGTATTCAAAACCCGGAAACCGTTTTCTTGCGGCATCAATAACCATGGTCGTAGAGAGACAATATGCATGCAAGCTATAGGCATGTTGGGTCAACGCATCCCGATCTGCTGCGGTGAATTGCACAATGCTATCCACCACATCATCAAGAAAAATGGTAGAAACGCTGATGTTGGCAGAAACGGGAAATACAAATGAAGACTGATTAAATGCTGCTCTCAGGGCATGGGAAGGATAAGCGGTTACTGCGGCTTTCGGTGCAAAGGGTGAAAGCACCAAAGGGAACCGCAGACAACGAAAATCCATGCCATGCTTTAATTTGAAATACACCCCCAACCGCTCCACTGCAATTTTTGTCACGCCATAGAGATTACTCGGCCACTGAGGAAAATCCTGGACCATGGGAGACTCTTCCACTTCTCCATAGGAGGCTAAAGTGCTGGCGAAGAAAAACCGACCCACCTTGAATTCCATGGCCAATTGCATGAGCTGAAATGAGGCAGAGGCATTCACTTCCCAGGCCATCTGAATATCTGCCTCAGAACTTCCGGAGAGTAAGGAAGCCAGATGGAAAATGGTATCAGGGCGATAGCGCTCCATTGTTTCCCGTAATAATCCGACATCTCGAACATCTCCTTGAACCACCACTTCGTTATCATCGCTCTGATCCATCACTCTCTGACTCGAACCTGTTCCAGGAATATCAAACTTGATCACCCGCACACCTTGCTCCTTGAGACGTTCCCCTACCAAACGCCCAAGATTTCCATTACCGCCGGTAATCAATGCCGTTCCCGGTTTACCTGTCATGTATTCAGCTCCTATTGGAATTAGTCAGAAAAATTCATCCTTCACGATGTTATCCGGAATCAATAAAAATGAACACCGATTCTAATGGCACTCTTGAATTCAGCTTACTTCTCGTTCCCCCACCCACGGGAAGATATGAATAATTACGACACTGACCCCGGGAGATAGGCCCCATAAGACAAACTATCCATCGCCGTCATACTCAATCTTCTCCCGCAATTTGGGGTTACTGATGATACCAACCACGTCCGCGGCCACAATCAGCAACACATAGGCAGCGGTGATAATTACCCCAATCCCCATCACCAATGCAACATCCTGATGAAGTACCGCATCCACCATTAACTGCCCCACACCAGGATAGACAAACACGATCTCCACAATAATCACCCCAGTTAATAAATTAGCGACCGCAAGTATGGCGATATTCGTCACCGGACCAATACAGGCAGGCATGACATGAAAAATCACAATACGCCAGGTACTCAGTCCTTTAAGGTGGGCCATTTCAATATGGGGTCGGGCGAGTATGGAAAGAATCGCGGCTCGAACAGGAATTAAAATAGTGGCGATGAACGCCAGCACTAAAGTCAAAACCGGAAGAACAATATGATAAAGCTGGGTCAGAGGGCCTGAATACAGTGGTGCCAATGCCATACTGGGAAACAGTGACAGCTTCACCGCCAACAAAGCCACAATGGCATAACCAGAAAGAAACTCAGGCACACAATAAATCATCATGGCCAAACTGGTGATACCCCGGTCGATGAAAGTTCCCCTCTTTAACGCCGCATAAACCCCCAGCACCAATGCAAGGGGAATACCCAATATAGCCGCCACAGCACCCAAGTAGAAAGTGTTCGCAAACCGCTCAAATAACAGAGGAGCGATTTCCCGTCCTCCCCCCGGGGAATACCCAAAATCCCCAACTATCATTTTTTTCAACCATAAAAAATACCGCTCATAGGCGGGACGGTCGAAACCTGTAAGTTGGGTATACTGGGCCAAAAAGGCATCACTTAAAGGCTCAATATCATGCACTAACTGATGAGCCCGAATCGTCGCAAAGTCTCCCGGCGACCATTCGATCAACAAAAAGAACACCAAACTGACACCCCCACAATGTCAACAACCCAGTTAGGAGTCTCCTGATAACGAGTTTCATCATCCCCATAGAGTAGTCAATTCTGGAGAAACCAACAAGTAGAACTCCAGATACAAGCCCGGGATGACCTCCATTGTTTGGACAGATTGCCCACACCAATTAGGTACCAATTTGGGACACCCATTATTCCTATCTCCAACTTCGGACACCCCTCATGATTTACAATTCATGAAATCACCAATTCAGGACACCCATATGTTTACCATTTATTATGCCCATAGCACTGCGGCTATTGCGCCTCAGATTTTATTGGAGGAATCGGGGGCCAATTATGAGTCCAGATGCATTGATTTCTCGAACAGGGATCAACAGTCTCCTGAATACCTTGCAATTAACCCTAAGGGTAGGGTGCCTGCGCTTATCACCCCCCGGGGAACATTGACTGAAGTTCCTGCACTTTTGGCGTATATCGCCCAAATCTATCCAGAAAAGAATCTGGAGCCAACGGATCCTTTTGAGTTTGCCGAAGCTCAGGAATTTAATGCCTATCTCTGTTCCACGGTACATGTTGCCCATGCCCATAAAATGCGGGGTTCGAGATGGTCCAATGATCCCTCCAGCCATGAGAGTATGAGAGCCAAGGTGGTGGAAAATCTCGAAGAATGTGCCCGGGTCATTGAGTCCCATTATTTCAAAGGTCCCTGGGTCATGGGAGAAAACTATTCCCTGTGTGATCCCTACCTTTATTTAATTAGTCGCTGGTTGGAGGGTGATGGTGTGGATATTGCACAGTTTCAAAAAATCAAAAATCATCGCGATAATATGCTAGCAAGACCTGCTACCCAGACAATCATTGCCTTACATGCCTGAGGGACAAATCGATTCCTGGAAAAAGCTTTTTGGGGGAGGCTTGATAATGCGCAGTGATGCGAACTAGAAATACTTTCGGTGGAAGATATTAGGACAGAAAAATTCATGGAATAGCCGTTTTAAAGTCGAACGGCTATTCGTCCAGACCGATCCCGTCAAATTGAGTCAACTCGCCATTAACCCAGATCCCTCATCAAACATTTCTGCCGGCTGGAGACCGTGTCTCGGTCTAAATAGCAATGCCTCATGTGCCGATCTCCAGTGGTTATGTCGAAGGCTGTACGGCCATGAAAAATTCGATAGTTATCCCAAATGAAAGCGTCCCCAGGTTGTAACTTGGTAGTAAGGGTATGTTCATCAGAAAAAATGAGATCAGCAAACTGCTTACGGCCACGATAATAACGGTCCAGCGTGGTCGGGGATAAAGGAGGAACCTGCTCAGTGCGATTAGAGAAACGCACCCGTTGAACATCACCTGCTTCATTCAATTCGATAAGCGGGCCGCTATCCTCCAGGATGGCGGAGTCCTCAGCGTGTCGGAAGTTGGGCGCGATGGTGGTTAATGCATCAAAAGCTTCCGGGGCAGATTTCCGTAACGCATCGGCAACACCAAACCCATCCACCATGATGGACTCCCCACCGTCGGCATTATTGCGTAAACACTGCATAAAAATGTACCCCGGCGCAGGCAAACGATAGGGGTTGTCTGCATGGGGCGCTAAAGAGCGGGCGGTCATGGTCAGATCATAGGGGTTAGGGATATTCCTGACATCCGCCAGGGTTCCCCAGTTCGTTTCCCGCATGGGACCTACACAGTCGCAGAGGGATTTAAGCGCATGAGCATCAATGGCCAATCCCTGAACATGCACGAAACCATATTTCGCTAATGTCCCCAAAGCAGACAATACCCTTGACTCGTCATTTTGTAGATCGGTGAGTTCATAAGTGGGATAGTCATCGAAACCCCTCCCCCAGAAAACTTTTGCACCAATCAGGTCATCCGGGCGGTGCTGCTCTGCACGATCACGCAACATTTTCACCGGAAAGTCACAGGAATGGCCATCCGAAAACATCAGATTCACGTTACCATTAGAATCGATTTGCGCTGAATCGATGGCAATATCCAGAGGGTGATCCGTTGCCTGGGGAATACGTGCACCGATGTTTTCATCCCGATATTCCGCATCCATGGAGTTTTCCCGCAACCATAACGGATGAAAAAGATAATGATAACTCTGCCCCCAGTAAACCATGAGCCCCCGGGGCTGAACGTCGAGGTGAATATCTAACATGTCGAGTCTCTACTTAGTGGTTCATAAATTACCCATTAAAACAAATAAACTTCGGCGTTTAGCGCCTGAGCATCGCCCATCTGATGGGTAGAGATAATGAGAGTGAGCTGATGTTTTGCTCTGAGTTGATTGATCAACTCTATAATCTGGGAACGCCGGGCCTGATCCAATGCGCTAAACGGTTCGTCGAGCAGCAAGATGGATTTATCGCAAAGCAGGCTGCGCGCCAGTCCACGAGCCAAGCCTACTCTCTGTTGTTGTCCGCCGGATAACTGGTCAGGTCGCCGATCACCAAAACCAGACAAGCCAACCGTTTCCAATGAGTGGTCAATCTGTTTTTTTTCGTCACTGGAGAGCTTTAAACCAGGGTGAATACCCAGAGCAATATTTTGCCATACGCTGAGATGTGGAAAAAGGTTATGTTGTTGAAAAAGATAACTAAGCGGTCGAGCATCTGGTCTTAAAGTCAATAGGCTTTGGGAGCCGAATCGAATATCGCCTCGATGCGGAGACAAAAAACCCGCGATTAAATCCAGCGTTGTGGTTTTGCCACATCCGCTTGGGCCCATCAGCGCCAACGCCCCTCCCGCTGCTAGCTCAAAATCCACGCTAATTGAAACTTCGGGATAGTCATATGCCACATGATCAAGTTTTAGCATTGTAATGTCCTTCTTTGCCGCCAATAAATCGTTCGATAATGACAAATATGATCAGACACAACAGGCATAAAACTACAGCCACCACCGCTGCCTGGTCGAGTCGATAGTTTCCGAGTAACCGGTAGATGAGTAATGGCAACGTGGATAGATTATCCGTACCAAACAGGGCTATCACTCCCATATCACCAATGGAAAGTGTGGTGGTCACCGCCAGCGCATAGCCCAGTGGCTTGCGCAATCCCGGCCAGAAAACCCACCGCCATTGATTCAGGCCGCTCATTCCTAAACCCTGACTCAACCGATCGAATCGTTGTTTTTGTTGGTGAACCGGTGGAATCAGGATTCTCAATGCAAAAGGCAGAATGAATAGGACGTTAATCCCAACTACCAGGGCCGGCCCAAGGGTACTGATATCCGTTGTGCTTCGAAATAGTAGAAAAAGACCTGTCCCCAAGGTAATTGGCGGCATGATAAGCGCCATCATACCAACCAGTTCAGGTATTACCGCGACGGACTGATACCGGGTATTCAGACGAAGGGTCGCCACCATTTGAGCGATAACCAGAGCGAATACGGTGGCTATGGTTCCTGCGACAAAAGCAATGAGCACGCTGGTTTCCAACGCTTTTAAAAATCCGGAATGGGCGAGGATCGCGAAACCCTTTCCATGCAGTACTTTTAGTACCACGGCTAAAAAAGGCGACAGTAAAAATAATGTGGCTATTAGAATAACTGCGATGTCCAATAAGCGAGGAACTATCAAACCAGGAACAGAGGAAGCACTGTCAATACTATCTCCGTCGGGGCGATAGAAGCCCGGACGGTGCTCGGATTGAAGTTTGACTCCGTTGGACGAAGAAAAAAATACAAAACCAAGTGCAACACATAGAACAATCTGAATAAGTGAAAGAGATACCGCAGTAGACAAATTAAAATCAAAACGCAAAGCCTGATAAATAGCCACCTCCAATGTGGTGGATTGAGGACCCCCGCCCAACGCCAACACGATCGCGAAACTGGTAAAACATAATAAAAACACGATTCCCGCCGCACCGGGAATTAACCCCCGAATAACGGGCCATTCGACCCGGGACACCAGATTAAAACCGGTCACACCCAAATGACTCGCAAGACGCCACTGATGTTGCGGGATTTCCATTAAGCCGTTAAGAAATAGTCGGGTCACCAGAGGAACATTGAAAAACAAATGGGCAATTAGAATTCCATTTAGTCCATAAAGATAATCCTGCCGGGGGAAACCCAGAACACCGAGAAAGTCATTTACCAATCCGCTTCGGCCATGTACGCCCACAATGCCAATGATGGCAACCATGGTCGGTACGATAAGCGAAATACTGGTGAGACGGAGGAGAATACTTCGGCCAAAAAAATGGGGGCGGCGATGCAAAGCCCGGGCAAGAGGAAAGGCAAAAAGCAGACTTAAAGATGTGGATAGCGCTGCTTGCCACAAAGTGAATTGGATGACGGATCGAATATAGGGCTTTTGAAGTTGATCAATGATCGCAATGCTTCCGGATTCAAAAATTAACCCCACGAAACCACCGATAACACTAATACCAACCAGCAATAGCACCATCGTACCCGGCATCAAATTGCCGATACTAGACGAATTGGAAAATCGATTAAAGACCGGGAAACACCCGGTCTTTCGGGTGGGCTTAATTCGTTTCGATTTGGCCGAGGAATCTATGCAGAAATCCTCATGGCTTAATTCGATAGCGCCTGATTGAACTCATCAATCCAACCGCCTTTGTTTTGCGAGATTTCCCCAGCATCCATCATCAGACTGATCGCAGGATTCACGAGCTTACCGAAGTCTTCAGGCAAACCCTCATCCAGGGAAACAACGGGGAACATCCAGTTTCCCATTGGAATAATAGACTGGAAATCCTGAGTCAGGATGAACTGCATAAAACGGTCCGCAAGCTCAGGGTTTGGTGCATTCTTGAGCTTTGCAGCGACCTCAATCTGCATACCATGACCATCACTGAAACTGGCAGCCTGGTACCTGGATTCACTCTCTGCGATCATGTGGTAAGCCGGTGACGTGGTGTAACTTAATACCATGTCAGCCTCCCCTTCCAAAAACATGCCATAGGCTTCGGACCAACCTTTGGTCACGGTCAGTATGCGGGGTTTTAGCTTCTGCCAGACTTCTGCGGCCCTGTCACCATAAACTGATTTCACCCAAAGCATTAGACCCAATCCTGGAGTACTGGATCCTGGATCCTGAATTACAATTTTAAGATCATTATCGGCTTCAACCAATTCATCAAAACTCCCAGGGGGATTGGGGTGGGTTTCGGTGTTATAGATAAAAGCGAAGTAACCGAAGTCGAAAGGAAGAAATTTTCCGTTGTCCCAGGAAATCGGTAAATTCAGCGATGACATGTCGACACCATGGGGAGCAATGAGCCCGGTATTTTCGGCATCAACGATCAGGCTGTTATCGAGACCTAATACAATATCGGCAGAGGACCCGGCTCCCTCTAATTGGACTCGACTAAGAATTCCGGTTGAACTATCAACAGAAACAAACTTCAGATCACATTCGCAGACCGCTTCGAAGGCTTGTTCAATTTTTGGTCCGGGACCCCATTCTGATGAAAACGAATCGTAGGTATAGACGTTGAGTGTGGGTTTGTTCTGGGCCAGGGCCTGAACACTAAACAGCAAAGAAAGTAAAACAAATAGTCGCATTGGAGAAAGCCTCTAAAAACGTTTAAGTCAATGCGGAGTGGTGAATTAACACGAGAGCGAAGAAACGGAGTTTCCCAACTAATGGTTAAGCGCTCAATCCCTCCGCCAGTATGACCTGGATCAGGTTCGACGGGTCGTCTTGAGTCACTACCCAAGCCTCTCAGCATGTGCACCCCGTTGAGTCGACCGCAATGATATCCGTTTACTCTCGGCAATACAAATCTGCTTCTTGAAAAACTACTTCCTGGTTTTATCTTGATCCAGAAGACCGCTGCCCCTACAGCAGCAGGAGTTAGGTTTTATTTGGATAATTGGACGTTATGCATCAGACTATGCATTCCATTTAAAACCCAGTGCATAAGGATTGGAAATGACTAGCATGAAAGCAGACCTGCCTCCCATGGACACCCTGGCAAGTTTTGAAGCAGCGGCTCGTTTGCAGAGTTTTACCCTCGCGGCAAAAGAACTGCATATCACTCAAGCGGCGGTGAGTAGACAAATGCGTTTATTGGAAGACAGTTTGAAGACGCCATTGTTTCATCGCGCCCATCGCTCCGTTAGTCTCACAACCCGAGGCAAAGAGTTTTATAGCACCATCACACTGGCATTAACTCACATCGCCAACGCCACCCGGTCCTTAAGGGACAATCCCAAGTCCCAACAAATCACCATTGTTGCAGACCAGTCCATTGCCTGGTTGTGGCTTATGCCGCGTTTGGCAAGATTTCGGGAATGTTTTCCTGGCGTCGATGTTCGATTGATCGTTTCCGACCACAAAGCCAACTATGTCGCGGATGATGTGGACATCGCCCTGACATTTGGGCCTGGTCATTGGCTAGGATTCAACCATATCCTGCTTTTTGAAGAAGAAATTTTTCCGGTTTGCAGTCCCGCTTATCTGCAGGAACGGCAAGATGTATTGGCTTACGAAGGAGCAGATTTGAATGACCTATTGAAAACAGGCACGTTGCTGGATCTCGAAGACGACCAATGGGGTTGGGTTAACTGGCAGGTGTGGATGACAGAAATGGGGCTATCCCATCTACCGACCAATAACGCAATCAATATCAATAATTATCCTCTGGTACTCGAAAGCGCCAGGAACGGCATGGGATTTGCTTTGGGGTGGAAACATCTGGTAGACGAATTGTTAGAAAAAGGGGAACTGGTTCGTCCCTTTGAACGCTATTACCGTTCGGATAAAGGCTATTATTTATTAACCCGGAAAATGGGTACCGCTAACGAGGGCATTACCGGGTTTAGGAATTGGGTTTGTAATCAATTTTCGCGCGGCTGACTTTTTGCTCAGAAAATGGGGAGGCTAACTCCTGAAAGCAATCACAGTTGATATGTATTTCCAGAGAGAAACGCGGAGATATGCGACCAGGCGTGTAGGCAATAACCGGGAAATGATGCACTATGAGGACCAATTTTCAACGAACAGGGAGTCATGGCAACAGGTCATAACCAAAAACGTTAATCGATGATTGGAGCTTCCATGGTCTCAACGTATAGCTTCTGAAAATGATGCACCGCATGTTCGCTTAACTCCGTGAGGCCATTATCAGTCACAAATCGACCCTGGTTATAGCCCCTGGAATGGAGGCCTTGCTGAACACTTTCACATAACGCCACGTCCTCAGGCTGCAACACATCTTTCTGATAAGCCATGGCTTCAGCCAATTGAGGAGTTGGTTCGGGATTTAACGTAAACCAGTCCTGATATTCAATGGTGTTTACCGCTCCGTTGGGAATCATCTGCAATGTGGAGATATTCGGTTCTCCTGGATAAACCCAAATAGTCAGAT
Source organism: Gammaproteobacteria bacterium (assembly GCA_011088265.1). Taxonomy (GTDB): domain Bacteria; phylum Pseudomonadota; class Gammaproteobacteria; order Arenicellales; family Poriferihabitantaceae; genus WLWV01. Next base: position 12,654 of record JAALKB010000003.1, read on the forward strand.
TAGGCCAAAGAAACCAACCGGCATAACCGAAATCAACATCGCCGGGTTTGAACTTAAACGCACTGTTGTCTGTGGTCCTGGCTTTACCAGAGCATTGGCTGGAATAAATTCCCCGGGTGATGGTGCGATAGGAGTTCATGTCAACCAGATCGACAAAATCCTTGTGGGCCGGATCACAGTGATAACACTCCAGGAAGTTATCGACCAGCACCTTCCAGTTTGATTCAACGTGATAGGTATCCCGTTGAGAAAAAACCAGATCATCGATCCTTGGGCAATAGTGACGAATCTCTGATTCAAGATCAACAGTCTGTTCACATAGCACAGCGTCCGGATCGAGATTTACGAAGATCATGCTGCAAAAAATTTCCACTCTTACCGGCTTGAGTGCAAAGTCGCATTTCCTGAAACCTGCCATTTCCTCCGTATTACGGGCGCTTTTTAGTTCTCCGTTATGACCATAGGCCCAGGCGTGATACGGACAGACAATAATATTGGAACGACCCGAGCCGCTTACCAGGGCGTGACCCCGATGTTGACAGACATTGTAAAACCCATTGATTTCCCCTTCCCGGGAACGAATAACGAACACGTTTTGGTCATGAACCTTCGTCGTCATGTATTCACCAGCCTTTGCGACCTGGCTTGTATGCCCTACAAACCACCAGCTTTTATAGCATACGGCAGATTTTTCTTTTTGATAAATGTTCACGTCGTGATAGTAGCGGGCGGGGATGGTGAACGATTTTTCTGGAGAAGCACTGAAATGCTGGTCGCCTGGACGCATTTTCATTACTGGCAAGGTCATTGAGTGATACCGATTCTGTTGTCTGAATTTGGCCATACCATATGCGCCTCAATACAGGGGGTCAAACAATGATTTCTGATGAATTAGGATAACCGTTGGTTATGGCAAAATAAAAACCAGGTACACCGACAGGAGCCTACCTGTCGGTGTCTTATAGAAACTTTGCAAACCCACTTGGACTGCCTGAAGATTAATCCAGGAAGCACTGTTCCAATCAAATGTCGCCGATTCCGGCATGAGCCTCCATTCCTCCCAAACGGGAAATTCAGGCAGCGGTGGTCGCTACTTCCCGGTTAGCTTCCCTGGTCGAAGTAGGACAGTTTTAAATTAATGAATCATGATAAGCCGCTATTAAGTCACTATAAAAATAGAAAACTAGTTCGATAGGGATTCCATGAAACGCTGTTTGATTTCCAGAGCCTTCAGTGGAATCTCAACACGCTGTTTGTCGTTACCTGCCTGTATCAGGTAATGAAGAAACAATGGTTTGTCCGCAATCAGTTGCGCCAGCTCTTTGGTAGAGTCGGTCATCCCTTTTCGATCAATACCCAATGCACTGGCAAACGCACTGAGGTTCATACCGGAAGAACTCAGGGTTGGTTGATTACCCGTTGATCCCCAACTCCCATTGTCCAGACATATGACGGTTAAATTAGCAGGTTTGTATGTCGCCAGATCAAACAACTGGTTAGGGTTAAAGAAAAAGGCACCATCACCATCAATCACATAAATGTGTCGATCTGGCACCTCCATCGCCAATCCAATTCCGACCTCTGTAGCCGCTCCCAAAGCGCCCAACATATAGAAGTTTTCCGCACGATCCTTACTGTTGTAAACCTCCTTGGATGGGAAGCCAATTTGCGAAAGCACAATGTCTTTGTCACCTACTTCCTGCATAATTTCTTCAATCGCTCCTTTACGAGTGAGTGTAGGCTGGCCGTCATAGCCCTGTGTCACATTGTTAACCGTATCGAAGTTTGGACTCCCGAAAACATGATAATCCGCACTGTTTGTCTCCCACAATTCCGGGGATAACAAATAGACTTTTACTTTTTCATTATTGAAACAGTCTTCCAGACTTTGTTCTAAATCAACGAGATCATCTGCAGATTTACAGATTGTGTATTCAACATCGACTGCCTGTAAAAGCGATTCTACTTTTTGTCCAAACAGAACCTGGGCTTCAATGGGTTCCTTATAATAACCACGCCAGGAGACAAAAATGGGCAGTGCAACCTGATACAACTTTTGCAAGGTATAAAGCTCAGTGATCAGATTTCCCAGTCCGGTGTTTTGAATAAACATTGCCGAGCGTTTCGCAGCCAGTGATCGACCGAAGCACAAACCAAGGCCAGCTGATTCCTTGGTGATATGCATAACGTCAATGCTCCCAGGCACCTGCTGCATCACTGCATTAAGCTTATTGCAAGGGTTGTATGCGACTTTGCTTACACCTATTTTCGATAAGGCTGCCCAGATTGTTTCCGCGTTAGTCATGATTGATCCCCATAGTTATTTCAGTTATTTCAAAATAAATTTACTGCCGTAAAATCGTTATTGTTTTGCAATAAATTCAATCAGATAAAGTTAATCAGATTTTTTTATCAGAATAGAAAAGTCAGACCACATTGGACATTTCCCATTGGTCTCAATTACAGAACGAAAATCAGAAGCAATAATACATTTTTTCTCACTAATTGTGTTTTTCGCCATTATGCCGCTAATGAAAAAAATATCTCAAACTCAGATCGGTTTGCTTTTGGATCAAGGACGAATCGATATAAGAGGTATAACAGGATCCAAAATGAAAGCGCTTTCATTATCAACATAAAAACTGACAAGGTCAAGCAGCAAAAATATCCGGGAAATTGAAATGCGCTGTTTTTCGCTATACGAAAATCATAGTCAACGCCCCTGACCGATGCCCAGAAAACCCGAAACCAGCGATCGCAATGTAACCATTGATGACATTGCCAAGGCAGCAAATGTTGGCATCGCCACAGTCTCACGGGCACTCAATCATCCAGAGCTTCTCAAAAAGGACACCCGGGAACTGGTACTGAAGATCGTGGATGAATTAGGATACATTCGCTCTGGTGCTGCAATGGCATTAGCGTCGAACCAGACATTTACTGTGGGCGCCATCATCCCAACTTTTAACAATGCAATTTTTGCCGCTAGCATGGCAGGATTTGAAAAGGGGCTGTCCAGGGAGGGCTACACCTTACTGGTAACGGTATCTAATTTTGACCCAAAACAGGAAATCAAGCAGCTGCGTAAATTGCTAGAAAGGGGGGGTAGATGCAATCTTACTAATCGGACTTGATCATCCTAAACAGGTTTTCGAGCTACTGCGGAGGTCTGGATGCTGCGTTGTGAGTATATTTGGCAGTTCCACCCAAGGTGAAATTCCAGGTATCGGATTCGATAATGCCCAGGCATCCAAAGCCATTGTGGCACACCTGGCCTCAATGGGGCATCGACGTATGGGAATGATCTCAGGCATCACAACAGATAATGATCGGGCAAGAGATCGAAAGAATGGCGTAATCAACGCATTACAGGACCATCGTTTTACCTACGATCCTGCTTTGTTCCTGGAATGTCACTACTCTCATCATCATGGTAGGGAAGCGCTGTCAACACTATTGGTTCAGGCTCAACCGCCTACGGCAATAATATGCGGCAACGATGTTCTCGCAATGGGGGCATTATTTGAAGCCAGTTCCAGAGGTATTGATGTTCCCGGGGAGCTGTCCATTACCGGTTTTGACAATCTCCCCATTACCGAACACTTAAGACCCTCCTTAACTACCATTGATGTCCCCTCAGAAGAAATGGGAATTGCCGCCGCCAGATCCATTACCGATAACCTCCGATTTGGAAAGGCAATTGAATCAAGGTTATTGCAGGCCAATCTTCTAATCCGGGAAACCACCGGAAAAATTGCCCCTTGATTTGCCCTTCCATCTTTTGTGTCTTCCGGGGTATCTACTAAGGAATCTCCTGAGCACGAATTTCACTGGTACTCTTATAGATACTCTTAGTGGAAGACTACCCCAGGTCCCTGGACTATCATTCCTCGGTTCCCCTGCCCGGATTATCGGATAATAAAGGGATTCGCTGCGGTAGCTTGCTGGGCGATCCAAACCGACTTGATCTGCAAGAATTCCTTAATCGATTCCTGACCACTTTCCCGCCCCTGACCGCTTCGCTTATAGCCGCCAAAAGGCGAAGTAAAGCTTACCGCCCGATAGGTATTGACCCACACTGTGCCAGCTTTTAGTTTTTCAGACATACGCAGAGCTCGACCGATGTCCCGGGTCCATACACCTGCGGCCAATCCGTAGACAATATCGTTTCCGATGTTGATAGCTTCTTCTTCGGTGTCAAATGGAATCACTGAGAGAATTGGGCCGAACACTTCCTCCTGGGCGATCCGCATGTCATTAGTCACATTGGTAAAAATAGTGGGCTCAACAAACCGACTTCCCTTGGCACCTTCACCAGTATAGGGTTTGCCACCGAGAATACAGGTCGCGCCATCTGCATGGGCCACATCGATGTAATCCAGAATTTTCTGGTATTGGGGTGGCGTCGTTACCGGCTCCACATGGGTATCCGTAGACATGGGATCACCAATCTTCGCCCCGGCTGCCACCTCAATCAATCGTTCGACAAAGGCATCATGGATCGAACGTTGCACCAGTAAACGGGAACCGGCGATACAGGTTTGTCCTGTTGCAGCAAAGATACCGGAGATGGCTCCCATGACTGCGGCTTCAAAATCAGCGTCCTCGAAAACAATATTCGGTGATTTCCCACCGAGCTCCAGTGTCACCGGCATGATCTTTCGAGCCGCACTTTCATAGATTTTCTGGCCCGCAATATCAGAGCCTGTGAACGCAATTTTAGCCACGTCAGGATGGTCAACCAAAGGTGCACCAGCTTCCAGCCCCATTCCGGAAATACAATTCACCACACCTGGGGGAATGCCCGCCTCGGTAATTAATTCCATGAACTCCAGCGTCGATGCCGATGCATACTCAGATGGTTTTATCACCGCGGTGTTCCCAGCAGCTAAAGCTGGAGCCAACTTCCATGCCAACAATAACAACGGGGAGTTCCATGCGGTGATCATGCCGATAACACCCAACGGTTCATAACGGGTAAAATTGAATATACCGGGTTTATCCGAAGGTAAAACTGCTCCTTCAACCTTGTCCGCCATACCACCGAAATAACGATACCATTCGGCAAGATATCGGGTTTGCACCCCCCATTTCCGCGATTAACTTTCCATTATCCCTGACTTCCAGCTCCCCTAATCGGCTGGCTTCGCGTTCAATAATTTCAGCCAGGCGCACTAATAACTTACCTCGTTGGGTTGGCCCCATGGCTCCCCATTCACCATCGAAAGCAGCCTTCGCAGAACTCACGGCACGGTCAACATCCAGAGCGTTCCCCCTGGGAATTTTCGCCCATGCTTCACCGGTATACGGGTTTTCAGTATCAAACCACTGCGCCGAAGCGGGGTTCACCCATTCACCATTGATATAGTGTTGATATGACTTCACATTCGGTTCCTCTTGATTTCTATCGTTAATTTTTCCAACACTGAAACAACGCTCCTGCAACGCCCATACCCATACACAGCAGCATTGAGCATCCTACTATTTTATGCCATTCCTTATGCTTCGAGAATTTTCCGCAAACAGAGAGCTTAAAAAAGCAAACTCCGGGCTATCGCTTCGACAACCTCATTCCTTCCTGGATACCTCTTTCGACATTGGCAAGTATGAGATATCCTAAGGCATTGGGCCTTATGGACTCGACATGGAGATTTACTATAAACACGCACTAAACACGTGCTATGGAAATTCAGCCCAGGAATCCGGTTAGGATCCAGCGCTGAACTTCGTCCCAAACCCGTTAACGTTTCCTGATTAAATATGAATATTGCAGATAGCGTCGCCGTAGTCACCGGGGCAACCGGTGGAATTGGCCTGGCCATTAGCGAAAAACTGGTGGCCCTGAATATCAGGGGCATTGCCATTGTAGATGTCTCGGATCAATGCGAAGTCGTCTCCCGCCTCCTTAACGAATCAGCGGGAAGACAAGTGGCATGTGCATTTCAGGGCGATGTCACCGATCCGGAATTTAGAAACTCCGTTTTTCCTACTATGGAGAGCGAGGTTGGCCTGGTTCAAATTTGTATTCCTGCCGCCGGCATTTTGCGCGACTCCATGGCGGTGAAAATAAAAAAAAACCACCACGAAGACAAAAAAGACTCTCCGATTAGCCCCGCAGAAAATGCCAACGAGACTGACCCGATTGACCATACGGAGCTCTATCCGGAGTCACTTTTTCGCCAGGTACTGGAAGTTAATCTGTTGCATCCAACCTACTGGGCCATGCAAACTATTGCCGGCATTGCAAACTACCGGGTAAATGAGGAACTGGGTTCGTGGCAAAGCCAGGAAGCAGTCCAGGGTGTCATCATCCTCATCGGATCTGTTTCGTCCAGGGGAAACCGGGGACAGGTTTCCTACTCCGCGGCCAAAGCAGGATTGAATGCGGTTTGCACTACCTTGAATGTAGAAGGCCTCTATCATGGTGTACAAACAAAAATCATTCATCCTGGTTTCGTTTCCACGCCAATGACTGACTCCATGCCGGATCAGTACTTTGAAGAAAAACTCAAACCATTGGTCGGCTTGGGCAGAATGATCGAGCCCACTGAGATCGCCGATGCCATTGTTTGCCTTATTGAAAACCCCATAATCAGCGGACAACTATGGGCTGATGCCAGTTTACGTCCCATGATCTAAGTTTGGAAAAAATAGTGAAAAAACCTGTATTAAACGATGATGAACTGGAAGCAGCGATCGAATCCATTCCCAGCCACCCAAATACTGGACAACCCTGGGCCGTGGTCAATGGAAAACTTCATAAGGAGTTTGTATTTGGAAATTTCATCGAAGCCTTTGGCTTTATGACCCAGTCCGCCCTGGAGGCGGAAAAAATGGATCATCATCCGGAGTGGTCAAACGTGTATAGGACCGTGGTAGTTGACCTGGTCACTCATTACAGCGATGGCATCACGGAGCTGGATATTGAGCTTGCCTGTCGAATGGAAAAACTCGGTAGATTCATTGATCAAAGGGCCACGAACCAGTGACGCCAAACATCCAGAGCGTCAACATCTGCGATACCGACAACGTTATGACCCGCACCATTCAAACGAATCCAGGTTGAATAACATCTCTTTTTTACGGCTACCTGAGCGCATCCGGGGGCTCATCAATGATGGCGCAACCATTGTCACTGCAACCCATCGATTAGCCCGGGAATACCGTCAACAATATGACCTGGCTCAGATGCACGAAGGTAAACTGGTCTGGGAAACTGTCGACATCCTTCCCCTTGGCGCCTGGGTAACCCGTTGTTGGCAAAGAGCCCGGGTTCACGACACTAATCCGGCCACGTTAATCGACGACTTACAGATCAACACCATTTGGGAGGAAATTATTCAGGACGACATCAATCGTTTTGCGGGAGATGATGAGCTGTTGTGGAACGTAAGCCCCACAGCGAAGGCCGCCATGGATGCGTGGAAGCTAGCAATGAATTGGGACATCCACCTCCGCAGTTGTGAAACATCATTCCAGGCAGACCATCAGAGCTTCGGCCGTTGGGCAAATCAGTTTAAACTGATTTGCAAAAAGAACAACTGGCTTGATTCACCTTCTCTTATCAACGAAATTCTGCGTATTGTGGAAGATAGCGTACCCTATCAGACCAACCACAAGATCGATCACCAGAGAAGCTTTTTATCGGAGCAGAAAGTTGCCTTTATCGGCTTTGATCGAATCACACCCCAACAGCAACGATTTATCGATCATCTAAATGGCGTGTCAGCGAAGCCCCCTCCCCAAAGTAACCGACAGGAAGAACCTAAAGACACTCCCTGGGAAGAAATCAGGGCCGTGGTTTTGGAAACCGAGCCACTACGTGGAGACAAACTCATGGAGGCGAGAGAGTACTCTGATGAGTATGAAGAATGGCTATCTGCCGCCCATTGGGCCAGAGAAAAACTGACACAGAACCCGGATCAACGAATTGCCATTGTTGTCCCAGACCTGAATCAATGTCGGGAAAAAATAGACCACGCCCTTAGCCAGATACTATGCCCGAATCAGCTCATTGAAGGTGGCGCTGCCAGTAATCGACCTTATCATCTTTCCCTTGGTCAACCCATTAGTGCATACCCTGTCATAAAGGCGGCAAACATTTTGCTACGATTAATGGTAAACCGGGTTTCACCCTATAACACGTTTGCCAGTTTGCTTCTCAGTCCATTTATTAGCGCTGCGAAAGACGAATTGTTTCGCCGCAGCCGATTGGAAATGTGGACACGCAGACAGCTCCCCTTTGAATGTACGCTAACCCAATTCATCCAGACTATCCGCCAGGCAGACGACTCAATGCATTGCCCGCAGCTCATCGAAACCCTAACCGGATTGCAGGAACTCCTATCCGCAACAGACCCGACACAAACTTTTTCATTTTGGGAAATAACTTTCCGAAAAAACCTGGAGCTGGCCGGTTGGCCCGGTCAGATAACGCTTAATAGTGATGAGTTTCAAACCGTAGACGCTTTTTTCGGACACCTTAAGGCATTGACCGCTATCGACGCTGTGGGAAACCACGTGACCGCAGGAAAAGCGTTAGCAATACTTGAACAACGTTTAGCTGAGCAGACTTTTCAACCTGAAACTGGTCATACTTCGCTAGAGGTGTTGGGGGTGTTGGAAGCAACAGGTATTCGATTTGATGCCATGTGGTTTGGTGGACTAACAGAAAAAAACTGGCCACCCCCTCTTCGCTCTTCCCCTTTTATTCCCCGATCTCAACAGGAGCTTGCTGGCTTCCATCAATCCGCGGTTACGCTGAATCGTGAATTTGCGAATACAGTACAAAACCGCCTGGTAAATGATTCCCAGGAAATTGTATTTAGCCGCCCCCGTTATGAGCAGGATCTTGCTTTGCAAGTCAGCCCGCTGTTCCCTTTAGAGTTGGTTGACGATACCCAATGGCGACCCCTTTCGCTCATTCAACAAATCTCTCACCTGGGAGTTAATGGAAATCTGGAAACCGTCACGGAATCTAGTGGTTTGCCCGTGTCCATGCATCAACTAAAAGGCGGCACCTCGATTATCCAGGACCAATCTCACTGTCCCTGGAGAGCATACTCCCGGCACCGTTTAGGCGCCCGGGAAGACAACCCTAATGCCCAGGGGTTGGATGCCATGAATCGAGGTTCCATCATTCACGGTGCCCTGGAACTGATGTGGCAAAACACCCGCTCCCTTGCCAATCTGCGCTCGATGACCGAAGAGGCTAGGCATCAGTTGGTGAATCGCAGTGTACACATTGCCAGCCAGCGTTTTGCGTTTATTAGTGGCTGCGGCCCTCAATTTCTCAAATCCCAAAGTGCATGGCTACAAAGAATTCTGAAAACCTGGTTGGAAGTCGAATTGAGTCGTACTGATAATTTCGACATTCTTGAACTTGAAAAAACCCAGATCCTGAAGCTTGGGGAGCTTGAACTGAGATTCAAAGTTGATCGCATTGACAGGCTTGAGGACGGATCTTTGGTATTAATTGACTATAAAACCGGCCACCCCATTTCACTCAACCAATGGATGGGCGAGCGCCCGGAGTCACCTCAGCTTCCACTTTATGCCATTGCTCAAATGGAACCCATCGAGGCAATAACCTTTGCCCATGTTAATAGCGGAAACACCGGCTACTATGGCGTCAGCCATGAAAGTAAGTTCCTCGGAACAACTGGTCAGGATAATAAACCCTCGCAGGATACGTCCCTCCGGCCAGCCAGCCGGATAGGCCCACTGGATAGTCACCGCACATTGAACAAACTCACTTCCGGGTGGGAAGAAATGTTAACAACGTGGTACCACAATCTCAATGCCCTGGCTGAACAGTTCGTCCAGGGAGATGCGAAAGTTGACCCTCTTAATGCCCTTACCTGTGCTCGATGTGATCTGCATTCCTTCTGCCGTATTCACGAAAAACAGGAAATGGCAGATCAGCAGGAACCCCTTGTGACTGGGGAGGTAAAATGACATCGCTTCCTATCGACAATGATCAACGAAGGGAAGCACTGAATCCTTCCCAATCCTATATCGTACAAGCTCCCGCAGGATCCGGCAAAACCGGATTATTGGTAAGGCGTTTTCTGTTGCTATTGTCCACAGTGGATCGCCCGGAAGAAATCCTTGCTATCACTTTCACACGCAAAGCTACTGCGGAGATGAAGGAGAGAATTCTTGATGCATTGATTGATGCCCGAAATCGCAATCTATCAACAGACCCAGACCCGGAACTGCACCAACTTGCTACTCGGGCCCTTGAAAACGATGCTCGCCAGGAATGGGAAATTATTAGCAATCCAGGAAGACTGAGAATCCAGACTATCGATGCTTTTTGCTATGAACTAATTCGACACATGCCATGGTCCTCCCGATTCGGTGCACCACCGGCGATTCTGGAAGATGCCGAAGAGCTCTATTTAACGGCGACCAAAAGAACACTGGATCACGTCGAATCACAATCCAGATGGGCAACCCATTGTGAAAGCTTATTACAACTGGTCGATACCAACTTCTCCCGGGCCCAGTATCTTTTACGCACCATGCTGATCAAACGGGATCGGTGGATGCGAGGTCTACCCCAGGGAACGCGCCAGGAGTTCGAATCCATGTGGGCGTCTGTCATCAACCAAAGTCTTATGGATGTATATAAAAGTATACCCAAGAGCATACAGCAGGAAATTGCAAAACTGGCGGACATTGCGGCAGGCCGCCTGACGGAGGCCGAACCAGCTCACCCACTCATTAGTTGTCTCGGAAACCCGGGATTTCCCCAACCTACTACTGAGTATTTGCCTTTATGGCGAGGAATCGCCAGTCTTTTGTTGACCAAAAAAGGAGATCTTAGGGTCTCCGTTACCAAAAACATTGGTTTCCCTCCTGACAATAAAGCCGCAAAAGAGCGAATGATATCCCTGCTAAAGAACATAAAAGAAATCCCTGGTATGGAATCCGCACTTGGCACTATTAGCTCCCTGCCAGAAGGGAATTTTACCGATCTTCAATGGGCAACCATTGAATCCCTGCTAGCGCTACTTCCATTGGCTGCTGCAGAGCTGAGACTGGTATTCAAGGAGAAGAATCAAACGGATTACGTGGAGTTAAACCAGCGGGCAGAAGCGGCACTTGGTAGCATTGAATCACCAACGGATCTCGCCTTGTCCTTTGACTATCGTCTCAAACATATCCTCGTGGACGAATTTCAGGACACGTCAAGAGCGCAGATTGATCTACTACTGAAACTCACAGCAGGATGGCAAAGCGACGACGGGCGTACGCTCTTCCTAGTCGGCGACCCCATGCAGTCAATCTATCGATTTCGAGAAGCCGAAGTCGGGCATTTTCTCGAAGTGCAGGAAAGGGGGCTTGGCGAAATCCACCCAATTCCCCTTCGATTACAGAGTAATTTTCGCTCAGCTCCCGCACTGATATCATGGTTTAACCAGACGTTTGAATCTGTTTTTCCCAGCAAAAATGACATCGTAAATAGTGCGGTAACATACAATCCAGCAACGCCTCACTGCCCCGTAGACCGTCTTTCCAAAGCCATATTGCATAGCGAAATAGACACTTCCCGGGAAGAAGAAGCTGAGAAAATTTGTGCATTAATTCAATCAGAAATAGCCGAACACCCCGAACAGACAATCGCAGTACTTGGGCGAAGCCGGACACATCTTACCCTGATCGCCGAGCAGTTAAGACAGGCTAACATCACTTTCCAGGCCACGGAAATGGATACCATGGTTCAACACTCAAGCATCCAGGATCTGGTGGCGCTGACCAGAGCTATCCTCCAACCGGCGGATCGCATCGCCTGGCTCTCCATTTTGCGCGCCCCCTGGTGTGGACTAACCTTGGACGATATTTCCCTGCTAGCGGGTGATGACCATGTTCTGACCATCCATGAGTTAATGGGACGAGAGCAGATAACCAGGAAACTGTCCCAGGAAGGCCAAATTCGACTACAAAAACTACTGATTGGGCTGGAACCGGGTCTAAAAAACCGGGGCCGAGTGAGTCTACGAAGTGCAGTAGAGTCAACCTGGCTTGCATTATCTGCCCCCAGTTTTGTGCCACCTGAGCAATTCGATGATTGTCGTTTATTTTTCGAATTGCTTGATAAACTGGAATCAGACACTGATTTCATTACTCCCGCCGTCCTGATCGATGCCGTGGCCCAACGATGGACCCAGCCCTCATTGGACGCACAGATTCAACTGCTTACTATTCATAAGGCCAAAGGCCTGGAATTCGATACCGTCGTTATCCCGGGTCTGGAACGCACACCTCGCAGCCCGGAGCGAGAGCTACTGCGTTGGGCCCGCCTACCTGGAGAACTGCTGATTGCATTACTTCCCGGAAGCGGTGAAGAAGACCGGTTTTACCAATGCCTGGGGGCACTGGATAAGTCCCATCAGCGTAATGAGTTATCGAGATTAATGTATGTCGCCTGCACCCGGGCAAGACGACGGTTACATTTGTTTGCAAATCTGGCCACAGCGAAAGACGGAACCATCCGATCTCCAGCGAGCTCGTCTCTGCTGCACCGGTTGTGGCCGGTATGGTCCAAACAACTCCCGCCCATGCCGCTTCAGCCAGCGCACTCCCAATCTACCTCACAGATGAGTAGCGATGGTATGCATGAACGGCGGCAAGCACCGAACCATGGCCGAGATGAGATCATTAGCGGGTCAGCATCGCATATCCCCTCTGATCCGGTTCAAACCCTGTCCCGTCTGCCTATAAGTTTTAGCCCAGCCACGCTACCAGACGACCTCACCGCGAGAAGCATTGCCGGGAGTATGGAAGAACAGGAAATTGAATATTCCTGGGCCAGCGATACAGCCAGAATTATCGGTCTCGCTATTCATCAGATGATGCAACAAATCGAGGACATTGGCTGGGAAACCTGGAAATTCAGAGACAACGATCTGATACTGTCATCCGCCGTGGTTGCACTAATGGAAAATGGCCTCAGTCCCAGGGATAAACAACATGGCATCGAACAAATTACACTGGCAATCAGAAATCTGAAAAATGACAAATGGGTAGAGTGGATTTTTTCCTCTTTACACCAACAGGCCAAATCAGAGTGGGCATTGACGACCCAACTCCATGGCAAGCTGTCTACTATCATTATGGATAGGACATTTATCGATCAGGAAGACACCCGATGGATCATTGATTTCAAATCAAGTCGCCATGACGACCCAGACATTGAGAACTTCATCGCCCAGGAGAAAACCCGATACCAACAACAGCTCAATAACTACGCCCGGGTACTCGATCAGTGGGAGAACCGAAGAATTCGGCTGGGGCTTTACTTTCCTTTATTAAAGGCCTGGACTGAATGGCCATCGCCCTATGGCGAGCCAGTTCAATCCACCCTCTTTCCAGGTGAAATATAACTGTACATTTCTTTTGCGATCATGACAAAATTCTGATTGTCTATCTCCTTTCGAGCAAATCACGATGCCTTCAGCCCCTGCTCTGCCCAACTCCGCCGACGTCGTCGTTATTGGCGGCGGAATTATTGGTTGTGCCACCGCATATTATCTGGGCAAACAGGGCATTAACGTCACGTTATGCGAAAAAGGCAGAGTCGCTGGAGAGCAATCAAGTCGAAATTGGGGTTTTATTCGTAAGCAGGGGCGGGATCCGGCTGAATTACCGCTAATGATTCATAGTCTGGAGCTTTGGGAAGAACTCGTTTCCCAAATGTCCGATGACGTGGGTTTTCACCGGGGCGGCACCCTGTATCTATCCGATGATGAAAAACGCTATCAGTCAAACCATGATTGGTTAGCTCTGTCCAGGGATTTCGATCTTGATACCCGTTTTCTCAGTTTGACAGAACTAAAGACCCTGATTCCATCTATCCAGGACCAAACCCGAGGGGCTTTGTTCACTCCTAGCGATGCCCGAGCGGAACCAGAAAAGGCTACCAGGGGAATTGCAGCACTAGCGGAAAAACAAGGTGCATCCGTTCTTGAAAATACCGCAGTCAGGGGCATTGATATCTCCGGGGGAAGGGTTAGCGGTGTTATTACTGAATCCGGCCGCATTACCACTTCTACAGTGGTTTGCGCCGGGGGTGCGTGGTCATCCTTTTTCCTGCGTCATCTCGATCTGGTTTTCCCCCAGCTAAAGGTCATTGGTTCAGTAATGTCCACTGCACCTGGACCCTTAGTGGCCCAACAATCCATTTGGAGCAACGGTCTTGGTCTACGACGACGTCATGATGGTGGATACAATATTGCCTTTGGGGGTAGCTTTGATTGCGAGATCACTCCGGATCATCTACGGTTTTTTCGGCAGTTCATCCCCGCCTATCGCGCCGGCAAAGAAGAAGTTTCCCTTCGATTCAATCGTCGTTTCATCAAGGAACTAATCCGACCAACAAAGCCCGACCTCGATAAGGTGTCGCCCTATGAGCAGGAACGAATCTTAAATCCAGCACCTAATCTGAAATTGTTGGCACGAGCGAGGGAAAGGTTATCACTCGTATTTCCCTCGTTAGAAAATATCCAAACCACCAACAACTGGGCTGGAATGATAGATGCAACGCCGGATGAACTCCCCGCTATCTGCGAAATCACCAGTGTGCCAGGGTTGATTCTTTCAAGCGGCTATAGTGGACATGGTTTCGGCATCGGACCTGGAGCAGGCAAAGTAACGGCGGAACTTGCCATGGGAAATAAACCCACAGTCAATCTGGACGCCTTTCAATTGGATCGTTTAGTCAAAATCTGAGATCCTCATCTGGTAAGAAAACACTGAAGTCGATCCAGCCTGGTAGCTACTCTAGCGATGTTTCCTGATCATCAACCACAGCCAGCTAATCGATCCCAGTCCTGCTACCAGCATAATGGCTGGAACCCAAATCATTCGAAACTCCATCTTCATTACATAAGCACCCCAACTGTTAAAAAAGCGATCAATGCCAATGGGAGAAACCGGCAGGGGCCTCCATTGCAAGAATGATCTTGCGTCATCAAACGGCCAAAAGAAAGCCACTCCGAGACCACCATAGGTCATGGAGTCGAGCACACCGTGGGACGCCATGCTAATGCCGAGGAAACAGAAAACGATTTTTCTGGATGTACCAAACCATGAAGACCAGTACATTGCCACCAGCCCACAAGCCACTGCAAAAAAATGGAATGGGTGAAACCACGATGCCCATAACCCGACCAATATGACACCCCCAGCTCAAACCCAATAACGTCGAGGTCTGGCAGAATGGAGAAAAGACACCCCAATAACAACAACCGAAAAGGCACCACAGAACTTAGCATGGAGCCTCGAGTTTTCAGGAAGGGCCTCATTCCCATATTCAGTCCTAAACCAAGGGCGAGGGGAATAGCGGGATGGGTAAAAATCGTCGACATTTAAATTGGATTCAGCATTTTTTGTCAGGTCAAGAGCTCTCTGCTTACCCCAGTCATCAACCAGGATGAATCAGGGTCATCAGCCAAAAAGTCAATAAACGGATCAATAGACGGACCGATAAAAAGTTAAACACCAGGAAATCCGAATACGGCGAAACTGACCATTTGTTTGGTCAACGTATATCACCGTCAGTGAACACCTCCGTCACCAGATAGCTTTTCAAGAAATTGCTGCGGTACACTCTGGCAGAATCGCATTACGTGACGCTCATGGAGTGCGTTAAGACGACGAAAACCGGCAATGGTTCACGAAAAACAGGTCACTCGCTATTTCTTTCCGCTGATTTTCCGCTGAAAGGCTCATAGGAGCAGGACATAGTCCGGCGCTTAAAAAGGGAAAAACAAATAGTAATTTGGGAGTAGGAATACGAGTCTCGCTGCCTTCGCGTTATGCAATACGTTCAGAAAGATTGTCGAAACCGACAGTTTAATCAGGTACCACAAAAAGTCCGATAAGGCCCAAAGCTCTCCGGCGCAGGTTGTTCAAATATCTCATATCCTGGACGTCTTTCAAATGGGGATGACAACAACTCCAGCAAAACTTCAAAAGGGCCAAAATCCTGATGCCAGGTAGCGGCGTCCAATGCTTCTTCTACTTTGTGGTTGCGAGGAATGTAAATTGGATTTGTCTGATTCATCATCGCGATCTTCTGATTGATATCAACACTCTCCAGCGCAAGTCGGGATCGCCATCTTGTCAGCCAGTGATCCAGAGCATCCTCATTGGACAATAGAATACGAATCTTTCGATCATCCCCGAGCGCCGCATCAGAAAGACCACGAAATAGCAGAGTGTAGTCCGTGTTCTGCCTTTCCAATGCTTTCAGTAAATCTGTGCACAATTCCATATCCCCCTCCTTTTCCGTGATCAGCCCTAACTTGCTTCTCATGCCATCCAACCAGTTGGTGAAATAGGCGGACGAAAATCCGTTTAACACCTCTGTCGCTTTTGCCACTCCTCGATCTTCTTCATCATCAATCAGGGGCAACAACGTATCGGCCAGTCGGGAAAGATTCCAAACCGCAATGGAGGGCTGGTTGACGTAGGTATATCGGCCCTGGACATCAATGGAACTAAACACCGTGGTGGGAGCATAGGTATCCATGAACGCACAAGGACCATAGTCGATGGTTTCGCCAGATATAGTGGAATTGTCAGTATTCATTACACCGTGAATAAACCCTAGCAGCATCCACTTTGCCACCAAAGCGGCCTGGGCCTGGCAGACTGCATTTAGAAAATGAAGATAACAATCTTCTGCATTCACCAAATCGGCATAGTGACGGGAAATGGCATAATCCGCAAGTTGACGCACTTTCTCTGTTTCCTGACGGGAAGAAAAAAACTCAAACGTCCCGACACGAATATGACTACTCGCGACTCGGGTTAAGATCGCACCAGGCAAGGAAGTCTCCCGTCTCACCCTCTCCCCAGTCATAACCGCGGCCAACGCTCTGGTAGTCGGCACCCCAAGCGCATGCATGGCTTCGCTTACCAAATATTCTCTCAAGACCGGCCCCAGTGCAGATTTACCATCTCCTCCCCGGGAAAATGGTGTTCTCCCTGATCCTTTTAATTGGATGTCGCGGCGTCGACCTTGCGTATCTACTACCTCTCCCAATAACATGGCACGTCCATCGCCTAACTGTGGATTAAAGCTACCAAACTGGTGTCCGGCATAAACCTGGGCCAAGGGGGCTGCGCCTGGAAACATGTCACTACCGGAGAACATCATGGCCGCAAACTCCTGATCCAGATTAGAAAAATCCATGCCCAACTCAGTGGCCAGCCCGTGATTTAACTGGATTACACTCGCCGCCGGCGCCTGCTCCCCTTGCCACGGCACATAGAACCCTTCAAGCTCCCGATGATAGGAATTGTCAAAACGAATATTCAGTGAATTACTCATAAGAGATTAAATGTGTGACGGCTATCCTGGATTCAAAGGCTAAAGATACAGGCTGAAGATAAATGCTAAAAATAAAGGCTATGGGTAAATGTTATGAACAAAGGCGAAAACCGTAATAGCAATGTAATGCCTCAATATCTTATTGGAGAAGTTGAGGTCTGGGTCTTTCGACACCCCAACCTATTAAGCGTTCATCCATGCAAACGTTAATTACCCTCAACCAGTATCGGGAACAACTATCAAGGACACACAATTGTTATACATCGGTTCGCTGCTCTGTGAGTTACGCCCAATACTGTGGTCAACTAACAGACGCCGCAAGTATGGGTTTATATTCGCCCGCTATAAATAGCGTCGGCTTCCACACTGTACGGCGCGCGTTTGAGTTTATTTGCAGGTTTATTTCCCCATAACCATCATTCAATTTTTGATAACAGACCAGGATTCACAACAAGGTTTCTGACACCATGGGCATGATCCTCATCAAATGTATTACCTGTACACCACTGGCCTACTGTGAGGATGTTAATCTTTGCCACCCTGGGACGAACGCTCCAGGAAACCTGAAATGGTGACCCCTTTTCATTGTAGCCAGGGCCGGTTGTGGATCCAGCGTATTGAATGGGCGTACCCGTATTGCTGGGGATGTTCAATGCCTGATGCAACCCATTTTTTACGCCATGTTTTGTAAGTTCTGCGAAATTAAGGGCAGCACTATCATTCACCAGTACATATACCTGAGTTTCTACACGAAGCTGGGGGTTTCCAATGGCTTCACTCAGGCACGAACCCAGGGTTGGTCCAGGAGTTACGTCTGCGGTTGAGTGAACGTAATGAACTTCAATGGTATCTCCTGGATACAGATCTCCGTGCTCGCTGGGGCAAATTTCTTTGGAGACAGGAGACAGCTCGTCAGCACTCAGTTTACCGGAGTACCTGAAGCCACTATGGTATCTGTGGCCGTCTCCGTTACCAGCATAATCAGTGAACTCTCCTCCCTTGTGTTCAGCATTTTTATGAAAATGGATATTGCAGAGATTCATGTCTTCATAGGCAGGGGCAGCACCAAACTTGCGGGCATTATTGCCAGCATTTGAGTCGATATCTCGAGGAGATTGGGGTCCAAAACCTTTACCCATGGTATTTTCTGCGAGCATC
The DNA here is from genome assembly GCA_011088265.1 of Gammaproteobacteria bacterium. Classification (GTDB taxonomy): domain Bacteria; phylum Pseudomonadota; class Gammaproteobacteria; order Arenicellales; family Poriferihabitantaceae; genus WLWV01. Next base: position 31,156 of record JAALKB010000003.1, read on the forward strand.
CCTCGCTGATCCTTAATCACCTGGTCAGCAACCGGGGAATCATTGGACAGGTTCGCAGCCTGCACAAATATCGGCAGCAGCGCAGCGGTTACAATGACGGCGATAGTTTTATTCTTCATTTTGGTATTTTCTTTATTTAAAGGGACGAATATAGAGCCTTGTCTCCACCATATTTTAGCCCTACTACATTGATAACTCCTACTAAAGCCAGAATCTGTTTGATTTATATCAACCAGATTCCCCACACCATCAGAGATACATTTTCACTAGAGCTATGATTATCAGATAGAGGGATTCTATTGTAGACCTCTATCGTTTTTTCGCCAATACCTGGCTACCTACCCGGAACAACAGGCGGTAATTCTGGAAATAGATTTCCACATTGATCTCCTATTCGACGATGGCCTTTCAATTCCCTGCGAAGCATGAAAAATATCCATTAAAGCACTTTCCGAAAATCTCAGATGTGCAGTAACTCAAGAGTTAAAGCTCCACCTAATTTGTTGCGATAAATGCCTCCTATCTTTTTCGACGATCAAAAGAATACTATTCAGGGTAGTAAATCTATAAACCAATCAGGGAATCAAGGTTCGACAATGATGGGCTCCCGGGGAATGTGGGAAATAATTTCCGGGGCATCATGGGTGATGATGGCCTGTTCCCCCACCGCCATCAGCAACCCGGTTTCGTGGTCGTTCAGAATCATGTGAGTAAAAAATGTCATGTTCTCTTCCAGCACTATTTCATTTCCTGGATAAATCATGGGCTGTTCCATCCAGGTTGGGGGCCATGTTGCTCCCATGGTATAACCGCAGGCGGTAAGCACCGTATTTTCAATACCGAAGTCTGCAGCGACTTGACGGTAGGTTTCATAGACATCACCCAGCGAAGTACCAGGTCGAAGAATGCGCTGCACCTCATCGATAGCCACGACACAAGCCCGATGCATTTTCAGATGCATGGGGTTGATCATTGAACCTGTTAGGGCAACACACATACTTGCTGCATGGTAATGCCGATAGCCAAGACCTAATTCCAGGGTCATTTGATCATTTTCCCTGATACAGGTTCTGCCCGTGGTATAACGAATGTTCATTGCCGACTCGCCGCTACCCATGGGGGGAATGTGTGCTGGTAGATCCGCATCCATATTGAACAACGTGTCATAAAAAGCGGCATAGACTTCTCCATCCATTACCCCTGGTCTCACCGCGGCCACAGCCCTGGACACCGCGACATCCAGTATTTCCCCGGCTTTTCGGATGTATTCAAGTTCCTGTTCGCTTTTGATTAAACGGAACATACGGATAAAATCATCCACGATAATCAGTTCACACCATCCTTCAAGGTTTTCCTGAATTTCCAAAAACAACCCTGGAGTTAATCCCATCGTATCCACCTGAATACCGACTCTTTTACCCTCCATTTTGTGAGATTTGAGCATGTCTTTTATGTGATCAGATCGCTTTTCATCCTGTCTGTCGTTAGAAATTCGAACATCCCGACAAATTGAACTATGGTTAACATTGCCAATGTCCGCGGGACGGGAAAGATGAGTCAACTCTCCATTTACACCGAGGAACATATTATGGAAGATACAGAAACCATCGGAATCAAAACCGCTCAGCCAATACATGTCTTCGATTTTAAATAGCAACAGCCCATCCAGACCCCGTTCAACCAATGCTTGTCGCACTTTGTTCTGACGGCCTTCAAACTCAGTGTTGCTAAAGTAAGTATAAGGTTGGTTCATGATTTATCCTGCTAATTGCAATAGTCTAAATGCCTGGCTCTGGTTCGATCTCAACGAAAAAATTATGCAGTAAAAGCCCTGCTAACTTTTCTATTGGTAACCAGGGAGCCCAGCACAACTTCGGTCGGTTCAGGTTGAGGTGAGAACTAACTAAAGTCAAGGGGCGAACCCTGTAATAGCCAGAAGCAATAAACGAGGGTAATAGCGAGGGTAATAGCGAGGGACATAGCAGACGCATTAGCAAAGCCATTGCGAAACCTCGTGACCCAGAAGTTGGCTACTTTTCGTTCAGGATGGATGTTCACGACTTTTGCAGAGACTCTCCAATTACTGGTCACGCTTATTCCTGATTTTGTAATCCCCGGTCTGACTTTACCGAAATCGAAACTCATCGAGTTTATCTCTTAGCTGCATCAGCCAATAGCTGGTTTGAACCCCTGCACGACCCACTGGACCACCGGCCCATTGCGGTCCGAAATGAAAAAAATCCCTCCATCGGTCATCACCGTCAGTTATCGCGCTGGCGACCAGACATCCCGCCATTGCCGTGGTGTTCAGTCCATGCCCTCCAAAAGCGGTAGCGACCCAGAGACCTGGTTGTAACTCACCAATGATGGGCATTTTATGCAAGGCGTATCCCATTAACCCAGACCAGTGATAGTCAATTCCTATATGCTTCAATGCCGGATAGGTTGCGCAAAACGTGTGTTTCATTTTTTTATCAAGACCATGAGGTGAACGTTGGCGGGTTGTGATCTTGCCGCCCCAAAGTAACCGATTTTCGTCAATCAGGCGATAGTAGTCTCCAGCGCGTCGGGTATCCGCCACCGCACAGGAAATGAGAATTGGGCTGTCTTCAATTACCAGAGGCTCAGTCACCGCAATGTGAGTAGCCACCGGCAGTACCGCGGCGGCAATGGTCCTAACAAGCTCCCGATCATAGGCACTGGTACACAAAACCACGGTATTGCCATGGATCACGGCGTCGCCTACCCAGCATTTCCTGGTTTCCTTTGATGATTCAAGCCGACTAACTCTACTATATTCATGGATCTTTCCCCCCCAATCGTTCTACTTCCAGCGCCAGTGCTCGAACATAGTTTAGTGGGTGAATATGAAAACCTTCCGGATCATAAAGTCCATCAAAATAACACTGACTTTTTAGCACTGAACGGGTTTTTTCCGGTTCCCATCTTTCCACAGCATGGTTACAATAATTTCTCAGGAAACCACATTCGTGTTCGAATTCTGCCGTTGCTAAATAGCGACTTACTCCGAGAACACCGTTGCCCATCATTAATCCTGGGTCTAATGACATGATTTGCTCACGCACGTACTCCACCCCCATTCGGGAATATCCATACAACGTCTTCGCCTTCTCCAGGCCAACGGATTTCACCAGGTTTCCGACCTCTTCAGCGAACCCCGCCATCACAAAACCACCGTTTCTTCCGGATGCCCCCCAGCCAACCCGTTTCCCTTCCAGTACTGTCACTGTTTTACCGGCACGCAGACATTCCAAAGCCGTCGTAAGCCCCGCGAGCCCTGCACCAATCACCACCACGTCCGTTTTCCTTGAACCTACGAAGGCTGTGCGAATACCGTGTTCATTCAGCGTATTGGCATACCAACTGTTGGGATAGTTCATATCGTAGTTCTCATATCAGCACCAAAGTGCCTTTTAGGGGCGATACGATTTCGGGTTTCACAGACAAGATTTTTCCTGCGAGTTGTCCCGCACAGTGATGTATAGCCTCTCCGCAAACAACCGAAAGACTCAATCACCAACCGTTTAGATACATCACAAACGGATAAATCCATGATCGAGTTGTTTTTCATGAGAAAGCCCTAATTGTTTGGGATAACCATGGCCAACGGCTAGCAGCCTCATTGTTAACCACCAGATAGGTGTTTCGATAAAACTCCGGCGCCCCGACTACGGCAAAGAGTTTTTCAGTCTTAAGTTGTGTTTCTATCAGCCGCTCCGGCAAATAACCAGATACCGGAAATTCCGTGGGTTGCTTTAACATGTAGTCCTTCGCCCACACCGCTGAACCGATGGTTAAGAACGGCGTATCACCATCCGGATAGGTGGCGGCATGACTTTTTCTGAATTCCTCGCCGCTGTCGATATAGATGTATCCGGGGTCCCAACGTTGCAACTTTCGCTTTACGGTCGAGACCAGGACCAACCGTTCCCGCCGAAGACGATACTCACTCCTGCTTGCGGTCAATGACGGGGTATAACATATCGCGGCATCGATTAGCCCAGAGCCAAGCCATCGATCCAGAGTCGACTGATCTCCGGACCAGGCCGATAGCGCCATATTTTTTCCGGAATGTTGAACGTATTGAAACAGGGGTTCACCAAAACCCGGCCACAAATCGCTATGGCAGCCTAAATTGAAAATCATTTCCACCATAGAAGGTAAAGCGGTTTCCTGTCTGGCTTGTCGCCAGATATCCACCATCAATTGGGCGTATCGCTCAAAACGAAAACCCGCCGAGGTTAACTCTGCACCAGATTTTCGACGATGAAAAAGCACCTGACCAATTTCATCTTCTAACCCATTTAGTCTTGCAGTGATCGTGGACTGGGTCACATTTAGCTGTTCGGCAGCGCGATTGAGTTGTCCCGTTTCAACGACGGCAAGGAAAGTCTGTATTTCAGATAAGTTCATTGCACCTGGTATTAGTGTAATCAGAGAGTAACCAGCCATAATCCAATCAGTATGATCCATTCATTGCTGATTAAATTTGATTATATCGAACTTAATGGTCAAAATATTTCGTTTGTTAACTTTTATGGCTTGATGCAAAATTGACTTTTTTAAACATCTCCCTAACAACTCATGGATTTCAGCATTCAGCTTTCGGCTTACTATCCTGATAAGGAATATGGAGGCGACCGCCTTTATCGTGACATGTTGGAGCAGGCTGTGATGGCTGATCGCATGGGCTATGACGCGGTCTCGATTACAGAACATCATTTGATCAACATTCTGATGATGCCCGCTCCACTGCAGTTCGCCGTAAAAATCGCTAGCCAAACCCAAAAGGTTAAAATCATCACTAGCGTTACCGTATTGCCTCTTCATGATATGCGCACCTATGCCGGAGAGGTGGTTTGTGCAGATATCTTTACCGATCACCGGTTATTGCTCGGCGTGGGTCGAGGAGCATTTGGGTTTGAAATGGATCGGCTGGGCGTTCCGCTGGATATTAGTCGGGAAAAATTCGACGAATCCCTGAACGTGCTGCAAGCGCTGCTAAGTGAGGAAGAAGTCTCCTGGGATGGGAAGTATTATCAATTTCCCCCGCTGACCATTATGCCCAGACCTGTATCAGAGATTCCCATTATGATGGGAGTATTGGTACCCGAAGCAATTTACCATTGCACCCTGCGAGGATTTCACATTCAGACCACACCATTATCCGGGAACCATCAATATATGCTGGATCAAATTGGGGCTTTTACCAAGGCCAAAAATGAACTGGGAGAAAAAGGGGATCATCTAACTTTATCCTTGTCCCGGGTGACGTTTCTCTCCAATAGCGCTGCTGATCGTAACCGTAAAATACAAATGGCCCACGACTATTACAGTCGATTTGATAATGTTTACACCGGACCAGGTATTGTGGAAAACGGCATGATCAAACCATTACCAAGAAATATGTCACTGGATGAAACCGCCGAAAATCTCACCATCTGCACACCGAGCGAGATGATCGACAAGCTGGGGCCCTACGCGGAAGCTGGAGTTGATCGGTTTATCATGAACATCAATTTCGGTGTTGAACAATCAGAAACACTTGATTCTATTCAGTGTTTTGCCGAAGAAGTCATGCCTCATTTCACCAACAAATCTTAAATCCCATTCGATCTCTCCAATAGGTGTCTCGGGAAACGAAAAATAATCCGTTAACTAAAATCAATCGGCTTTTGTTTTTGCGGCTTTTGTTTTTGGTTTCTCACTCTCTTTATTCTCGCCAAACAACCAGGCTTTGGATGAATCCGGACTGACGTGTAGTGTTGACGTTGGGAAGGCACATTCTGCGCCATGGGACTCGATAATCTCCAGTATCTTTAACAACACTTCCTGTTTTACCCGATGATATTCTGTCCAACTTTTTGTCACTGTAAAACAGTAAACAAAGAAGTCCAGTGAAGATGGCGCAAAGCTCGTAAAATTTACCACCGGCGTTTGACTGGAATCAATGCCCTCATTGCTAGATAGATAAGCGGTTACGTCTCCAATGATGTCATCCATTACCGTTGCGTCGTCGTAACGGATACCGATGGTTTCGTAGATCTGCCGCCCAGTTCGGCGATTTCCATTTTTAATGGTGATGGTAGAAAACACGGAATTAGGAATATACATCGGCTGACTATCGAAGCCTCGAATCATGGTAATTCTCCAACCAATCTTCTCCACTGAGCCAGCTATATCCCGATCAGGGGAGTGGATCCAATCCCCCACCGAAAAAGGGCGGTCCAAATAAACCATGAGTCCCCCAAAAAAGTTTGAGAGTAGATCCTTGGCCGCAAATCCGATTGCGATCCCCCCTACACCACCAAAAGTGAGTACGCCGGCCACACTGATTCCAACAGACTGTAGTGTGACCAGGGTCGCTACTATTATCACTGATAGTTTAAGCAACTTTGTGATTGCTTCCGCCGCCGTGTGGTCGAAGTGTTCTGACGTCTTCTTTTTACGTTGAATAAGCACATGTTGAAATTGATCAATAAAACGAACCAGAAACCAGGTAATTGAAAAAATGATTCCGACTTGTCTAACCACATTAACGTAAACCAGATAGTCACTATCCAAATCCCGCTGAATCAGATCCACTAAAACCGAGAACCCAACAATCCAAATGACCAACCTCACTGGAGGTCCTATTGACGTTACCAATACATTGTCCCAGGGATTAGCAGTCTTGTTGGCTTTGACACGAACTCTATTGAGAATGAGCCGACTCAAAACTGAGAGCACCAGTACAACTCCTATGACCACTAACGCTTTAATCATCCAGGAACTGGAATCGAAAATTGGTAACCACTCGTCAATCATACTCATTTAGAAAACTTCCTACTTTTGGAAACTCAGCATTAAGCTGAAGAAAGTCGTGTGAAGAGCATTTATCCAACGCCAGCCACACACCCATTCAAAAGCGTAAATATACAACCTATGAGCTGGGTTTGGCGAATGGTAGGGGCTTTAAGAGGGGCTTTTGAATGAGCATCAAATGGGTTTTGACCTCGCTACCGCTTCATTGCAACCGTCCATAGAACGTCATCCGGGCAGATTCGGAAAGAGCAATATTCGGTTCAGTGTTATAGGCAAGTACAACCAACATGCGAGTCATGTCGCCTTCTACTGGAGTGACCCGATGCATCGAGTTTCTACCCCGGAATAACACCAACGCCCCATCATCCATAGCAAGTCCCTGGGCTTCGACCTTACCATCAAGAATTTTTCCTGACAATTCATAGTTCATATCACCTCGGTCTGCATCCCTAACATCTTTTACGTATTCGAATCTGCCACCACTTAGGGGTTTTTGGATCATCAATGTGATAGCGAAAGATGAATTGTCAAAATGCCAACCCAGCTCCTGCCCCACACTCGCATAGTGAAGATTGATGGATGAGAGGGGGGTCGGCATATTCATAGAGACTGGATTCACCCAACACTCTGCATAGAAACTGCCGAAACCCGTCCGCGTCATACAGTGTTCTTAGCGCAGACTCCATGGGAATCTGATCGGTAGTGATGCAACCCTTGGAAGAGATAACTTCCCGGTTTCTGGGATGAATAGCCGGGAAGCCCGGGGCTGTGGGTTTAAGATAGATATTGTGATTTGAGTCGGTGAAAAAAGCCAAATGCTGGTTCTTCTTTCCTTCCTGTTTTACCGCTTCAATAACCGGGAACTTGAGAAATTTCTCAAGTACTAACACTCCCTTTTCATTCAGCGTACCCTTGCATTGCTGCTGAAATTCAAGATTTTGAAAGGGATGGAGATCGACATTCACAATGTCTTCCAGGGACGTCTCTTCTATGGAACTCTTCATATTGCTCGCTTCATATCGCTCGTGGCGGGTAGGGTCTATTTGTCTGTCCGTGATTTTAACCAGATTAATCCCCGGTTTCCGGGTCTTCGTAATGTTGTATTACCAACTCTTAGGCAGCTACTGACGGTTGATACCTTGCCCCCAGATCATATCGGCTACTGGGATAAATCATGTCCACCGCAGTAACGACAGACCCCCGCTCCCAGGTTCGCCGCTTTAACCGCAAACAGGGTTCCGTCAACGGGATTATAAGATGAATAGCCATATAGTCGTCTGGCATAACTGCCTGTACGATATGTTCAAGTTCATCCGGACGAATCTGACTCACCAGGTAATCGGTCGAGGTGGTTTGGGTGAAATCCATATTTATGAACCCCGGCACCTTGTCAGGATTAACATAACGTAGCTCCATTTGAATCGGGACCTCGTCCTGATAATGGATAGTTTTCAGTTGAAATAATCTCGCCCCTGCCTTCACACCCATTCGCTCCGCCGCCTCCCCCTGGGCCGGTAACTCACACTGGGATAAGACCTCAGAGCGATGCACCTTCCCCTGGGATTTTATTTCTTCGGCAATGGAACGCAGCTCGATTAGGCTCGCCTGTCTGGGGGGTTCGGCGACAAACGTACCCAATCCATGGACTCGTTTTAATAGCCCCTCTGCGGTAAGTTCTCTTAAGGGCCGATTAATGGTCATACGGCTCGCCCCAAGCTCCATAGCCAACTGGTTTTCAGACGGAATCATGTAACCTGGCTGCCAATCCCCACTGAGAATCTGTCCCTTGATAGCATTCTTGATCTGTTGATACATTGGAACACTGGTGTCACCACAGAGTTCCATTTTTAATGTTTTCGCGCTCATCAACTCTTTAGTTGGCAATTTAGGCCTTTGTTAGCGATTTGGACCTTTGTTATAAATTTTGAATGGACTGACCCACCGATACTGTGGCTTTTCGAACCATCGACCTTCCATCCAGTTCACATATATTCCAGGTTCGCATATATAGGGGATTTTGAACATTAAATCACATCCCTCCTAACTTGTATATACATGTATAGTCTCTTATACTGAACCATTCGATGTTGAACTCTACCGTGACAGGAACAATTTGTGAAAATCTTGCATTTGAAATCAGCGTTACTGCCAGAGGGGTGGACAAGGAATGTGCAGATCAGCATTGATGGTAGCGGCAATATCGCAGAAATCAAAACCGGCGTTCCCGCTGCAAAGGAAGGCTGTCTTTTACCGGGAATCGCGAACCTGCATTCCCATGCCCATCAACGAGCCATGGCGGGGCTGGCAGAGAAAGCAGGGGATAGCAATGACAGCTTTTGGACCTGGCGAAAAACGATGTATGGCTTCCTGGATTCCATCAAACCTGAACAGCTAAACGCCATCGCAGCCCAGCTGTATTTGGAACTGCTGAAATCCGGTTACACCCGAGTCGCAGAGTTCCAATATTTACATCATCAAAAGGACGGAGCCCAACACGACAATGTTGCTGAAATGTCCTTACAGACGCTTGCTGCTGCCCGTAACGTCGGTCTTGGAATCACCAATCTACCGGTTCATTATCAATTTGGTGGCTTTGGTGGACTACCTACCTCGGATCAACAACGGCGATTTGCCAATAACCCGGAACAATTCCTGTCCATCGTTGAAAAACTACGGGAATCGGGGAAAGGCGATGATGATGTGGTAACCGGGATCGCTGCTCATTCCCTAAGAGCTGTTACCAAACAATCTTTCGGTGAAATACTAGGTGCTCTCAGCCAAAACGCGGGAATGCCTATTCATATCCATATCGCGGAACAGACCAGGGAAGTGGATGATTGCATTAGCTGGAGTGGTGCACGACCCGTTGAATACCTTTATCAGCACTTTGATGTAAACCCAAACTGGTGCCTGATTCATGCTACACACATGACATCAGACGAAACCCTTACCATGGCGAGAAGCGGAGCAGTTGCCGGTCTCTGCCCAACCACAGAGGGAAATTTGGGAGACGGTTTTTTTAATGCCACCCAATACCTTGAAGCAGGAGGGAAACTCGGTATCGGCTCCGACAGCCATATTTCAACGTCACCCACCGAAGAGCTACGTTGGTTTGAGTATGGCCAACGACTGATCCACCATTCCCGCAATCAGCTCTCCGGAGGATTTAACCGTAGTACAGGACGCAATCTATTTGACATCGTTGCATCGGGCGGAGCACAGGCTTGCGGTCATAATAGCGGTGCTATCGAAGTGGGCAAACGTGCTGACCTCGTCGTATTGGACACGGAACATTCTCTGCTTTGTGAGCGCCAGGAAGACGAACTACTAGATAGTTGGATTTTTTCCGGTAATGAGAATCCGGTTCGGGATGTTTATGTTGGCGGCAAACAGGTCATCGACAACGGACACCACATCAACGAAATCGAAATACGGCAACGATTTCGAGCAACCCTAAAAGCCCTACGACAAAACCAATGAACACGCTGAAAAAAACCTCTATAACATTGACCCCGGGGGAGCTAACCCTCGGAACACTGCGGGATGTTTACTTCAACGGCGTCGCTTTGGAGGTCTCCGACGCTACCTGGCAGCAGATTCATCAGGCCCAGGAACTGGTTCAGGAAAAAGTTAACAGCGGAGACATTGTGTATGGTGTGAATACGGGTTTCGGGAGATTAGCCCATAAGCATATTGAAAAAGATCTGTTGACTGAATTGCAACATAATCTGATTCTTTCCCACGCAACCGGAGTTGGCGAGTACCTTGATCCAGCCACCGTCCGTTTGATTCTGCTATTAAAGATAAACGGCCTAGCCAGGGGATTTTCAGGAGTACGACGGGAAATCATTGAACTACTGATCGCTATGCTGAATAACGACATGTTACCAGCCATTCCGGGAAAGGGGTCCGTTGGGGCATCCGGGGATCTGGCCCCCCTGGCACACCTCAGTCTACCTATCATTAATGAAGGAGTAGTTCATTTCAGGGGTGAGTCCATGAAGAGCGAACACGCTCTTCATCAGCTAGGATTGTCTCCTCTTCAATTAACGGCAAAAGAGGGGCTCGCCTTGCTGAACGGAACCCAGGTTTCCACAGCACTGGCACTAAAGGGACTGTTTAAGGTTGAGCAAAATCTTAACGCTGCCCTGGTGGCCGGCAGTTTGACGGTGGAAGCCGCTCTGGGCAGTCGCACCCCTTTTGATTCCCGGATTCAAAACGTAAGAGGACAACCCGGCCAAATTGAAGCAGCCAGCATTTATCGGCAACTACTCACACACAGCGAGATCGCTGACTCCCATGCCCAATGCAGTAAAGTACAGGATCCTTATTCTCTGCGCTGTCAGCCCCAGGTAATGGGTGCGTGCATGGACCAATTGCGCAACGCCGCCAGCATTATCGCCATTGAAGCGAATGCGGTTTCGGATAATCCGTTGATTTTTACTGCCCAGGGAGACATTTTGTCTGGAGGCAATTTCCACGCCCAGCCTATTGCGTTCGCTGCGGATAACATTGCCATTGCCATTGCTGAAATAGGTTCGATGTCGGAACGCCGCATGGCATTGTTATTGGATACCAACATGAGTGAATTGCCTGCTTTTCTGGTCGAGGATGCAGGTGTTAATAGTGGGTTTATGATCGCTCAAATTACTGCGGCGGCGCTGGTTAGTGAAAATAAAAGCCTCGCGCACCCAGCAAGCGTAGATAGCATTCCAACTTCCGCGAATCAGGAGGACCATGTAAGTATGGCCACCTTTGCCGCTCGTCGTTTAACTGACATGAACCTGAACACCCGCTATGTGGTAGCCATTGAATTATTGGCTGCATGTCAGGGCATCGAACTACGTCGGCCACTGAAATCAAATGAGACACTGGAATACTATTGGTCAGAAATCCGTAAAGTAGCCGCGTATTGGGATCATGACCGATACTTCCAACCTGATCTTGAAGCCATCTCTTTATTGATCAAAAATAACACCTTTGGGTCCTGGGCGACCCAGTATATCCACGGTGAGTAGGGCCAGAGTGAGTACCAATCTGAGTACCGGGGCCAGAATGAGTACCAGGGTTTGTCATTCTATTTTCTACATCGTTGCATAAAATCGGATATGTAACCAAATATAAAATTAAATAATGTCTATTAGAGAAATTCTGCAAATCGGTCACCCGGTCTTATCTACTCCTGCGAACCCAATTGATATCGCGAAGATTGGAACTCCGGAAGTGCAAAGCTGGATAGACGACATGATTGACACCATGCGGGACGCCAATGGTGCTGGCATCGCGGCTAACCAGGTTGGAATTCCTTATCGTCTGTTTATTATTGAGGTCGGAAATAATCCACGCTACCCGTATAAACCTACCGTTCCCCTAACCATAGCCATTAATCCTGAAATTGAATTCCTTACGGACGAAACATTTGAATCCAACGAGGGCTGTCTTTCAGTTCCCCAGATGCGAGCCATGGTAAATCGTCACGTTGAAATTCGTGCCTCCTACTATGACCGCGATGGAAATCACCAAACACAGGAAATAAGGGGTTACTCAGCCTGCACATGGCAGCATGAATACGACCACCTCGATGGAATTCTATTTCCTAACCGGGTTACGGATATGCATTCATTTTGCTCATGGTCAGTTTTCCAGCAATACCAACAACCGGAATTCGCAAAAACCGTTCGTGCATTGGTAGAAAAATGGGGAGCGTAGGGGGTGTGACGTTTGCCAGAGTGCGTCCCGGGTAGGGAATACCTAGAGTAATTTTGTCCTGACAGGAAGCGATGAAGAGCCACACCAATTATTAGTATACCCGTTCTATTAGGACGAATGACAACATCCACTATACCCAGGTCAGGTATTCAAACATGAGACTCGGCCCAGGCTTTATACGCGTCCTACCATTCTCTTCTGACTTATCTGGGTCCGATTAAAAAGGCCACACGAGTAAATTCCACCATCATCAGGCAGACAAATTGTCGGCAATGGGGTCCGGACAATAGGCACGGCGTTTACAGTTCAGACAATGGTCCCCTAGATACAGTTGATCGATCCAGTCACTGAGTTTTTTTATTTCCCCAGAATCGTCAAACAAAAACCCAGCTTCGAAGTTTCGTTTGTCCCTGTGTTTAGACCCCATTCCGGCACCGGTGAGATTCGGAGACCCGAGAAAGGCCAATTGACCATCGATGACGATGGCTTTTGTGTGAACCCTGGGACAGAGAATTCTTTCGAACAGCTCGTTGTTAATCAGGGCGCTGAATCGGTCGAAATCCTCCCTGAACCGGGGACCGGGCTCTTTAGCATGAATAAGACGAACGGAAACACCTTTTTCCACTAGCTCAGCCAGTAAACGCAAAAAAGGTTGAAAATCCCCTCCCCCCATGTCTACATACATGTCCTTGATATCTGCGGTGACAATCCACAGGTAGTGCCGGGCTTTGGGCACACTGCGTTGAATAACTTCGGTGTAAATCTCGCCGTTAAGAAGCAGCTTATGCATCACGGTCTGCCCAAAAATGCTATAGACACTGTAAATCTGCAGGAATCGACTAGCCACCACCTTGCTGCTGCCACAACGCATAACCACCATCCAGACTATAGGCTTCTGCGAATCCCTGTTCACCAAAATAGTTCGCCGCTCCCTGGCTCATGTTGCCGTGATAGCAGCAAACGACCAAAGGCGTAGAGTGATCTGCCGTGGAGACAAATTCTGAAACCGTTTCATTATCAAGATGGATGGCATTTTCAATATGCCCAGCATCAAAACTAGCTCGATCCCTGATATCAACCACATTAGCCTGACGATCCCGAATAAGGGTTTTTGCCTGATCAATATTTATACGTGCAAAACTCATGATATTACCAACAATGCCAGATTAGCCACGGATTATGGAGCCCAGTGATATCTGATTACAAATAGACTCTTCCCACATCAATTTTTTGTTACTCCCATAAAAATCACTGGAGTATCCTATCATCCCAACCAGACCATCCAACCAGACCACCCAAATAGACCATTCCAAATAGAGATTGTCGCAGTTTCTGCTGTCCCTGACTAAACCCTACTGCGGTGGAATTAGTACCAACTTGCCGGTGTATTTTTTTTCCAGAAAATCCGTTTGCGCCTGGCCGATATCTGCTAGAGAATAGGTTTTTGCTACTAATGGCTTAATCTCTCCAGCTTCCACGTATTTTACCAGGTTCTCAAACACGATATCTTCCTGAAAAGTGCAGCCAAAGAAACTTAAATCCTTTAAATATAGAGTCCGAACATCCAGCGTCACCATGGGTCCCGCGATGGCACCCGCGGTAACGTAACGACCACCCCGCCGAAGCACATCCAATAATTCGGTCCACTGATCTCCGGCAACGAGATCGACGACCACATCCACACTATCCCTTCCAAGAGCACCCACAATACTGGTTCCACGTTCAATGACCTTGTCCGCACCCACGGATTCGACTTCCGCCATCTTGTTTTTCCTAGCCAGGGCAATCACTTTTGCACCGCGACGTTTGCATAGTTGCACTGCAGCAGAACCAACACCACCGGATGCGCCGGTGATTAAAACTGTCTCCGCACCAATACCAGCACGATGCAACATCCCCTCTGCAGTAGAATAGGCGCAGGGCAATGACGCGAGTTCAGCATCGCTCCAATCACAGTCCACCCTGTGAGTTTCCCGGGCAGGGGCCTTTGTGTATTGAGCAAATGCACCATCGCATTCTGAACCAAAAGTCCAGCAATCATAAGGCTTATAGTCACAATAGGTGCGCAGCATATTTCTCACCAGCACCCGCTCACCGATCCTGCCCTGATCAACCCCACAGCCTACTGCCACAACATGTCCACAACAGTCCGCTCCCTGAATCCGGGGAAACACCAACGGCACCCCGGACCAACTACCATCATCATCTTCGGCATGATCAAAACCATCCTCACCACCGTCACTGGTAGCACTGGTTACGGATTTGGAGTACCAAGCGGTGCGGGTATTAACATCGGTATTATTGACCCCCGCAGCCGCTACTTTGATAAGTACTTCCCCATCGCCAGGGGCAGGCACTGGCACATCATGCCGATATTCAAGTTTTTCCAGCCCACCGTGACCGGTGAGTAAAACAGCAGACATTAAGTCAGGAATCATGGTCTGTTTTCTAAACTAAGTGAGTCAATAGAGGTGAGTAAATGAAGAAGCTAATCATGCCATACAAAATCGGCTAGGGTAGAGAATCATGCTACTTTTAGTTTATTTGCCACCCATTTGTGAAAATGGTGAGTGGGATTATCCATGACCGGAGAGAATACCCCTCCCAGGTAACCTGGAGACTGACGCCCCTGTTGCATTCCCTCAACTGCACTTACGTCTTCCTGAAAAACCACACGCCAAGACTCAAGTACCGAACTACGACAACCTTCATAGTGTGAATTTAGCGCCTCGTCCCCAACATAGTAGACGCGCAGATGTTCAATGGATCTGGATTCAGACTTCGGCTCGATAATCATGACAAAGGAATGGTCCGCCTGAAGTCCTAAAAGGACATTGGGATAGAAAGACACATATTCCGCTTCCTTTAGTCGATCCTCCGGCCACTCGGGAAAGGTTGGCAAACTAACTCCTGCATCATCCGACAGATTATAGGCCCAACTCCCCTGGCCACCAAATCGGTCTTCAATCATAATATCGTAGTGGTCTTCAAGTCGGGAGTAACGATTCAGATCCGGGTGGATAAACGGCAAATGATAGCTTTCACAGTAATTCTCCACCGCAAGCTTCCAATTGCTTTGTACTTCTACCGTCAATTTGCTCTGAGCACTGGAACTACGGAGATGGGAGAGTCCATTATTTCCCAGAAAGGCGCTCCATCTTTCTGTCAACGGCGCAATGTAGTCTTCAAATGACCCTGCATCTCCAGAAAGATTCACGAAAATTATATCCATCCAAACCGCGTGGGCCACAGGCTTGAGACCATGGTCAGCGCAATCGAAGCCCTCAGCAGAGTGATTATCCACCCCTCCGATATGAGGCGTGCTACGCAGATTCCCGGATAAGTCGTAAGACCATGAGTGATATGGGCAACGAAGTAATGACCCAACCTCGCGCTCTTCTTCGACAAGGAGCCGGCCACGATGACTACACACATTATGAAACACTTGTATCTGATCTTCCCTGGTGCGGGTAACAACCAAAGGAAGGCCCAGAAAATTGATGGGCTTAACATAACCGGGCTTTACCAGGTCACTGGCAAAACCAATACCTGCCCAGGTTTTGCCAATTACCGCCTCCCTTTCTAACGCCAGAAAATCCGCATCAACATAAGCCTGATTCGGGAGGCCCCTTGCCTGTCCAATGGGTTTTAAAACTGACTCTAGCGGAATGGAGATGGCACCGGATGTTTGATTTGTCACTGTATTAGCTCCTAAACAGAATATGCTCATTGTCTGTTGGTCTCACGGTCTACCCTATCAGTCTCATGGCATATCAATAGCATATCCATGGCAAGGCAGAATAGCACGCTATCGGACGCCTACCCGCAAGATTCATGATTGCGATATTGCGCTTAATCCCGCTTCTTGACAATATCCCAAATAATCGTTCAGACTTTACTTCAAGTAAACTCAAGGAGTTCAAAATGGCCCGGCGGCACTACCACCTCCCCTCCCTAACCTCTTTAAATACCTTTGAATCCTGCGCGCGACAGGTCAGTTTCAAGCTAGCATCCAGGGAACTTGGGGTGACCCTTGGTGCTGTTAGCCGTCAGATCAAACTATTGGAAGGGGAGCTCGGTTGCAAATTGTTTATTCGCAATCAGCGGGGGGTGGAATTAACCCGGCAAGGCAGGGAACTGCAAAACAGTTTAAGTGCCAGTTTCTCCAACATCGCCAGTGTTTGTCGATCCATCGTCCTTCGAGGCTACCAGTCAGATGTCACTATCGCTGCTACCACCGCCTTCGCCTCTCTATGGTTAATGCCAAAACTTGGCGAATTTTGGGACACCCACAAAAATATCATCATCAACCACGCTATTTCTGATAACGCTAGCGATGTGGTGTATCAGCAAGCCGACCTACGAATTCGTTACGGTGCCGGCGAATGGCCCGGCGAAACCTCAACAATATTATTTAATGACATCATCTACCCGGTGTGCGGACAACGGTTTCTCGCAGGAAAGGAAATTTCGCATCCAGCCCAATTACTTGAATTCCCCTTGCTCCAGCTGGACGGACTCGACCCCCAATGGAGTACGTGGGATGACTGGATGACGCAATTGGGAATTGCAGGGCGAAAAACAAGTTTTAGGCGATTCACCAACTATCTCATCGCACTACAGGCAGCAGAAAATAATCAGGGAATATCACTAGGCTGGCATAGCCTGGTTGGGCCCCTGGTGGAAAGCGGCAAACTGGTCAGAATTGGTGAATGGAAAATTCCTGCACCGTGTGCTTTTTATTTAACCTGGGACACCCAGGGAAAACTGTCAGGAGATGCGAAATTGCTACAGCAATGGTTAATGGCTTTGTCACAAAATCCAGGGCACAGCAAACCAATTAGCAACAATGATTAACCAGGAACGCGAAACGAATGCCAACGAAAAAAGCCTTCATTGGTGTCGACGATAGAAATATCGCACCACCCCAATCAGACTAATCACAACCCAAAACCCCTCGATCAATACCGAGGCGAAGTTAAACTCGTAATACAGCGAAACCAGAATCAAACTGGCCCCTGCTCCATTGACCACAGAAAATGCCAGTCTTTCGCTATCAATGCGTCCTATTTGAATCAGAAAGTAGCAAAATAGAATCATTGCCACTCCCAAAGTTCCCAGCCAGTCGTACCAGGGTGTATTCAGTATGACATTCATGGGGAGCTCCCCATCCCCAACAACCAATAGGACACGAGATGCCTCCATGGGGGATTAGCCTTGATCACAGCGATACTCCGTTACTATTCCGTTTTCCAATAGATATACTACATCGTGGGGGTGAGCCGTGGACAGTATTGTTGAGTTATCAAGTCCCAGGTAATGCCCCCGCATTAGTCGACTGACCATGTCGTGGGTAATGACTACGTTAGTCACATCCGCTGCAAGACCACTCATCCAGGACGTTACTCGATCGTAGACCATCCCATAGCTCTCTCCGCCGTCGAAGATATAGTTCCAACGATCCTGATTACGAATTTTTCGTTGGCCTGGGTAACGCACATCGACATCTTCATTCGTCAGCCCCTCCCAATTGCCATAAGCGATTTCCATGATTTCGTCTGCAATTTCCAATGATTTCGCGGTCAAACCCAAAGCCGACTGGATGTATTTCGCACTATCCCTTGCACGTTTTAACGGACTACTGATCAGTCTCAGGTCAGTACAATGATTAACCTCACCAAACAGCGATTTCAACATTTTGGCATTGGCTTTCGCCTGTGCAATTCCTTTTCCGGTTAACTCGGAGTCGCTCTGTCCCTGTTTTCTTCCCTCGGTATTCCACTCTGTTTGGCCATGTCGAACCAGGTAAATGGACATTGCCATAAATCCGCAGTTAACCCGATATGAAAGAAAATCCAAAAACCATAATTAGCCTCTAGGAGTTCCCGGTCTGCCCAAACTCCACCATACGACGGATCGAGATCTCCGCTTTTTTACGAATATCTTCAGGGATCAGGATTTCGTTGTCGCCCCGGTCCAGCACATTGGAGAGACGTTGCAGGTCATTCATCTTCATCCAGGGGCATTGTGCACAACTTTCACAGGCAGCGGACTCCCCTGCGGTAGGAGCTTCAAGAAATGTTTTTCCCGGAGCAGCCTGTTTCATTTTATGGAAAATACCAGACTCAGTTGCAACGATAAACGTCTTTGCATCGGACTCCACCGCCGCATTAATGATCTGACTGGTAGAACCCACGACGTCGGCCAATTCCACCACGCTGGCAGGGGATTCGGGGTGTACCAGTACTTTGGCATCTGGATGTTGTTTTTTCAGGCTCTGCAATGCCACCGACTTAAATTCCTCATGAACAATACAGGAAGCCTGCCACAACAACATATCTGCTCCGGTTTGTTTTTGTACATAACCACCTAGAAACCGATCTGGCGCCCAAATGAATTTTTCTCCTTTTTCATGAAGATGTTTAATGACTTTCAACGCAATGGAGGAGGTCACTACCCAGTCTGCTCTCGCCTTAACTCCCGCACTTGTATTCGCGTAGACCACCACGGTTCGATCTGGATGCTGGTCGCAGAATTCGCTGAATTCCTTTTCCGGACAGGCCAGATCAAGTGAACATTCCGCTTCCGTTTCCACCATCAGGATACGTTTTTGGGGGCTTAGAATTTTGGCTGTTTCACCCATAAAACGGACTCCAGCCACAACCACGGTTTTCGCATCATGTTGATAACCAAATTTGGCCATCTCCAGCGAATCTGCCACGCATCCACCGGTCTCATCCGCCAATTCCTGCAACTCGTCATCAACATAGTAGTGAGCAACCAAAACCGCATCCTGTGCGATCAACTTACGCTTGATATCATCCTTCAAAACACGAAGTTGTTGTGCGTCAAGCTCTGGGTGTTTCACCGCCCACGCACGATCTGCTAACGTCTTGATTTTCGCTGTATAGGAAGCGGGGACCTGGGATTCGGTTTGTGACGCATTCATAATTAAGTCCAATGAAGTTAATTCAGTATATCCGCTGGGGGGCTGAAGCCTGTATGATATGTTGAAGCAACATATTGAAGTCCCCAGTAGCGTCTCTTTAGTTGATACCAGTTACGCCAGAATTCAAGTCAGATTTAAGCTCACAAATTCCTCCGATCACTGGGATTATTCGAAACTATGTTGAAGACAGGCTGTCTAGCGCTGGTAAGAATTTTTTGTTGAGATTTTTTTTACAAGAAGCTATTTTACTACCACTCGCCTCACTATTTCAGGATAAATACCATGCAATGGGTTCTACTTGGCATCATCGCTGTCGCACTAATTGTTATGTCCAGCCGCTATCCTAAAGTGGCCTTCAGCTTATTGGGGCTATTAATTGCAATTACAGCGGCACTTTTTTATTCCACCACGGACAGCGCCTTGCTGAATCGAAGCAAGATAGCGCTGTCTGATATTCGAATTCAAAATGCAGTTATGACTCCCGCCTATGCAGATAGTTATCGTTTCAATGCAAGACTGGTTAACAACAGCGAATCAGTTCCGCTAAAAGAAGTCACCATTAGTATCACCATGTACGACTGCGCCGATGACACCCAGCAAAGCTGCCAAACCATTGGCCAGGCCGAGGAACGAATCAATATCAACGTTCCGCCTACCCAGGCGAGGGACGTCGCCCGAACCGTTTCGTTTCATTCTGCCAGCCCAGAAGCCTTCGTTCGATGGGACTTCCAGGTCACGAAAACCCGCAGCTAACATTCCCGGTTAAACCCATCACTGCCCCTTATCGGCACCCTTGATTGAAAACAGAATACCCATCTAATTGGACACTTTTTATCTGGCCTTGTTGTCTGACCTTTTTTGTTTGACCCAATAACTCCTCAAACTACTACTATCATTTTAATTCTATCGGAATTCATTCATGCTCATATCCATCGCACTAATGTTACATATCCTTGCTGCTGTCATCTGGGTTGGAGGAATGTTTTTCGCTTACTGTCTGCTCCGACCGGCTCTGGGCACCACCGTTGACGGGCCGACACGGTTGACAATATGGGCAGAAACATTCAAAAAGTTCTTCCCCTGGGTTTGGCTCTGTATCATCATGCTAATCGCCACCGGTTTCTACATGATAAACCAGCTGGGCGGATTCTCAGCAATTGGCAACCATATCAACCTGATGGGAGGAATCGGTTTGCTGATGGCGCTAATCTTCAAATTTGTTTACCTCGCTCCTTTCCGCCATCTTTGCAGGGGAGTGGAAGAACAAAAGTGGGAAGTAGCAGCCTATGCTCTGGGCACCATCAGAAAACTGGTTCTCGTGAATCTTTGCCTCGGGATTTTGACCATTGTTTCAGCCACCGCACTAAGAGGATGGTGAGAAAATGGTAGCCCGATTGAAACGATTTCGTTTTTTTCCTTCTCACTTTCCCCCTCCCTGTTTTATTCCTCTAAGGGGAATGAGCCATTGCCGATTGTTTCCTGATTTTTGGTTGTTCTCGATTTTGTTGGCTACTTTATTGACTGGCGCGACCGACAATCTTTTCGCCGGGGAACCCACCCGTAATCCAGCCCCTGACCTGTCCCTTGAAGATAACCAGGGAGAAGTAGTCAGGCTTGAAGATTATCTGGATCAGGTAGTAATGGTCAGTTTCTGGGCAACCTGGTGCCCACCCTGCATCGAGGAATTTCCATCCCAGCAGAAGCTAAAAGAAGCCAATAAAAATCAGAACTTCGAAGTGTTGGCGGTGAATCTCGGACAAAGCAAATCCGACATTGACCATTTTCTATTCTCTTTGGAGTCCCCTGTGAATTTCCCAATTTTGTTGGACACCGACTCAGTAGCAGCAAAGGAGTGGAAGATTAGGGCTCTGCCAACCACAATTTTAATCGATAAAAATGGCAATGAGGTTTTTCGGGTCAACGGGCCACGAGACTGGAATGACCGGGAAAGCCGAGAAAAAATCTCTGCTCTGCTTAGGGAAAATAATAAAAAGGGATGAGCCGATCCAACCATTTCCCTAAACTATCCCCAGAGACTCCTTATCCGTTGATCGGCATCTATGGTGGAACTTTTGATCCTGTCCACTATGGACACATCAACCCCGTCTCATCAGTAGCGGAGCAATCAAATCTGAAAAGGGTATTGTTCATCCCCTCAGCGATCCCCCCCCATCGCCCCCAGCCTGTTGCCAGCGCGGAGGATCGGTTGAAAATGGCGCAGATCGCTGTTAGCGGGTATCCACGATTTCGCGTTGACGACCGGGAACTCAGACGTAATAACCCTTCCTACATGATCGATACGGTTCTATCGTTAAAAGCGGAAAACCCACATCAATACTATTGCCTGATTCTCGGCATGGATGCATTGTTAGGGCTTGAGAATTGGTACCAATGGGAAGCCTTATTTAACCATGTTCATTTCATCGTAATGCAACGGCCTGGCTGGTCCCAATCCACTCCTCTACCCGCTTGGTGGCAGGCCCGGGAAGCACGGACATTTAGTCAGCTTCAACAATCAAAGGCTGGTAGAATCCACCTCATCAAAACCGACCTCATTGATATCTCCGCGACGGAAATACGAAACCGGCTGAAAAGCGATAAGGATGTCAGCAAACTGATACCTCAAGGGGTTTATCAATATATTCGTAACAACCAATTGTATGAGTAGTAAAGCATGAGCGAAACCGACAAGATGGCCAGCAGTGCATCCGGAGTAATTCCACAGGAGTCAATCCGGATGCGCGACACCATTGTCAACGCATTGGAAGATGCCAAGGGCATGGATGTGCGTGTTCTGGATGTCCGGGAAATGACCGACGTAACCGATTACATGATCGTCGCCACGGGGACATCGGATCGCCACGTCAAAAGTCTGGCAGATCGCGTACTGGAATTTATGCATGCACAGGGTTGGCGACACCTCGGTGTCGAGGGACTTGAAGTCAAGGACTGGATCCTGGTTGATTTCGTCGATGTTGTGGCGCACGTTATGCGGGATTCCGCTCGAAAAAAGTACGATCTGGAAAGCCTTTGGGACAAAACTTTTGCAGAAGTGGCTAACTCTGACCATCAGCCTTCGGTTCGTGCCCCTCAATGAGCAACGGCTGAGCGCCATCGATTAGATAAACCATTCACCTTCCATCCTATTCCAATGTTGAACATTCACCTATTGGTTGTGGGGGAAAAAATGCCTCAATGGGTGGAACAGGGCTATAAAGAATACGAAAAACGGATTCGTGGTCGCGTAAAACTGCAACTTCTGGAAATTCCGACGCTAAAACGAGGCAAAAATGCCGATATCAAACGGATTATTCAACAGGAAGAGCAAAAAGTAATTAGTGCCATTCCCAGTGGCGCTCACATGATTGCATTGGACCGTATGGGAAAAACACTTTCCACCCTCGATATTTCTTCTCGCATGGATCAATGGCTAGGAGAGGGAAGGCCGATAGTTCTACTGGTAGGCGGGCCTGAGGGGTTTTCCCGAGCACTGCTGAACCAGGCCGATGAAGTCTGGTCTCTGTCCGCACTCACCTTCGCCCATCCCCTGGTTCGTGTGATGCTAGCGGAGCAAATCTACCGTTGTTATTCCATTCTGGAAGGACTACCTTATCATCGCTAGTAGCCAGGTACTTTGTCGCGATCCAAACCACTAACCAGTACTCAAAATGTAATGCTGAGCGAAAAGCCCAAACTGATTCTTGCTTCTCAATCCCCTCGAAGGCAATCCCTACTCAGACAGTTTGATATTCCTTTTGAGATTATTGTGGCTGATATTGATGAAACCCCATTTCGCGACGAACAACCGGATCAAATGACTCTGCGCCTCGCCAGAGAAAAGGCGTTGGCTGTGTTTAAGAAAGTCGGAGCAGATTATCGAGTACTTGGTGGCGATACCACGGTCACCATAAAAGGAACGATCCTTGGAAAACCCAGGAACCGCCAGCATGCCATTGAAATGCTAAAACGACTATCGGGCAATACCCACCTGGTGCATTCGGCTGTTGCCCTGGTCAACCAGGGAATCTGCCAAACCCGGTTGTGTTCCACTGCGGTCACCTTCTTCGAACTAACTGACAACCAGATTACCAGTTACTGTAACTCTCAGGATCCCTATGACAAAGCCGGTGCCTATGGTGTCCAAGGACACGCCGGACAGTTTGTTAAGCAACTTGAGGGTAGCTATAGTGGCGTCATGGGTTTACCCCTATGGGAAACTCATCAACTGCTGCATCAATTCCAGAGTAATATCACCGAAGACCTGAACTAGCCAGGGATTTACATCAGAAAAACAACAAACCATCCTGTTAGCCATCAGTCCATATCCAGATCTGTTCGGATATGACATATTGATCACCAAAGTCATCTGAAAAAAGTTTAAAAAGTAATTCCAGGGTTCCAGAATTTAGAAAAAAGCATGAATACCAGCACTCAAATGACCGAAGAGATATTGATCAATGTTACGCCCCAGGAAACCCGGGTAGCGATGCTTGAAAACGGCATGTTGCAGGAAGTATTTATTGAACGGGAAAAAAACAGGGAGATCACGGGAAATATTTACCTTGGCATCGTGGTACGAGTATTACCTGGGATGCAAGCGGCTTTTGTCGACATTGGTCTGGAGCGAACGGCCTTCCTTCATGCCAGAGACCTGATGGAACGACGGGATGAGACAAGTCAATTGCAGCAAAATGATCCCGCAGCCTCCATTGCTTCCCTGGTCCAGGAGGGACAACGAATCGTTGTACAAGTTGTAAAGGCACCACTTGGAACCAAAGGAGCACGTTTGACCACGCAAATTAGTATTCCGGCACGTAATATTGTGTATCTCCCCAATAGTGAATATACCGGTATCTCACAACGCATTAAAGAAACAACGGCACGGGAAAATCTCATAGAGAAACTGACTGAATTCCGTCATGAGCTCAACGCCAAAGGAGGCTTCATTATTCGAACCGCCGGAGAAAATGCCAGCGATGACGAGATGAAATCAGACATGGTATTTTTACTACGGATCTGGGAGCGAGTACTTGCCAGAAAAAAATCCAATAAAGCTCCTTTTCAAATTTATAGCAACCTTCCCCTTGCGATGCGCATAGTAAGAGATCTGGTGTGGCAAAATGTTGGGAAAATCCGAATTGATTCCAGGGAGACTCTTGATCAGGTAATGGAGTTTAGTCGAGACTTAATACCCGATCAAAGAATCGAACACTATCCCGGAGGTCGTCCTATTTTCGACCTTTATGGCGTTGAGGACGAAATTCAAAAAGCGCTTCAAAAACGGGTTCCTCTGAAATCTGGCGGATATCTCATCATTGACCAGACCGAAGCCATGACCACTATCGATATCAATACCGGCAGTTTCGTCGGCAAAAGGAATCTGGAAGAGACTATTTTCAAAACCAATCTGGAAGCTGCTACCGCACTGGCCCGACAGCTTCGGGTTAGAAACCTCGGCGGTATTATTATTGTCGATTTTATCGACATGGCGCAGGAGGAACATTGTGACCAGGTGATGCGTACCTTAAGTCGGGAATTGGAAAAGGACAGTACGAAAACCCAGGTCAGGGATATGACCTCTTTGGGACTGGTCGAGATAACCCGCAAGCGCACCAATGAAAATCTCGAACAGCTACTGACTGAGCCCTGTCCCTGTTGTTCGGGTCGCGGAATCCAAAAAACTCCGGAAACGGTCTGCTATGAAATATTCAGGGAAATTCTCAGAGAAGCAAGACAGTTTGATACAGATTCCTATTTGGTAGTCGCTTCCCAATCGGTGATCGAACGACTTCAGGAAGATGAATCTACTGGTATCGCTGATCTACAGGATTTTATCAAACGCAACATTCAACTTCAGGTTGAACCCACCTACCAACAGCAATATGATGTGGTACTCATGTAGTGCATTACGCAAGTTGTATTCGTCATTTTTATCTTTTGTTGTCTCTGGGCTACTGGGGCTGAGTCTCCTGGTCTCTAACCATTCTGTTGCATTACAACAACATATCGAGGTCATCACCCAAAACCAATGGCCCCAATATGTCAATGGAACCAATATACTTGCTCTCCCCCAGGCTTCCCGGATACTGGCGTTGTTTGAAGAAAATGACCAGGCATCCATTTTAATCCTATATCCGAGTACAGATATTGGTCAGAGCTGGGGACGGTCGCTGGCAAACTGGTTAGTCAGTTTCGGCATACCCAGCACCCATCTGCAAACCGCTCCATCCATTGATAATCTCAATCAGCTAGTGATTACGCTGACCCAGCAGGATTGAAGAAGGAGAAGAGGAGAAAGGCAGAAGAAAAGAAAAACCCGGGATGCCGGAGATACCCAACTCCCCGAATGTTTATTCCTCGAAGAGACTGGGATGAAAATAGAAATCCGGAGGGCTAGCCGTTAGCCGCTGCAATCAGGGGTTGGTCAAAATCCACTTCAGAATAAGTCTGCCAGTAATAATCCGCTTCCGCCGCGCTCATTTTTCCATAATAGGACATATAGACTTCAGACTGACGCAGCAGAAATGACTTGTGTTGTTGCTGCCACTGGGTAAAGCACCAGTCGGTCATTTCTGGCGCAGGCATAATTGCTTCGTCGAAAAAGCGAGCCTCCACATCGCCACTCGGAGAGCGGACAGTACATGGTCTTATTTGGTATTCCTCTCCTTCGAAAAAAATAATACGGTCGAGATGGGCCTGCTCCAACCCAGACAACAACTTCCCATTGGCCATGGCCTTTTCGTCTGAAACCAAAACCGGGTAGCTTTCATGGGGTAACGTGGCAACCCGGTAACCAGGAAATTCGGCATCTACCATGGATAAGCCTTCAATCTTCTCGCCCAGGACACAATTGATCACGTCCCAATCCATTAGGGAACCAAAACAAAACAGGGGTATGTTATTCATGAAGACACCTCCAAATCTGGGAGCTGGATTGTATGAAAAAAAAGAAAGAATGCAATCACTTTTGTGCTTCCCGGGGCCATTACTTTAAAACCGCAGAGCCAATGGCCTATCACCGGAAAACGCATATCGAGCACTACCCGAACGTTTGGCGAAATATAGGCAAACCGGCCCCGACTCATCTTATCCATGAGAAACGATCTATGAATACGAACATAAGTGATTTGTATTTGCTTAAGCCTCTTGAGACTGGTTAAAATTGGCGCTCAATTTTTCAATCAAACTCAATAGTTTTCAAAGGGGATCTTCATGAAAATCACTCAAATTATCGCAATTGCAGGTAGTCTTATGCTGACAAGCACCGTGTCTATCGCGGACGGCAAAACTGGCTATGAAGGTAAGTGTGCAGCATGCCATGGCTTTGGTGTTGCCGGCGCGCCGAAATTGGGAGACGCTGCAGCCTGGAAAGACCGTATCGCTCAAGGCAACGACACACTTTATGACAACGCGATCAATGGTTTTACTGGAGCTACCGGCGTAATGCCCCCCAAAGGTGGTTTTACCGCGCTTTCGGATGATGAAATAAAAGCCATTGTTGACTATATGGTATCTCAGTCCCAGTAAAGCATTGGATTAGTGTGGGCCATTCGGTATTAGCAAGCGATATTAGTGGCCGCTACTCATGGTCAGTACTCATGGCCAATAATCAATAATAATGAACTGACTCATCCAATCACGAAAGCCCGGTTAGCCGGGCTTTTTTGTGAATATACAAAACATCTTTCACGCTCCAAACGAACCGTATTTCCAGAAAAGTGGTTTCATCGACCCAGACCAGATTCAGCAACGTGATTGGTCGCTATGCACCCAGTCCAACCGGGGAATTGCATCTGGGCAACCTGCGTACCGCACTGACCGCCTGGCTTCAAATCCGATTGGTGAAGGGCACATTCATCCTTAGGATGGATGATCTGGACCAACCAAGGGTAAAAGAAAATGCAGCAGAAAAAATTATCCATGACCTTAAATGGCTAGGCCTTGACTGGGATTTAGGACCTGACAAACCACCCCAGGGTTCTTTTTCCGGTGACCCGGGTTTCGTTCAATCCCAAAGACACCATCACTACCAGCATGCATTCCAAACCTTGCTGGATCGTGGACAGCTATACCCCTGCGAATGCTCTCGCAAGGATATCGCCATCGCAGCCAGTGCACCCCATGGTCGAGATGGGGTGTTGGTATACCCGGGAACCTGCCGTCCAGCGGAACCTTATTTCCATTCTTCAAATCATGAACAGCGAAAAAGGAAGCGTAACTCCCATACCATTGAGCCGCATGCCATTGATCACATTGCCTGGCGATTTCGGGTTGAGCCCACCGAAATCAATATACTTTTTTTCGACGAAGTAATGGGGTCACAAAGCCAGAATCTGTATAAAGAGGTCGGTGATTTCGTCATAAAACGCAAGGATGGCTTGTTCGCCTATCAGTTAGCAAATGTGGTTGATGATGGATTAATGGGCATAACAGACGTGGTTCGCGGGGCGGACCTTATCGACTCCACCATTCGTCAAATTGCGCTTTTTGAATCCCTGGGATTCCCAACTCCGCGATTCTGGCATATCCCGTTACTGTATGATGAGCACAACCAGCCCATGTCAAAAAGGGATGGTTCTCAATCGCTGGGGCAGTGGCGAGGAGACATGGGTGAAAAACAACCAGAAACCATGGTCGGTCAATTGGCCTTTTCAATGGGATTGATTGATCGATGTGAGGCATTGTCGGCCAGGGAATTATTGAACAGCCTGACCCCTGAGGTTTTTCGGGAAAAACTCATTGCAGCGACCGCGACCACCTAACACCTTAAGAATCACTGGATCCTCCACCTGCCTGCGTTCCCCTCTTCCCATCTTATCCTCCAATTGATTATAATCACTGAAGATCAGCTTTGTTGCGGATAGAGTTAACCATAACTCTGAGAAGCCCGGAATCTCGCTGATCTATTTTCTCGGGGCGGGGTGTAAATCCCCACCGGCGGTAAGGATGAGCGAAAGCAATTCATCCAAGCCCGCGAGCGCTTTCCCTTTTTTCAAATGGGGAAAGGCCAGCAGATTCGGTGTAAATCCGAAGCCGACGGTTATAGTCCGGAAGGTAGAGAAACGTAGAAAATCAGCATTGGTATAGTCCATTGATATAATCGATTGGCATGGCCCACTGGCATGATCCATTAGATCCAGTCGATAGAGATAGTCGATTAAACGAAAAATGGTAAGCCTGAAAATGGCCCGCTGTTTCATTTTCTGGTCGACATACCCGGCTGGTCCTCTGTGCTTTCGCCCCTAACTATGGTTTCAGTTCAAAAACTTTACGGGGCTAATTGATGACGACACTCACTCACTGTCATTTACGTCAGGGCAAACGAATCGCCTTCATCCAGGCCAACTGGCACAAGAAAATTGTGGAACAGGGTCGATTGTCTTTTCAGGCTCAATTACTCGAAGCTGGTATCCATCCATCTCTCATCGATCTCCTTGACGTCCCGGGCAGTCTGGAAATTCCTCTGCAATGCAAATTACTGGCGAAAACAAATCAATATCAGGTTATTGTTGCTGCAGGTCTGATTGTCGACGGCGGAATTTATCGCCATGACTTTGTTGCGTCCACAGTACTGGATGGGATGATGCAGGTATCCTTACAAAGTAAGATTCCGGTCCTCTCCATGGTGTTGACGCCTCATCACTTTAATGACCAGTCTCATCATGAATTTTTCCATGACCATTTTAAAATTAAAGGAATGGAAGCGGCCAATGCCTGTATTCAGATGATTAACAACGAACACAAAATGGCAGAAATCTATCAGGTGGCCTAATTTGGCTTCCAGTGATTCGCTCCATGTTCGTCGGTCCCAACGCAAAAAAGGGCGCCTCGTTACTTACGATTAATTCTATCCACCCAGGCCATACCTAGTGCAGAAATGACAAATGTCAGATGGAGTAAGACATACCACATCAATTTGTTATCCTCGACCTGGTCCGCATTAACAAATTTCTGTAGTAGGTGAATGGAAGAGATGGCAACAATGGAGGCAGCTACCTTCTGTTTTAGGGATCCAGAGTCCAGTTTTCCGAGCCAGGATAGCTTCTCCACATCTTCATCAATGTCAATACGGGAAACAAAGTTCTCATAGCCACTAAACATCACCATTACCAGTAAACCGCCACTAGCGCCATGTCCACCATGGACAGAATTCCGAGCACCAGCTCTGACTCGCTTACGCTAAACACAATGGGTAAAAAGTGAAATACTTCCTGAAAGAACTTAAAGGCGAGGAGGACTAATGCCAGACTCAAGCCGAGATAAATCGGGGCCAACAGCCAACGACTTGCATAAAACATTTTTTCAACGATTCTTTCCATATCTATTTTTGCACCTTGGAGATAAAGTTATTTAGCGGCTGTATTCTAAATCATTTGGCAAGTTGTAATCTACGAAACACTTGCCGGTCAGGTTGTTGGCTCAAAATTAGGACGGAGGCACAGATTATGGTCTAAACTCTAGTCCTGGTTGCTAGCATCAACCATATTATCCAATAGCCCGATTAATATGAATTCTCGTTTACGTCCATGAAACTATTTGTCATTATTCTCATTACCCTGGTACTCCTGTTATGCATCTATTTTGTTCTGCTTTCCGCCACCGCAGATACACCGGAAAGAGGATTACACAATGGGGCCTTAAGGCCCTGCTCAAGCAAACCCAATTGCGTTACCAGCGAGGGTGGTGGCGCGAATTCAGCTAATCAGGAAATCACCCCTATTGCGTTTCCTGACCCACGGAAATGGGATTCCGTATCAACGATTGTTACCGCCCATGGGGGCATAGTAGTGCAACAGGAGAATCATTATCTAGCGGCAGAATACCGCAGTAGAATTTTTCGTTTCGTGGATGATTTGGAAATCAGATTTGACGAGGCAAACAAACAGTTGCAAGTGAAATCGGCCTCACGCTCAGGAACATCCGACCTGGGAGTAAATCGAAAACGAGTGGAGGCGCTTCGGGAATTAATTGCCACAATGGCACAATAGTAATGGACTTTTCGCCATCTGCTGGTCGTCGTAATAGGGCCTATCCAGGATTAAAGCCTCAGAATTAGGGCCCCAGGAGAGGAGTCATGAGACACCTGATCGGCTTTATTCTGACTTTCCTGATCCAACCTTTCCTGATCCTGTCTTTCTCCATTGCAAAGCCAGTGGAATCATAAAATTGAATCCGATGATAATCATCATTAAAGGATAGTCTTCAACCCGGGATTCTTCAGATAGAATATCCCATCCGGCGAACTGCGCGCCGAGGCCAAGAACAAAAATGGCGAATCCGATGACTCCTAACGCAATAAAAAACGCAGGTATCCCGCTACGACCGGCTGTATTGACGAAATCCTTCATTGACAATTCCTAAATTCTCTTAAATTGGTCTTAAATGAGAGAACCTCTGAACAGGTCTTTGAACAGGTCCTGGAATAAGTCTGAGCGAAATAGATTAGGGTTGCTTATTTCTCATCACTCAAGGTGACCGTTCACAACTTTTACAGAGATTTCTCGGGTACACTATTATACAGATTACGTTACGCTTTCCTAAAAGCCCCAAGCCTAAAAGTGCTAAGCCTAAAAGTCCCAGGAAATACTGGTTCCAATGAATATTAATCCCAATGTCGCAAACTGTTCCCCGGCTCCTATTGCAGAAGCCTGATCATGGAGACTGGGCTGAGATAACAGCAATTTGCTTGATGTCTGCCAAGCCGTCCCGGCTTACCTTCCCCACCAATCGTTACTCGATCACCTCGGTCAGGCCATTACAGACGGGAAGGCTGCAACCTACACGGATATTTCCGGTATCGCACCACTTAGGGAATCCCTGGCAGGGGATATCAACTCCCGCTATCAATGCAATATTTCTGCCCAACATATTTCCATTACAGCTGGATGTAATCAGGGGTTCTGTTCCGCTATTGATACGCTTTGTGAACCTGGGGATGAGGTTATTGCAGCTCTGCCCTGCTACTTCAATCATGAGATGTGGTTTCGAATTCGGGGGATCAACGTGCAGTGGCTAGATTTCAACGAAGCTACCGCGGTCCCTCATCCGCAACAGGTAGCTCGCAAAATTTCATCTCGCACTAAAGCCATCGTCCTTGTTTCCCCCAACAATCCCACCGGCGCAATCTATTCACCCGAAGTACTTGGTGAATTTTATCGAATTGCGAAAAGTCATAACATCGCCCTGGTTGTTGATGAAACCTATCGCGACTTTATGGACCCAGACGCGCCGCCACATCACCTGTTCAATGAATCGGACTGGGAAACAAACTTTATTCACCTTTACAGCTTTTCCAAATCCTTCAGTCTTACCGGACATCGTGTTGGTGCAGTAGCTGCCGGCCCAAAGTTTCTGGCAGAAATGGGGAAAATCCAGGATTGTGTAGCTATCAGCGCACCGCATACCGGACAGATAGCTGCCTTATATGGTTTAAAAAATCTGATTGACTGGCGCACGGAAAACGGGCGAAAAATGACAGCAAGAGCTGTCGCGATCACCCAGGCATTCGACCATCCCGGGCTAGACTACCAGCTTATTTCTGCCGGAGCTTATTTTGCCTATATCGAACATCCATTTGATTCATCTTCCCATGCCGTGGCAAAACGATTGGCAGAAGAGTTTGATGTACTTTGCCTCCCCGGCACATACTTTGGGAAAGGCCAGGATCGATATCTGAGATTTGCATTCGCCAATCTTACCGAAAGTCATTTTCCTCGATTAATCGACCACCTTATTCAGAGCCAGATCTAGTATTACGACCTTAGTTTCTCATCGTTGGATTTGGAGGAAAACCTCATCGATCTGGTATCGACTTGACGTTATCTGAAGACCCGTTATCTAAAAAATGCCGCATACCACTGTTATGGCTAGTTTCTCATCATGCTCGTACCTGGGTATTTCTCGGTGAACAATTAACGGATGCGAACCCAATGTATGGAAGATCAACAGATAAAAAGATCAAGGCTGTCCGAAAAATCTCGGCGCGAAAAAATCCCGGCGACTCTCCCTCCGAAGATCAGGTAAGACTACAATATACTTTTTTTACAAAGCCTTCACTTTTCCACTGATACCCCATTCCCACGGGCACCATAAACGCGTCTCCCGCACTAAACTCGAATACCTTCCCATCACCGTTTATGATGGAACCGCTGCCTTCCAGAATATACATGAGTTCACTGCGATTAATGGGAGCGGGTATTCGCTGCATCGCTGTGCAGTCCCAAAGACCAACACCAAACCGGGCGGTCAGATCACTAAACACCCCAAGTTGATGCATGGTCGGCACACCACCAATAAACAACGATGAATCCTGTTGGGGAACTTCGGGCAGCGCCAGAGACAAATCCACGCGAATAGGTGAAACCGGATCGAGGTCCTCGGCTTTGGTTGTTGTATCATCGAAAATCACATAAAACTTTCTCAGGTATTCGGTTTGTTTCCAGCTACAGACACAACCTTTGGGAATAACAAAATTCTCTCCAGCAGAAAAGATCTCAGAATTGCCGTCTTGATCAACAATGGATACCGAGCCTTCAAGAATATGCATGAACTCGTTCACGCCATAAGGAGCCAATTTGGTCTCAAATGGGGTGCAATTCCAAACCCCGGCTGTAAGGGTTCCACTTCCCGCATCATCCACGGGAATATTGAGATATTCATGTCCTCGCTGAAGAGGCACTTCAGACACAAGCTCATCCCTGGGCATGGACTCCCACTCAGCCATACCGGTGTCTGATGGGCCATGGGGCTCAAATTTTAAAACAGTGAGATCAGGCATAATTCGATATTCCCGTTGATAGTAAAACCAATAGTGCGGCAACCTCCCCTTATGGATTTAGGGAATAAGAAACCTCACGATAGGCCGTTATTATAAAGTTCGACATAGGCACCATTCAGCGCCAATAGCTCTTCATGAGTACCGCTTTCGATAATCCGTCCTCCATCAAGCACCATGATCTTGTCCGCATTTTCGATAGTACTAAGTCGATGGGCGATAATAATACTGGTTCGGTCGCACATCAAATCGTTAATGGCCTGCTGAATCAGAACTTCCGACTTATTATCCAATGCAGAAGTTGCTTCGTCCAGAACCAGAATGGGAGCATCCTTAAGGAAAGCCCGGGCAATGGCAATGCGCTGTCTTTGTCCACCAGACAACATCAAACCAGACTCACCGATGGGCGTATTCAGGCCTTGTTCCTGTTGTTCGGCAAACTCCAGTACCTGGGCATGCTCCGCGGCAAATCGAATCTCCTCCTCAGTACAGTCCCGCAGCGAACCATAAGCAATGTTTTCAGCAATGGTTCCATTGAATAGCACGATATTCTGATTGACCAGCGCAATGTTGTCTCTAAGGCTTTCCAGTGACACTTCCTTAATCTCATTGCCATCGATCAATATGCTTCCTTCGTCAATATCGTAAAAACGCGCGACCAATGATGCCAGCGTGGATTTCCCGCTACCAGATCTTCCAACTAATGCGCATTTCTCCCCGGGTCTGATTTCAAAATTGATGTCTTTGAGCACCTTGGTATGAGCATCGATATAACTGAAGCCGACCTGATGGAATTTAATCTCACCACGACAGTCTCCCAGATCCACACTGCCAGTGTCTTCTTCCGGCGGTAGATCAAGAACGGTAAAAACACTGTTAGCAGCGGTAATTCCCTGCTGAATAATTGAATTAACCTGGGTAAGTTGCTGTATTGGCCTTGAGATAAAACCCGCTGCAGTAACGAATGAAACAAACTCGCCGGCGCTCATGGAAGTAAGCACTGAGGGTGTCATCGCGATTACAATCAAGGCGGCTAGCGTCAGGGCAAAAAGCACCTGGATCAGGGTGGAACTCAAATCATTCGCTACCACCAACTTCATTCGCTGGTTTCGATCATTGTTGATTACTTCATCAAATACCCCTCGTTCGTGTTCAGCTCCTGAGAATATTTTCACAATCTGATAACCACGCATGACCTCACTGGCTCTTTCTCCCACATTCGCCATGGCCCCCTGGATTCGATGACTGATTTTTCTGAATCGTTTGGTAACCGCCGCAATAATCAACGCCATAATGGGAGTTACGATCAAAAACAGACTGGACAGCATCCAATTAAGATAAAACATAAAAATCAACAGGCCAATAATCGTCAACCCACCCCGTATTACAATTCTCAATGCATTGGTCGATGCCGTGCCTACGTTTTCGACATTATAGATAAGTTTGGATAGCACTCCGCCAGAACTGGACTGCTCGTAATAACGGCATGGTAACTGCAGCAGATGACTAAACAGACTTCGACGTAGCTTGTTAATCAACCGTCTGGCAACATATTCCGTACTGTATGCCCCAATCAGCCCTCCTAGTCCCCGGGTCACAAAAATAAGGATGATCAAAGACGCCAAATACCAGTGCATGGAACTGTCCCGGGCTTCGATGCTATCCACTAGCTCTTTCATCCACCAGGCAAAAGCAGAATCGCAGGCAGCATAGATCGCAAAACCCAAAAAGCCCACCACAAGAAAGCGCACATCACCTTCCATATAACTTAGGAGACGACGATAAATTCTGGCCCCGCCGGTGGTTGGAATATTTTCTGTAAGCATATTAAACAAGAAAAAACGATCTGATCAGACAACTCAAAAAAGAATCACAAACGTCTGATTTTTTGGATCTCGACAATAGCAGAGTTTTGCATGAATAAGTCCTCGTTCCAAGATCAGGAATAAAGTAATCCAACACCGAAATAGCAGCAATACGATGTCTCCTGTGTTCCCATCATCAACAAGAAAATCGACCAAAGGAAAATCATCGGCATCCAGTGGTTATTCCTATCTCCAGGTCGCTGGATTATTGTAAGATTCCTTACCTGGAGAGCAATCTGACTTTATCATCCAACAGTGGAGCAGATTCTTCAACGGATCCGATACCCAAGAAAACGAATGCCTGCAATATACGTCTGAATCTCATTGAAGCCCATCGCCCCCCTTACCCTGCGGACACTGCTTAACCCGTTATCCTGGATCACGTTGATTGCACTTTCCATTGTGTGGTTGTTCAATCTTCTTCCCTATCCACTGAATATAAAAATTGGAAAATCATTTGGCCACCTTTTATACCTCACTGAAAAGCGCCGTAGCGCCATCGCCCGCAAAAACCTCGAATTGTGTTTTCCTGAACTGTCGGAGGCCGAACGAGAAAAAATCGCATTGTCCACATTCCGTAACTTTGGTGCCAGCATATTCGAAACGGCGATGAGCTGGTGGGAAAACCCAAAGAAATTGTCCCGCCGAGTTGAATACAAAGGCACGAAGCATCTGGAAAAAGCCCTGTCCCAAAATAGGGGAGTTTTATTACTAGGCGCACATTTTTCCCTCATTGACTTGCCCGGAATAGTTTTGAATCAGACCCATCCGGTTTACGCTATCTACAGAAATCAGACCAATAAGGTTTTCAACTATATTATGACCCGGGCGCGAAATCGAAACTTGGTCGGCATTATCCCCCACACTTCCATGCGCACTGCAGCGAAGATCATTAAACAGGGTAATATTGTTTGGTATGCCCCGGACCAGGACATGGGAATTGACCACTCTGTGTTTGCCAATTTCTTTGGGCATCCCGCAGCAACATTGATTTCAACCGGAAAACTGGTTCGTCTTACGGGCGCACCCATTGTCATGATGGTACCCTATCGAAAAGAGGACGATAGTGGATATATCATTGAATTCCTGGAGGGCCCAGATAACTTCCCCTCCGGAGACGATGTACAGGATGCAACCACCATCAATCAGTTACTGGAAAAAGGCATCCGTCGGGCACCTGATCAATACTACTGGTTCCACCGACGATTCAAAACCCAGCCAGACCAGGAGAAAGCCAGTATTTATCAATCATAAAAACAACAGGATGGATCACCGAGGGTCTACTAGAAGAAAATCAGCAGAAGAGAATCAGCAAATGTATTGATTGATTCCCTCTTCCGCGAAATCCCGGTTATTTTTTATTGTCTGTCCCAAGCGCTCCAGATTATCCCTATTAACTTTTCCTGTACTCGTTTTATGCCACATATGGATAACTGTGACCGCAAAACGTCCGCTAATTTTTTCCAGGCCTCGATTAATCAATCTGACCGTTAGGTCCGAATCTTCATAGCCCCAACCTTTATAACGTTCATCGAATCCATTCACCGCAAGGAAATCAGATTTAAAAAAACCAATATTGCAGGTTTTAACTCCTTTCCAGGGATGCAATTTAAATTTACGCAATCTGCCCAGTGGAATATGAAATAAAGCCCATCTTCGATTGATATGTTCTCGATAGAAATTAAAGGGTTTCCAATCACAAATTGGCAAATTGTTCTGTACTACCTCATTAGTAAACCTTTCAGTCAGCAAAACCCGGTTACCCGATACAAAATGTTTCTTCCTGGCAAGCTTCTTATGATTCTGGATGAAAGACCGACGCATAATGCAATCTCCATCAATGAAGACCAGATAATCGCCACTACTTGCAACCACAGCCTTGTTACGAATTTTTGACGACAGGAAACCATCATCAGGGTGCCAGATATGTTTGAGAGGACAGGGGAAACCCGATTGATAGCGTTCGATTAACGCTTTAGTTTCATCGGTGGAACCATCATCCGCAATAATGACCTCATCGGGTAGTTCTTTTTGATGGATCACCGAATCCAAAACCTGTCTCAGCGCAGAAGGCCAGTTATAAGTAGTAATAATAAGGCTTACTTTCACCGTCACGATTTATGCTCCTTTTTCACCTAATCCGAATTCGGCCAGCTTTGCATATTTGTAGTAGGTTCCTCCAGCATTAGCCACTGATAGCATAAAACCCTGCCGACCATCCAGAAAACCCAGTTTTAAAAGGTAGACACGAAAAAAGGTCCATCCACCTCTCGATATCGCTTTCAACAAAGAGGCGCTTTCTCCTCGCTCAAACTTCTCCCTGGCGGCCATAGAGGAATACAAATTCATTTTATTGATGGCCTGATCCAGATTCTCAACCGAGAGGTGCAACATTGCATGTTTAAAATGTCCTTTTTTTCCCGTCGTCACCACCCGTTCATGCACCAGATCGTTGGTAAATCTGGCTTCTTCCCGGCGAAACAAACGCAACACATAATCCGGATACCAACCACAATGTTTCATATAACGACCACAAAACCTTGACCTTCTGGGAATTTCATAAGCGGAAAGTTGGTCGCTCTCTGATTTTTCAATCACTGCGAGAATCTCATCTTTCAACGGCCCAGTTATTCGTTCATCTGCATCGACGGATAGGACCCATTCATGAGTAGCAAGACCCAGTGCGTGATTTTTCTGGGGTCCGAACCCTTTCCACTCCTGGTAAAACACTTTATCTGTGTATTCACGACAGATATCCATTGTGGCATCACTGCTACCGGAATCAACTACCACAATCTCATCTGCCCATGACACCGACTCCAGGCAGTCCCGGATTTTCTGCTCCTCATTTCTGGTAATGATAATCACAGATAACATGGATAGTTGTGGTCAATAAATTTTGTAAGCGATCCAGCCAAACGGAGTCTGGTTTTTCAATTCATGGCAAAACAGAGCGATGAAAACCACGGCAGTGTAAACGAGGAAACGCACCGGAATAGGATGCAATTAATGCAAGCGATAAAGAACCAAAAAGTTTCGCTCTAATTTCCGGGCATTGTAGTACAATTGCCCAGACGATTCATTATGACCGCAACAACAAATCATAATGGACTCTATCCTGTACATGTCCGCGCAAGCGGAAACCCATATTCTGAATAAATCTCTGAATAAACTATTGGGGCAAACCGCAATTGAAGGGATTGCTATGCCAGGTAAGTGATCGACAATATAACTCGATGAATCCACGAGATAAGAACAAGATATAGATGCAAAATCTTCTGAGCGCTTACCAAAAGAGCATTTATCACCCCATCATGGTTTTGATCTGTGGATTGATCGCGTTTTCCGTGATTGATGGTGGTCAGCCCTCTGCTTTACTCCTACTTCTGGCCTTACTTCCTCTAACACTTCAGAACGGCTTTTTTGTAAATGTGGGTAACAGAAAGTGGCTAGTAGCACTAATTTGCCCATTAGTGGTATCGATACCACTTTTTATCGGCAGCAAAACTGGAGAAGCCCTTGACGCCCCAGCACGCTATTTCGCCGCAGCGATATGCCTGATCGCCCTGTCAAAATACCCGATTAGAAGTGAGCTGATTCTGCGTTCTGCAAGTATCGGATCAATCATTACTCTGGTGTTCAAATTTGCCTTGCTTTCCGAGGCCAGAGTAGATTGGGGGGTGGGTATTCTCGAATCCGGTTATCTGGGTGTAGTCATGCTTGCCCTGTCTATTTCCCAGTACTACACAGATAAAGGTAAACTGGTCTGGCGCATTATTAGCGTACTTGGGATTATTTGCGCTCTGATCATTGTGGTTAAAACCGGCTCCAGGGGCACCTGGCCCGCCATTATTTTCGTCTGTCTAATGCATCTATTGCTGGTTCCCGTATCTGTGACAAAAAAGATAATGGCAATCTGCATTGGGGCGATCATTCTCATAATGTCGTTTCTTTATGTGCCATCCATTAGTCAGCGGGTCGATCTTTCCGTGCAGGAATTCAAAGCGTATTATTATGAGAACAACCATGCCACATCATTGGGATATCGACTGGATTTCTGGCATATCGCCGTCAGGTGGTTTATGGAAAGCCCCATATGGGGAGTGAGCTATGATCGACAAAGTGAAATAATGGATGAATTTAAGGAACAATAACCCCAAAGCAAACA
>JAALKB010000074.1 GCA_011088265.1 Gammaproteobacteria bacterium
ATGTCGCCTTACGTCATTTTAATCCTGGTCATGGCTTTGATCTTCCTTCTGGGATATCCACGGACTGGCTCGCTACGACCTGATGGTCTGGTTTGGTATACTTGTCGCGGTGAACTTGCAGACAGCATGGCTATCCCCACCTGTGGCCTTGTCAGCCTACTTTCTGAAGGGGGTTGTGCCGGATTGGGACCTCAAGGACATCTATCTCGGTATGATGCAATTCATGGTGATTCAACTCGTCGGTCTTATCTTGCTGTTTATCTTCCCTCAACTGGTGCTTTGGCTACCTAAAGTAATGTCGGGAGGATAAATCATGGTGCATCTCCTAAAACTCAGATGCCTGGCACGCTATATCTATCCTGGCAAAGGCCGGCAGGCATGAAACGCGAACGCGGTTCCACGATTGAGCGGGTGCTGGATATTCTCGACACCGTTGCCTCATCGACGAAACCGCTTAGCGCAACCGATATTAACGAGGTACTGAATCTGCCCAAGGCAACCGCGCATCGGCTCTGTGCCAAGCTTGAAGCGCGGGGATACCTGCTCAAGAGAATCGATGGCAAAAGTTATCAGCCAGGCAATCGCCTTTTTGATATTGCTGTCGGAGTCCTGGCCAACTCTCGTTTCGGTGCCACACGCCAGGCTATATTGACCGAACTGTCAGAAAAAATCGGTGAAACCTGCAATATCGCCTACCCCGATGGTCTGTGCATGGCCTATTCTGATCGAGTCGAAACCAATGCACCATTGCGGCTGCAGTTTTCAATCGGGATGCGGGTTCCACTTTACTGCACTGCAAGTGGCAAACTTTACCTGAGCACCCTACCAAAATCCCGGCGCAAGGCGGTAATCAATAAACTAAAGCTTGAGGTTCGCGCAAAAAATACGATTACCAATCCCGACATGCTACTCGCCGAAATCGATAATATCGAACGACAACAGGTCTCGATAGATAACCAGGAATTGTACGATGACATTATCGCCATCGCGGTACCAATTACGGACAAACAAGGGCGGTTTTATAGCTCCCTTGCAATTCAGGCCCCGGTGTCACGTATCTCCATCAATCAAACT
The DNA here is from genome assembly GCA_011088265.1 of Gammaproteobacteria bacterium. GTDB lineage: Bacteria > Pseudomonadota > Gammaproteobacteria > Arenicellales > Poriferihabitantaceae > WLWV01. The sequence goes on from JAALKB010000074.1 coordinate 1,075, forward strand.
GATCGCTACCTGCCAATGTTGCGTGAGGCTGCCAACAATTTAGCGATGCTCGCCGAAGACGAGTAACAGGGAAAAATCCAGACAAACCAACCTGGCGCCCATGAGAAATGGGATTGGAATTATCTGGTACAAATCGCAGTAAATCTCCATCTGATCGCTCAAATGATGGCTCGAATGCTCCTTTTATCAGCGCAAACTGCTTGTTATTGACCTCGCTAGTATTCGATAGAGCTTAAAATTTAATGCCTAAGCCTAGAGTGACAGTATCCTCATCTTCCAATGCAATTGTCGTATCTCCATCGCTGTATTTAAGTTGTAGTTTGTAATTGGAGTTAATTTCATAGGAAAAAGCGGCAGAGAAGTGCTTCCGATCCCGTAGATCACCTGAAACCGTATCAAGGTAGGTATAGGCGAATTGCGCTTCATATTTCTTGAAGTTGGTTGGCCAAAGATTAAGTTCCAGACTGGCACCAAAGCGCAGGTAATCTTCGCCTGTTACGAGACTGGTATTAGTGCCCACATCGTAAACTCGACCGAATTCGGATGACAAAACTGCGGCCCATTTGTATGACAAGGGAAGGGACCCCAATTTATTTGCAGTGCCACGTCCTGGCCAATCAAGATCAAATGGTTCATAGTGAAGCTCAACACCTCTAACATCCAAATCCAGGTCCGTATCTGTAGCATACTGTATGCCACCTCTCAGCCAGGAAAGATCCTCTGTTTTGAACTCCTTTTCAAATCCGACTCTGAACACCAGCGAGTCGGTATCTGTTTTGCTATCTGAACTATTGCGCACCTGATTCATTTCCAGACCTGGTGCCAACACCATGGATTCTGACCACAGATACGGTTTCATCAAAGCACCTTTAACCACCCAGGCTTCATTGTCTGCAGCGGAGTCCCTTGAAAAGGACAACTCTGCTGACTTGGCACTTCTAACATTTTTTGGCGTGTCTAATATTGAAATATTTTCATGAGCCCCGCGCAAAAACGTTTTTTGCCAACCCAGTTCTGGTTCCTGGTCGAATGTATTTGGAATAGTAACTTGATCAAAAGCGGAATCTGGTTGCTTGTGTGCCGATCGAAGTATCGCAATATCACTTTGATCAAATTGGCAGGGGTTATTTTTGTTGTAGAGTCCATTTTCAGCAATTTCCTTGGGAGATTTTCCGAATTCATCAATAAACCCACCGTTAACACAACTATCGACTTGGTCACTACCTTTTAATTTCTCTACAAATTCATTGAGCTTTTTGAGTTTTTCAACTTGCTTTTTAAGTTCTTGAATTGTGGGTTCAGCAGCACTATTTTCATCAGTCGAAATATCGAATGTGCTTAAAGGAGGACCGTAAAAATCTAATATAAATTTTTCGAATTCTTCTTGCTCAATTTGATCGTTTTTATTGAGATCGTAATCTGTTATTACAATAGAAGCGCTTGCGGGAACGGCTAGAACTCCCGGAAACAAACCAACCATTAATTTTCGCATGACAGTTCCCTCCTTTTATTGATTACGGCGCGAAGATAAAACAGCATAACGCGCCACGTGCAAAACCCTGGCAATTTCATCTGTGCTATTTTGACCCAATCTCGGCATATCATTTGGATCAGCAACTACACCATAATCTGAAAATAATTCTTCAAGCTTCAGTGCCAGTGCCCGCAGTGATTGGGTATTAAAACGTAAGTCCTCAATTAGACGCGTTCTCGCCTCAATGTCATTCAACCCAGTTAGATCCACTAAATACGATTTAAAAACCGTATAAAATTTTTGATAAGACAAAACTTCCATACTAAGCCTCCTGTGATTCGTGTATTCACTCAATTTGGCATCATGTACAGATGCACCTTACACAATAGCCAAGTCCCGTGTGTGTTTTTAAAAGCAATCAGTTTATTCAAATTCGTGCAAAACAAAACATAATATAGAAGCACGTATCCTAAACATGACCTCCAATTATCATGTTTAAATTTTGAATTAATGTGGCATTTACCACATTACGAGAGAATTCAGTTGTTCGTACTCGAAGCACGCGGTAGATTTAATCTAATAAGGATCGGGCACATTAACCAATTGGCAAGGACGGTGATCACGCTAACTGGAACAATTGAAAAATCAAATGATCTATTCTAATCAGAACACTAGACTCGCTATGACTCCTGCTTCAAGAGCAAGACCTCGTATATCTGAAGTTAGCGAACATTTCGCTTCGGCATGAACATTAGGTAGACTCGCCACTCGACCACTATATATATTGTTTTTATTTGATCAGCCGTTTTATCTACCATGTCATCAAGTTCAACTAGCCCAGTATCTAACTATATTCATGGCAACGCACCAGAAGAACAGCACCGATTATCGCTCCTAAACGACTTACTGAATGAACCATTGCTGCGGGAGCTAAAGCTCAACGGTGGCGAACGTATTCTTGATGTGGGTAGTGGACTGGGGCAGTTCAGCCGGGCAATGGCACGCGCCTCGGGTAAAAGCGCCTCGGTGATAGGCATCGAGCGCGATCAGGATCAATTGAGCCAAGCCCGACAACTCGCCGAAGCCGACGCTGAAACGGAGCTAGTTGAGTTTCGTCAGGGTGATGCTCTGGATCTACCGCTGCAGAATAATGAATGGCAAAGCTTCGATATAACTCACACTCGATTCTTACTCGAGCATGTTCAGGAACCAATTCGTATCGTGTCTCAAATGAAGGCCGCAACGCGCCCAGGTGGGCGCGTAGTGCTGGCCGATGACGACCATGGTGGCTTCCAATTATGGCCGGAACCTTTGGGGTTTCCTACGCTCTGGCAAGCCTATATTCGCGCTTACCAACGGCTTGGTAACGACCCATTTGTTGGACGCAAACTCGTGTCCTTACTGCACTGCGCAGGCTTGACCCAAGTCAGAAATGCCACTGTGTTTTTTGGTGGTTGCGCTGGAAATGATGCGTTTGACTTGGTTATGGGCAATTTGTTGGGGGTGTTTGGAGGAGCGCGGCAAGAAATGTTAGACAATAAGTCCCTCGATCAGAATTCGTTTGATGACGCTATGGAGGCACTGGTCCGTTGGGGCGATGATCCAACAACAGCAATGTGGTACTCACTGTGCTATGCAGAAGGTTTCGTACCCCTCGGTTAGGTTAGTCCTTTCCTAACAAAGTATGTATAGACCCCAATAATCAACGCAAGCGAAAGAGATCAAGCCTTCAATTTCGGCAAGCAATTGATAATAACAACTCATTGGGCAATGTGCATAGATTATCCAATTGTAACAATCACAAGTTCACTCCAGAACCGTCATAAATGCCTTTTTGTCTCCATATTTGCTTAATCTAAAAACATGGAACGACCTGACGGTTCAACGTTCACTAGCAACATCTAAAAAACCGCCTCTGGCTTCGTTCGCCACTCTCTCTACGCCAGAGTAGAGGATGATCATCAATGAAATTCAAAATTACAGACCTCAGGGTACACTACCAATGGAATCGTATCATGCTCTAAATCTTGAGGAGCTCATCACAAAGCTCAATCTGCAACCTCATGACGAGGGTGGCTGGTTTTGTCGGACCTATGAATCCAACACGATCGTAAAATGTAATGACAGATTAGGCATCGAACGACCTTCGATGACCACAATTCATTACGTCCTCGGTGGAAGCGCCAGGGTTACTTTATTACATTGCAATCGTTCCGATATCGTACATTTTCACGAAGCCGGATGCGCGTTTCGTTATGTCCTTCTTTATCCGGATGGCTCTCTTGAAACCACACTACTAGGGCCCGGTGGACGACCCCAACTAATTGTTCCCGGGGGTGTTTACAAAGCCTGCGAGGTGGTTAGCGACGACTGGGGAATGATCGGTGAGGCGGTAAGCCCAGGGTTTGACTATCGAGATAGAACGCTAATGTCTGAGGAGAAATTGGCAAACCTATTTCCACAATACATTAACCGTCTTCAACGTTATATTCCCTAAAACGGGTTGGAGGTATCTGACAGAGCATTCTCTGTTTCGCTGTCTAACGAAAGTAGTTGGGAGTTAAAACGATAGTTATTTCGCTCAATTTGTATCAACCAGATACCTAATCGACCTTATCGCCAAAAAAAGCCCTACGACACCTCTATTACTACTCATACAGGAGCCGAGTTGGTGTTCGTGGAACAGACTGCACCTACGCAGAGATTGCAGGCCCTTTTAACCTCCATTTTAATCGAGCTGGATTGCGAAGGTGCCCGGGACAGTGCCGAGGGAAAGCCCAGGAATAGAAGGGTTAAAAATTAATTCCTCCGCCCCACTTTTCTGCTACTCTCAGTTAAGAAAATTCAGTTACAGTGAGGTGAACTTTGAATGTCAGTTAAAGATTATATAGCCACCTATCTGGAAGGATGGCGATTGGGCAATCCCGGGTATTCGCTAGCAGCAACCGCACCGGGGTTCTACTATAGCGATCCCAATACAGGAAAAATCTTACGAGATGATTTTGAAGATTTCATGAGTGCATTCAAAGACGATGCAGCTCAGCTTTGCAGCGGCAAACTACCCGTTCCATTTTTGACTTATTCAAATGTCGTTATTGATGATTCGGAAACCCCTGTAACAATTTGGTGTTGGTGGTGTGTCACTGGGACGGAATTTCAGGGAGCGGCTTTAATCAAAGCTGATGACACTGGAATTCTTTCAGAACAAATTGCCTATTTCACACACTTACCATAGGCAGACAGCCATGAGTCAGACACACAATGGGTAACGTATAAAGCCACCGCTAAACGGAAACACCGTCACCGTGTCACGAGGAATCTGTTCTATCAGCCCCCTGATCCTTTAGGTCCGAATCGGATTTGGGTTTGGGATGCAAATAATTTAAAGATAGATGAAGACTGGATACCTCTGATCACCGTGTCGGTGATAATGCTCTGGCAATTGTCAATCAGTAACCCCTTTAGGCCAGAAGCGCCAAGATCAAGACGCTGTTGTTTCTCCTAAGCATTTACTCCAGCTATTAGTATTTAGGAACAGGGATAATCTGGTTAGATTGGGTTAGGTCTCGTCGATTTATCCGTCAATCTATCCATAGTGGAAAACAGGTATCAGATTTCATGTAGCACCTATTTCATGACCCCGTTATTCAAACAAAGGGTTGCTCGTTTTAGCGTCTAGCACAAGTGGGGTTGCAGGAATATTCGGCGCGCAGGTTTTTATCCACTAGTTGCCAGGATGGTGGTGATCTGCGGAAACATAACGACTAATACCAGTACAGTAAGTAGCGCGATGCAAAAGGGTAACACCCCTCGAAATATGGTGGATAAGGGCACCGTGTTTGATAGGCCACGAATGACAAATACATTAATACCCATTGGTGGTGTGATTAGGGCAAGTTCTACAACAATTACAACGACGACTCCAAACCAGATTGGATCGAAACCCAATGCGGTAACAATGGGGAAAAAAAATAGGGATAGTCAGAATAATCATCGCCATGGTGTCCAGCAGAGCACCCAATACAATATAAATCAATGTGATAACCACGATAGTCATCATTGGCGTCAGGTTTAAAGACTCGATCCAAGTGCCTATCAAACCAGGCGTATTACTGAGTGTCAAAAAGCTGCTAAATAAAATGGCACCAATCAGGATAAGAAATATCATTGCCGTAGTAGAAAGTGCTTCCAAAAGGCTCTGATAGATTAACCTTACGTTAAGACGTTTCATTACAACGCCAATTAATAAAGACCCCATTGCCCCGATACCCGCAGCTTCTGTAGGAGTAAACACTCCACCATAAATACCTCCAATCACTAACACAAAAAGCGATAGTGTCGACCAAACCTTGGAAAATGAAGACGTCGATTTCGTTGTATTGAGATCGTTCTCTTTTAGCATCGGAGCAATTGTCCTATCACGATGGACTAAAATTGCAACGGTGGTCATAAACGCCATTAGCAATAGCAATCCCGGTACAATACCCGCGATAAATAGATCCCCTATGCTGGTTTCTGTAAGAATCCCATAGATCACCATGATGACGCTTGGAGGAATCAAAATGCCGATGGTCCCACCAGCAGCAATGGATCCCGTTGAGAGTCTGTGGTCGTAGCCGTATTTTTCCATTTGTGGTAAGGCGACTCGACCCATGGTTGCCGCAGTTGCGAGGGATGACCCGCAGACTGCTCCAAACGCACCACAAGCGGCAAGAGTCGCATGAGCGAGCCCGCCGCGTCGATTGCGTAGCCAATGGTTAAAAGCGTCGTAAAGATCCGCACTAGTACCAGAATTAGACGCAAACGTCCCCATTAGAACAAACAAGGGAATCACGCTAAGTTCGAATGACAGGGCGGTTTCGTAAATTGACAAACCGGCGAGTGACAATGCGGGTTCTACACCGATCATCAGCATAGTGCCCAATACCGCAACACCGGTCATCGCCAAGCCAAGATGCGCTCCGAGAAAAATCAAAAGAAAGAGCGCAGCTAACAGCATCGGTACTAATAAATCTATGCTCATATCAATGGTTCGTGTAGACCTCTATACTTTCTCGCTGGCAGCCAACGCTACAAAACTTTGAATGGTTTTTATTAACAACACCAGTAAAAATAAAACCAGTCCAATAACCATAACAATAGCAACCGGCCAATATGGGAGTGCCCAAATCATGGTTGTTTCACCGTCTTCGAATATAACGATCGCAGACAAAGTTAACCGCCAGGTCATTATCGCGGTAATGAATGTACCAAGAATCAGGTTTAGCACCTGGCTGAAACGTTTAAGGGGCGGAGAGAACAATGTCTGTACTACGTCTACCACAACATGTTTATTCAAAGTTTCTGTGTAGGCTAGCCCGGAGAAAACCAGGATGCCCATCAACAAAGTAATGCTCTCCACAGTTCCAGTTAAAGCTCGGCCGAATAGTGTCCTTCCTACAACGTCTAAAAATGTCAGCCCCATCATCATGATCAAGGCAACGATACCCAGTACAACAAACGCTGAGATTAGGCGGTTAACAAGGGTATCGATGCGATTTAGCATGATCGTCTACCTGGAGGTCTCCGCCACAATGTCAGCAAGATCGGCCAGCAATGCCTCGCCATCAACGCCTTCTTCACTCGCAGTCTTAATCCAGTTATCCCGTAAAAATCCAATACTTTGTTTCAGTTGATCCGTTTCAGCATCAGACAGGACATTGATTTTTCCACCTGCTTCTTTAATCGCTGCAATGCCCGCTTGATCCGCAGCGTCCCATTTTTGCCCAATAAAACGAGCGCCAAAAGTACCGCTTACCTTAGTGACTGCCGCTTTTTGTGAATCCGTTAGGCTGTCCCAGGTTTTCGGACTCATCGTTAAGAAGAATAGGCCCGCATAAGTACCGCCTGGAACGCTTAAGTGATGTCCCGTTATCTTAGCGAGACGAAACCCTTTTACACTTTCCCAGGGAAATTGGGTTGCGTCAATAGTACCTCGCGTTAACGCCTCGTTGGTTCCCGGCGCATTGATGAAGACAGGTACAGCACCCAGTGTCTTAAGGATTTCAACACCTGCACCGCCAGCGCGAACTTTAAGGTCCTTGAAGTCAGCGAGTGTCGCCAGGGGTTTGCTGCTGTGGTAAGCATGGGGTGCATGTGCAAATACGGTCAACAGCTTAGTATCTGCGGTTTCTTTCTCCACCAACCCATGTTTTTCATACCATGTCCAGGCTGCAACGCTGGATGTTTCTGCATTAGATGCAGTAAAAGGTAATTCGGCACCAACCAATAATTTAAAACGTTTCGGATGATAGGCGGCGACGCTCCATGCAATATCAGCAATACCGTTTTTGGCAAGATCATACTGTCCATTCGGTTTTGCTAAAGGTGCGGACATAACTTCTACCTGGAGTTTTCCATTGGAAGCTTTCACCAACTCATCACCCCATGCCTTTAGTGTTGCTGTCATATGGTGGACCGGCGGTAGCCAGTTCGCGATTTTAATGGTACGGGCTTCGGCTAGCACCGACTGGCTGACCAAACTGGAAGTCAATCCAGCCACAATAGCTGAAAAGAAGATGGTTCTCATAGATGATTTCATTGTTTCTCTCCGATAGGGTAACCACGCCAGCTATCTATTGAATAAGGCGTTTTAGCATTAGGCTGCATTAGGCTTGTATAGAATTATCGTTCTCGACTAAAATGTGAACACGTGTTCACATTACCGTTGATGTTACAAGAGATTTCAACAAATGTGTAGTTTCTGGCAACCAAATTGGAAAATAGATCTGCTGTGCTCAAAAGCAATAATGTGAATTCTGCCATCGAACAACCAGACGGTTGGAGTCACCCGGCTAGCCAGGATCGCAGCATTATTTTACGGGATGAGCTTATAGAAGCAGGGTTCAGACACCTGTGTAATGCGGAGCTGGACTCTTTAAATATACGGGAATTGGCATCCGCCTGCGATGTATCAGTTGGGGCATTTTATAAACGCTTTACTAATAAACAGGGGTTCCTACAAACCTTACAACAGAAAATCGTTGATGAAACAATGCATGAAGCGGAGTTAGTATTTGCATCCAGTCAAATAAAAAACATGACATTAAGGGAGGGCATCGAAGGTTTCGTTTCTCTCATGATCAACCTGTTTAATGGTCGAGGTCGGGGTGTCATTCGCGCTTCTTATAAGGGACTCGGTAAGGATGTGGATACCTGGGAGCCGATGCGAAGCTCGAGCCGTGAGATAAGAAAATTACTTGTTGCTGCGATTGTTCCAAAATTAGATCACCAAGATTCGATTCGTGCTGAAGAACAGGTAAAGTTTGTTTATCAGGTTATTAATGGCACCCTGATTAACGAATTGCTTAATCCATGGCATGTATTTACGATAGAAAATGTAAAGCTTCAAATCGAGCTAGTTGAATTAGCACTTTCCTATCTGGAACATCGATCTATATCTGAAGATCTATAATTTAAACAACGGTTAGACATAATGAACCAAAATACTCGGCCAAATATTGTTCTGGTTTTTACTGATAATCAGCAAGCTAGCACATTGGGCTGCTACGGCAATGATGAGATTCAAAGCCCCCATCTTGATAATCTGGCCGCGAATGGGATACGTTTCGATAAAGCATTTTGCCCCAACTCTTTTTGTTCACCTTGTCGAGCGTCGACTCTCACAGGACTGCTACCGAGTCAACATGGGGTTCATTCGTGGATAGATGACCGCAAAATGGCTGAATGGCCCTCGGGTTGGCATGCGCTCGATGGTCTCTCTACATTGCCCGAAATCCTTAGTAGCAATGGATATCGCACAGGTTTGTTCGGAAAATATCACCTGGGTACACCAACAAAGCCAGCGCCGGGATGGGACAACTGGGTCACTATGGAAGACGGCCACGTAAGGTCGTTTTATCACAATAAGATTTTCGACAACGGAAAGGTATATTCCCATGAGGGAGCCACGGTAGATTTCTTTACTGAAAAGGCGATTGAATTTATGGGACAGTCTGAGAGCCAGCCATTTTTTGCCTATTTACCGTATCCCTCTCCTTATGGTCATTGGCCAGCTACTGCTGAAGATGGCGTTCATCGATTCAGCGACCTCTATGACGACTGCCCTATGAATTCAATACCACGCTGCGGGCTGAGCCCCGAGGCAGTGCGCGGTTACCGGATGATTGACGCAGGTAGTACCAAAGGATTGGATTTTTCCATGATTCTCAGGGCTCCAAATGATCTAAAAACGCTTCGAAATTACTATGCTCAAATTACCTTAATCGACGATTGCGTTGGTCAGATGGTGACGCAACTCGAAGAACAGGGACAACTGGACAACACCCTGTTTATCTTTACAGCAGACCACGGACTTTCGTTAGGACATCATGGTTTTTGGGGGCATGGCGGTGCTACCTTTCCATCTAATCTTCATCTCGCCACACACTCTATTCCTCTAATTTTCTCCCAACCGGGAAGAATTCAAGCGAAACAGGTATCAGATTTACATACATCCAATCTGGACATATTTGCCACAATACTGGACTATCTCGACATAGAACACCCTAGTAGAAATGATCCTCTCAATACAAGTCGCTCATTGGCGGGGGTACTGCAAGGCGAGCCTATTTCCGATTGGGGCGAAGATGAGGTTTACTCGGAACAGGAAGAAACACGGGTTCTACGAACACCGCAGTGGGTCTACTTTCGCCGATTTAAAGGACACCCGGAAGAAGATCTGTCTGATGCGTTATACGATGTTCAGAATGATCCACAAGAGACGATTAACCTCATAGATCAGCCCGAGTATGCGTCAGTTGCGAAAGAGCTTACCGCTCGTATCGATCGTTTTTTCGATCAGTACGCCTTCCAGGAAGCTGACTTGTGGCGCGGAGGCCGACCAATCCAAAACGTTATCTGGTCTGATTTTTGGCAACAAACCTGGGGTAAACACTGGCGACCGGTGTATCAGTATCCACATGACAGTTAATGGCTGTCAATGATAGATAAAAAGAATAAACAAAAAGCTTGTTGTATTCCCGAGCCTCGTGCTCAAGAATTAGCTAATCGTCCCAAATACATTGAAGCAGGAGTCAGACCGCTTAATCTTGTGAAGATTGATGCAGGTGAATTCACCATGGGTGCTGATCATGCGCCGCATCCAGAAGATGGAGAAACTCCAAGTCGCAAAGTTTCGTTAGATGCATTTTCCATATCACCGTACTCTATAACTAATCAGCAATTTAAGGAGTTCGTAGAATGCTCAGGTTATCAGAGTGATGCCCATCGCCAAGGCGGATCATATGTTTTTGATCCGCAAAATAGAGCAGTCGGATATCGGCTCCCGCACGCACCATGGTGGTGTCTTATTCAAGGGGCTCACTGGAACAATCCACTAGGGGACGGTGCTTCCGCACCACCTAACCATCCTGTAGTGCATGTGTCACATCATGACGCACTTGCTTACTGCCATTGGTCTGGTACTCGCTTACCCACCGAAGCACAGTGGGAACTTGCTGCGCGTGGTGGCCTGCATGGAAAACCATTTCCCTGGGGAGAGGAGCTAACAGAAAATGGTGAACATCGATGTAATGTTTGGCAAGGTGAATTTCCTTTCCACAACTCAATGGAAGATGGGTTTTCAGGAACTGCGCCAGTGGATAGTTATAAACCGAATGGATACGGGATATACAACATGGTTGGAAATATATGGGAATGGTGTGCTGACAGATTCAGCAGACTACATAGCCCCAAACCTGTGACAAACCCCAAGGGACCCTTATCTGGAAAACGTTTCGTCCTAAAAGGCGGTTCCTTTCTCTGTCACGCAAGCTATTGCGAACGTTATCGCACGTCTTCGCGCACCGCAAACATTGCGACCGCCACCGCAATGAATATTGGTTTTCGTGTTGTTAGATAATCGATGTGAAGTCTCATTCAGCCTCGACTGAGGGTTTTATCCAGGTAACAATGCCTGTATACGCGATCTTCCTGATAAAGTTCTACACTTCCTAAAAACGGATCACAGTTGATTTCGTTGAGGGTTCTCCGATGAGGCCGGTGTTGCTTTTAACAGGAACAGTCCGCTCCTTGACTCCTCCTTGGCTCCTTGTTCTAAACCTTGCGTTAGAGAACCAGGGCTTCGTCAATAACTTTCTGTATTCATACATCAGTTTGCCATGGCTATGGGATTATGTGCTATGGGTTATTAAAATAGGGTTTATCACCAACCAGTGTCACTCGATTCATCAAACGATGTGCAATACCGTAATCATGAGAAGCATAATGTTGCGTACAGCGATTGTCCCAAAACGCGATGTCATCAGTCTGCCAGGTATGGCGTATCTGAAAATCTGGCAACTGTGCATGATGGTGCAACAGTTTCAACATCGCTTCGCTTTCTGCTTCTGACAACTCGTTAATGCGTGAAGTGTAGTACTCGTTTACGTACAACGAAGTGCGGCCGGTTTCTGGATGGGTACGCAAAACCGGGTGGGTCATTAATGGAAAAACTTTGCGCATTTTATGTAACGTATCTTCACCATCTTCGAACATCCTGTAGGTTGTGGCCCATCCCCGTTCGAAAGAATGTTGCGCAGTTAACTCTTCACACATTTTCCGGATCGGCGAAGACAGGCTATCATAAGCCGCATACATACTGGCAAACAAAGTATCACCGCCAGAATCCGGGATTTTTTTGGCCGCTAGAATCGAACCCATTGATGGGGCTTCCTGATAAGTAACATCGGTATGCCAATAATGCTCACTATCGTGGGCCCGACCCCTGGATTCAATAATGGTCAATCGCGGATCACGGGCATCATTATCAAAAACCGGGTGAGGTTTATCAATTTCACCAAATTTAGCAGCAATATCCAATTGCTGATCACCAGTAATGGGTTGATTCCGGAAAAAAATAACCCCGAATTCGAGCAGTGCGGTACGAATTTCTGCGACGACATGGTCTTCCAGTGGCATGGTGAGATCGACCCCTCTGACAAAGGCGCCCAGATGGGGGGACCTTCGTTCAACCTAGATGTTTTTATATGGCATTATCTATCCATTCACTCTATTGATTATTGTCTACGATTGTTATCTAACCATTGATCACATCACGCATAACGGCGATGGTTTTCTCCATGCCATCATCTTTGCCAACGGTAAAACGCAATTTGTTATCAAAATCCTTAACCGCGAACTGGCGCGGAATTATCCCATTCTCATTAAGCCGCGCGTTTACTTCAGCCGCAGTCTTTCCGGGTTCCTCTGGAAACTCAACAAGAATGAAGTTGGTTTCGCTAGGATAGACCTTAAGACCCATTTGCATAAATTGCTGACTCAACCTATTAATCCACTTTCGATTATGAGCGAGCACACGGTCAACATGATCGGTATCCCGAATCGCTGCGACGCCGGCAGCAAAAGAAGCACTGTTAACCGGAAAAGAAGGTCCTATTTTGGTTAATATATCAATGACCCAGGTGGGTCCATAGCACCAGCCAAGCCTAAGCCCAGCCATACCATAAACTTTCGAAAAACTTCGCGTAACCATGACATTGTCGAATTCGTGCACCAAAGCAGTCCCGCTCTCATAGTCATCCCGAGAAGCAAATTCCTCATAGGCCGAATCAATAACCAACAAAACGTTGTCAGGTAAACCACCGTGGAGCCGCCGCATCTCGGAACCCGAAAGATAGGTACCTGAAGGATTGTCTGGATTGGCCAGCAATACGATTCGTGTCTTTTCATTCAACTTTGACAGAATCAAATCCACGTTATAGTGGAAATCACGGTCCTCGGCGGCAACCGGCGTAGCACCCGCTACCCTGGCATATATTGGGAACTGCATATATGCATTTTTGCTATGTATCAGTTCCTGGCCAGGGCCAGCAAAGGCATTTACAACACGCTGCAATACTTCATCAGAACCGGGACCAAATGCCATCCGGGCCGGGTCGAGACGATAACGTTCAGCAAGAGTTTCAGCGAGAAGTTCGGTATCAACCTCTGGATAAAGATGCCCACCTTTAATTGCCTCCTGAGCTGCTTGAACGGCAGACGGACTCATGCCCAGTACCGACTCATTTGACGAAAGTTTGATGGGTTCGTCCCAGCCGGGCAGCTTCGAAATTCCGACCATGTAGTAGTCGATAGAAGCAAGGGTGTGTTTGGGTGAAATGGGCATGCAATCTCCTTAAAACCAAATAAGGCTATTCTAACTGTGATCACAGTCGTTGACGAGTACCAATTATAAAAGTATCATCGATATTTGGTTTAAAACCACGAAAAACAACCCGCGAAATTATAATAATGAGCAAATCCTGCGGCGAAGCATTGATGCATTTACTCGAATCCTATGGTGTGACCACTGTTTTTGGCATCCCTGGCGAGCATACACTGGAACTCTACCGGGGAATCGAAAAAAGTAGCGTCAAGGCCATTACCCCACGCAATGAACAGGGCGCTAGTTTTATGGCTGACGGCTATGCCCGAGTAACGGGAGAACCGGGAGTTTGTACCATTATTACCGGCCCTGGGGTGACTAATGCGGCTACCGGAATTGGACAGGCTTATGCTGATTCAATTCCCATGCTGGTCATTTCCAGCGCGAACGACAGCCCATCTCTCGGTAAAGGCTGGGGTAGACTACATGAAACCACGGATTTATGTGCTATCACCCGACCGATTACCGCGTTTAGCACGATGGTTCATGATCCAGCGGAAGTTCCTGAATTGGTTGCACAGGCGTTTACGGTTTTTCGCTCAAGGCGACGGCGACCGGTACACATTGCGATCCCGATTGATGTGATGGAAATGCCCGTTACGGATCACTGGCAAGCTTATCAGATACCTGAGCTTCCGATTCCAGCCTCCGCTCCTATCGCCAACGCCGCACAATTATTATCACAGGCAAAACAAAGTCTCATCCTGGTTGGAGGCGGCGCGCAACATGCCAGCGGAGAAGTTACCCAGCTAGCGGAACGCTTAAATGTTGGAGTGATCGCATCCAACGCTGGAAAAGGCATTGTCTCGGATAGAAATCCACTAAGTCTTGGGGGCGGCATCATAAGCCCAGCGGTACAGAACTATTTGGCCAAAGCAGATGTGGTACTAGCAATCGGCACTGAACTTGGTGAAGCCGATAGTTTTATTTACAACCTGCCCGTCAATAGCAAAGTAATTCGCATCGATATCGACCCAGCCCGCTTCAGTGATGCCTTCCCCGCCAGTATCGCGATCCAGGGTGACGCTAAATCAGCCTGTGCCCAGTTGTTGGACGCGCTACAGTCAATGGTGGTGCAGACCACAGGCAATGACGTGCTATCCCAGCTGGAACAAGTACGTTCAATACAAAGCGCCGACTACACCGATGTCGAGCGTCAACATATTCGCGTACTCGACCTATTGCGCGAAGAGATTCCGGATAACGCGATTGTCATGGGTGATATCGCACAACTGGTTTACACAGGCACAGCCGCAATGCAAACTCTATTGCCACGTACCTGGTTTTACCCTGCGGGTTTCGGCACTCTGGGTTGCGCACTACCTGGTGCCATCGGTGCAAAATTGGCTGAGCCTGATAGGACTGTCGTTGCTTTGGTTGGAGACGGCGGTTTCATGTTTACTGTTAATGAACTCGCCACCGCAGTAGAAGAAGCTTTGTCGATTCCAATCATTATTTGGCACAACCACAGTTATGCGATGATTCGAGATGGAATGATCAAGCGGGGAATACCGCAGATTGGTGTTAATCCGAAAGCCCCCAATTTCGTCAAACTTGCTGAGGCTTTCGGCTGTCCCGGTGTTGAAGTTCGCAGCGAAACCGATTTTAGGGAAGCATTGCATCAGGCCAAAGACTACGCCGGGCCGAGTCTAATCATCGTTACCGAAGACGATCCCTGGCTAAGCTGAGCCCGGAGAAAAAACGTGGTTTCTATCGATTCCCTGAACTGCGATGTAGATTTCGAAACCGATGGTAAACACTTCGGCAATTTGAACCTTGGATTCTCAGACAATAGACATTCGTTTGATAACATCCCAATTCCCATTGTCGTCATCAAAACTGGCAAAGGCCCAACTTTGCTGCTGAGCGCCGGAAGCCATGGCGATGAGTATGAGGGGCAGGTCATTCTTCGTCGATTGATCCATGAGACAGCAGTGGAAGATATCAGCGGCCGTCTCATTTTACTGCCGGCTTTGAATTATCCGGCCATGCTGGACA
>JAALKB010000075.1 GCA_011088265.1 Gammaproteobacteria bacterium
CACGGGAGAGTCTGGTTGGGAGATCTTTGTTGACGTGTCCTTTGCGCCTTATTTATTTGAGTTGTTAATGTCCGGGGAGAAGACACCACCACCTACCCTGATCGGTTTCCACGCCGGAGAGTCCCTGCGAACTGAAAAAGCCTATCGGCACTGGGGGCATGATATGGGCTATACCGACACTCCCATGGAATGCGGTTTGTTGTTCGCCAGCAAATTGAAGACTTCACACCAGTTCATCGGTCGTAGCACACTTGTCGATTTCATTGAACAGAGCAAAAATCGAAAGAGCCATTCAGACCACAGGAATGGCCAAACCAATGGCCAAACCAATGGCCAACATAATGGTCAAAACACTGGCGAACCCGGTAACCGACGACTGCTCCAGTTTCTGTTGCAGGATAATGAATATTTTATCTATCACAACGAGCCTATTTTCCTGAATGGCAAACTTGCTGGCGCCATCACCACGGGAACCTATGGACACACTCTGGGCGCTCCGGTGGGACTCGGTTGGATCACTGTGCCCAATGATATTCACCTTAGTGATATTGAACATCAACATTATGAAATTCTGGTCTGTGGGAAAAAAGTAAACGCCCAGGCAAGCCTGCAACCCATGTACGATCCGAAAAATGAAAGAATCCGCGGATAGATATGCCAAAATAGCGCCCCTGTGGATTCCACTCCTATTTCCGGGCCCTGACTCCTATTACCTGATTCCTGATTCCTGATTCACTTAAATTAGCAGCCCCAAATAAATTAGCAGCCCCAAAATCTAACCATGAAAGTTACTGTTTGCCAAATTAACCCAAGTCCCGGGTATCTGGATGCCTGTTTGGTAGAGCTCGCCAATCACGCGATTCAGGAAAACTCTGACTTTGTTCTACTCCCTGAAATGGGCTTTTTTGAATGGCTTGCTGCAGATCCAGTTGCCACTTCAGAGCGTTGGGAGCAGTCTATCCATGCTCATGATCAATATATCCGCAGTCTGGATCGGCTTGGCGTAGAGACCGTTATGGGAACCCGTCCCATCATCAATGCGGCGGGTAGTCGTCGCAACCAGGCCTATGTCTGGAACCGGGAAACGAAGCACGCCATAGGCTTCCACGAGAAATATTATCTTCCTAATGAATCTGGGTATTGGGAAAGTAACTGGTATGAGCGAGGCCTGAAATCATTTGATGTCGCCCATATCGGGCAGGCCATTACCGGGGTTCAAATATGTACGGAAATGTGGTTCTTTGAGTGGGCTCGCCACTATGCTGCCTCTGGTGCGGACATGGTATGTGTTCCCAGAGCGACCCCTCACGGATCGACGGAGAAATGGCTATCCGGAGGACAGGCATTGGCAGTATGCTCTGGTGCTTATAGTCTTTCATCCAATCTCTGGTGTCCCGCGGATGGAATCGCCGATCTTGGTGGATTAGCCTGGGTAGTGGATCCGGAAGGCAATATACTGGCCCAAACCGATGAAGACCATCCCTATGCCACCGTAGATATTGATCTCGATTTTTCCAAACGTAGCAAGTCCACTTATCCCCGGTATGTGGCGCCATGATCGAAATCCAATGCTGCATACAGATCAACATCACTGATCAATCCCATTAGAGATCAGATTCATGCTACGCATTCTGCTTTGGAAAATCGGTTTTGAATGGGCTCAGATAAAAAGGCTAGTATACCCTGCTACCGATAAAAGGATTTTTTATTTTGCCTTTGGTGCTAATCTTTGTGTCGATGTGTTGGAAAAGCGGGGAATTGAAGTCTATGACGAATTTGACTATGAGCTAGAAAACGCTACGTTAAAATTCAGTCAGAGGGGCTTTTATAGAAACCATGGCTACGCCTCAGCCGACGAATTTAAGGGAGATAGGGTCTATGGAAAGATGTATTTAATACTTCAATCCGATGCGTTGCGAATGGACTATTTCGAAGGAGTTCCGTTTCTTGATGTGCATCACAAAGTCTTCCACACAGCTAACGGACTAAAATACTACTATTATCGGGCACGAAGCCCACAGGAGGGATTGAAGCCCACACAGGAGTACCTCGATTATTTGGTTACCGCCTATCGGGACATGCCAATCGTGTCTAACCAGTACATTGAAACTCTGGCGTCGACAGAGGTTCTCGAAGAATGTTTACCACAAAATCAAACTGGCGATTTTATTCGCAACATCAATCAATGGCCCCGCTTCATCCATCCCCTCCTGATTTGTTACGAACGGTGTTGTTTGATGCTAGTGAAATTTCTTTGGAATCGCTCAGCATTTCAATGGCTAGTTCAAAAACAGAATGATAAATCCACATGCAGCCAAACTAATCAATAGCAGAGGTTCGATTTCGCAATTTTCCTATGTTCATTTTCCTATGTTCATTTTCCTATGTTCATTTTCCTTAGGTTTATTTTCCTGATATTTGATATCCGCAAATTCAATTTTTCCTCATGATCCCATCCCTTTCAGACCGAGGAACGTATAAAGCCTTGACCCAGGGTAGATATCTGAATCAGGCATCTTTAGGTCTCATAAATGTGCCAACAATGACCGCGATGCACACATTTCTGGACAATGTCGCCCAATATGGCAACATGAATCTGTCTGATGCGGAAGAGGTTGGACTCTTTACTCCACTACGCGACTGCGCTTCCACATTGATGAACTGCTCTGTCGAGCAACTCGCCATTGTTGGTAGCGCCGGGGAGATGTTGAGTCAACTGCCTTATTTGTTTCGTCCTACTATTGGGAGCAAAGTAATCGCCGTAGCTTCCGACTTTCCTGGAATCACCAGGCCATGGATTGCCTATGGGGAAAACCACGATATCGACGTTTGTTTTGTCACCGAATCGTCTGATCAGGATTTAACCCAGACATTAATCGATGAGATTGATGAAAAAACCGTCGCCGTCCTCGTCAGCCATGTCCAGTTTTCCACTGGGTCGGTGATAAATTGCCAGCGTTTACGTGAAGCTACCCGGATAGTGGGAGCATATCTGGTTTTGGATGTTACCCAGAGCGCTGGAGCCATTCCCATTTACGCAGACAGGTGGCAACCAGATGTCATGGTATGTAGCGGATACAAATGGCTCGGAGGCCATGGTGGAGTGGGTCTCGGGGTAATTGATCCCCAACTCCTTGCCAGAACACCGCCAGCACCAGGCTGGATGGGCGCTGATGATCCATTTGATATGCAGGCAACCCGGCTACCTTTGGCTCCGGGGGCTCGTCGCTACACCCAATCGACCATGTCCTATGTTTCCATCATGGGCTTGAACACTTCAATCAGGCAAATACTCGAAATAGAGCCAGAAAAGATTAAGGCCCACGCAGATTCATTGGCGAATATTCTTGCGATTCAATTGGAAGAGTCCGGGTGGAAACCCTTTCGCCCTATCGGCAACGAAGCAGCTTCATCCCATATCCTCTCCCTCTTCCACTCCAATTCCAATGCTGACACCACCATGAAAGGTTTACTTGATGCCGGGATTATTTGCTCCGTTCGCAACGGTCGGGTCCGCATTTCATTCGCACACTATAATGACGAGACTGATGTGATACATCTGGTGAATACCCTAAAACGCATTGTCCCGGAATAATACATATCGCCATCACAGCCATGCCCTATTCACAACTCCGTTCAAGAGATGTATTCGCCAGTGAGTCCAGCCTGCAGTAGTAATCGGATCTATTACCTGGCTTGTTCTGCTTCCCTATTCGACAATTCAGCCACCGTTATCATCGAATTTTGGAATACCATCTGGAATCACCTCCCAGTTAGCTTTGGATTCAACAAAGACATGTTTTACGATTCTGGCATCCACATTACCTTCTACTAGCCCCATGGGAATCCAATAGGATTTATCACCCGACGTCAGATTCGGTACCGGGCTTCCACAGGTCGGACAGAACCATGACTGAAAACCGGAAGCTTGCACAAACTGTTGTATGTCACTTTCACCGCCTATCCATCTGAACCGTGACCGGTCAATCACCATTGCACTATTGGAAGCAGAGCCAGATACCTTGCGACATTTGGAACAGTGGCACTGATAGATCTTCCCGTCGTTCACTACCAGTTCAAAACTGATCGAACCACACAGACAGCGGCCCTCCAGGGCACCACTTTTCGGGCGACTATTCATCAGGTTTTGTATCTACTTTTTCAGGTTACGGGAAACACTTACCGGGTTTTAGGCATTTTCCCCAGGAAACAATACCGCTACGAAATCACTGGATCTGCTTGCTTTTGAGTTTCCTCGTCAGCGTATTCCTACCCCAGCCCAGGATCTTTGCGGCATTAATTCGATGACCATTAGTATGACGCATTACAGCATCAATAAGAATCTGTTCAACGTCACGGCTGAACACTTTCACCAAACTGCTTTTACCCGATCCAATGGCGTTCTTTACTTCTGAGTCAAGCAGAGACTGCCAACTAATCTTCTGATGGGTGTAGTCCTCACTAATAAACTCCCCGGGCAAATCACCAACGCTAATCATAGGTGCAGTTACCAGCAGGGTTAAACTTGAGATGAGATTTTCCAACTGAGCGACGTTCCCTGGCCATGAATAATGCTGCAAAACAGTTAACACGTCCCTGTGATACGTTTTGGCCGCAACCCCATGCTGTTCAGCAGCTCTTTTTAGGAAATGGTCTATTAACAGACCAAGGTCATCCATTCTGTCACGCAGAGAAGGAACCCAAAGTGTAATTTCATTCAGCCCGAAAGAGGGGCCAATAGGAGCCTTCCCCCCAAGCGGGCTTTGGGTGGATTCCTGCTGGGATGAAACGATGAGCCTAATGTCGACGCTGACCTCTTCAGTTCCTCCTGTGCGACAGAATCTCCCCGCCTTCAACGCCACAGTCAACTTATTTTTGACTGAATCGGGCATTTTTTCGATACCGTCGAGAAAAAGAGTTGTCCCGTCCGCTCGTTCAAGAAAACCAATGTCAGGTTCTGCTGATTCCCCAGGAAGGCCCATGGAAGAACCATGTTCATGACCGAATAACTCTGTCTCAATCTGGTCCTCAGGAATAGTTTCCAGATCCATGACAATCAATGGTGCTTTCGCCCGGAAGCTACCACCATGGATAGCCTGGGCAACTAGCGTTTTTCCTGTCCCCACCTCTCCCCGAATCACCACGTTCACATCCGAAGAAGACACTCGACCAATACTTCGAAATAAAGTCTGTGTTGCAAAACCCTCACCAATGAACGCAGCTCCATTAACTAACTCGATGCGAGAAAATGACGGCTGCTGTGCCATTTCACTTATGGATTTATCGATAATGCTCAATAATTCCCGGATGTCGAAAGGTTTTGTCAAGTACTCCAAAGCCCCATATCTGAATGAATCAACAGCACTATCCAGGTCCCCAAAAGCTGTCATTACAATCACCGAATAGGCATTGGCAGTGCATTGATTTTTGCAAGCAGTTCAAAGCCATTCATCTGGGGCATGCGAACATCTGAAATAATCAGATGTGGTGAACGGGTAGCCAATCTAGCAAGCAGTTCACCAGGCAATTCGAAACTTTTTACTTCGTATCCCTGCTTTACCAGCGCCTTTTCAATTACCCATCTAATGGAATCATCATCATCAACGACCCAAATTTCTTTAGGCATGAGCGTCCCCTGCTATTGGGAGGTAGAGATGGAACACCGTCTTTCCCTCTTCACTTTGAACATCAATCAATCCTCCATGTTGCCGTATAATTTGCGAGGTAATTGCCAAACCGAGTCTACCACTTTTTGCCTTTGTCGTCACTAACGGTTCAAAAACATAGCGAATTAGTTCTTCGTCAATTCCACGTCCATCGTCCTCCACACTGACCTTGATGACTTGTTGTTGAGTGTTTGCGTTGAGAACACGCCGGTCGATTCTGGTTTGAAAAATCACAACACCCTGCCCATCAATTGCCTCGATACTGTTTTGCACCAGATTAATCATCACCTGAATCAGAGCTGTTTCGTCTCCCCAAACCGGAGGCAAGCTCGGGTCGTAGTCAGTTTTGATCGAAATTTGCTCTGGTAAACTGGCATTTACCAACTGTCGGACGTGTTCCAGAATTCCGTGAATATTGACGGCCTCATGGGCTTTGGCTTTCGCAGAGGACTGCATCCGATCCACCAAAGCAGACAGTCGATCCACCTCTCGAATGATGACATCGGTATAGTCCTGCCAACCCAATTCTTCGATTCCAGCACCATCCAATTCCCCCGCCAGTAGCTGTGCAGCTCCTCGAATACCCCCCAGTGGATTTCTGATTTCATGGGCAATGCCTTTGATCAATGCCTGACCAGATTCCTGCCGACCCCTGATTTGATACTCACCGTCTCCTCCACCATGTTCATGTACTTCCACTATAACGCCACGGAATTCATGGATCTTAATGGGTGTCAACTGACAATCTATGCGCCGGGTTTCCAATAGCAGTAGCAGAGACAACTCATAATCTCTCAACCGAATGATGCTTTCGCTTTTCAGGCATTTTCCAAGGGAGTCTTTTAAAACAGAGTCTACTTCCAGAACAGTGGATAATGGTTTTCCATTCGCCTGTTTACGGCTTCGGTGAATCAGATTCTCCGCGGATTCATTAAGATATTGGATAGTCAATTCTTCATCCACCACCATAATAGCAGTAGAGATTAAGTCAACGAGTTGTTGGGGATGTAACAAAAGTGAAGTGGGGCGATTTTCTAATGTGGTAGTGGGTGTTTTTCAACCAAAAAACGCCCTGTGGAAGACAGGGCGTTTGTCAGGAACTAGGCGCTGTAATACATCTCGAACTCAATGGGGTGAGTAGCCATTCGCAGACGGTCTACTTCTTCCATTTTCAGTGCAATATAGGCATCGATTGCCTCATTGCTAAAAACGCCGCCAGCTAGTAGGAATTCGCGATCTGCATCGAGCGCTTCCAATGCAATATCCAGACCATGAGCAACCGTTGGGATTGCTTTCTCTTCTTCCGGCGGAAGGTCATAAAGATCTTTGTCTCCAGGCTCACCAGGATGGATCTTGTTCTGAATGCCGTCAAGGCCTGCCATGAGCATTGCCGTAAACGCCAGATAAGGATTAGCCGTCGAATCAGGGAAGCGAATTTCAATGCGTCTACCTTTCGGGTTTGCGACATAAGGAATTCGACAGGATGCAGAGCGGTTACGGGCAGAATACGCTAACAAAACCGGTGCTTCATAGCCGGGAACTAATCGTTTGTAGCTATTCGTACTCGCATTAGTAAATGCATTTAGCGCTCTAGCATGTTTAAAAATACCACCGATATAATAAAGAGCTGTTTCACTCAACCCACCATACTGGTCGCCAGCGAACATATTGCTACCGTCTTTAAAAATGGATTGATGCACGTGCATCCCGCTGCCGTTGTCACCCACTAAAGGTTTAGGCATAAACGTCGCAGTCAAACCTTGATGGTGGGCGACGTTGTGAACCACATATTTAAAAATCTGTGTTTCATCCGCCTTCCTAACCAATGTATTAAATCGGGTGCCGATTTCACACTGCCCCGCGGTGCCGACCTCATGATGGTGCACTTCAACATCAAGTCCCATGTCGCCCATGGTAGAACACATCATGGCACGCACGTCTGAAAGACTATCAACCGGTGCGACAGGAAAATATCCTCCCTTAACTCCAGGACGATGACCGGTGTTCCCGTCATCGTATTTCTTACCACTGCTCCATGCAGCTTCAGTTGAATCAATTTTAAAAAAGGACTGACCGATATCGGTTGCCCAACGAACTGAATCGAATAAAAAGAATTCGTTTTCCGGGCCAAAAGAGGCAGTATCTCCAATGCCAGTAGACGCCAGATAAGCCTCGGCACGTTTCGCGATGGAACGGGGGTCACGATCATAACCCTGCATATCCGAAGGCTCGATAACATCGCATCGAATATTGAGAGTGACATCCTGGGTAAATGGATCAATGACAACGTTTTCGGTATCGGGCATCAGAATCATGTCTGATTCATTGATTCCCTTCCACCCGGCGATAGACGAACCATCAAACATTTTCCCATCTTCGAATAGATCTTCATCAACAGCACTAACAGGAAGAGAAACATGCTGCTCTTTCCCCTTAGTGTCGGTAAACCTGAGATCAACAAATTTGACGTCGTTTTCTTCAATTAGTTTGAGTACATCAGCTGCAGACATTTCTGGCTCCTGTTTAGCTATCAGTTGGTAGTTCATAAATACCCGGGTGGGCGACATGGCGCGGAATATAGCAACTTTTTTGGAGCCTGTATTTTATAATTTAAAATCAATCAGTTAGTGAAAAATATATCACAATAATTTCTCTTTTGCACTATATTGGTCCAAAGGAGACATGCACTAATATAGTGCAAAACAGTCACTTATTACGCTTTTTTTCTGAATACCAATAAACGGTTATTTGCGGGCATCTCATAATCACTCTCATCATCAAGACCGCAGTTTTTTGCCAGACTTATAATCAAACGATCATCTCGGATTCCCATGGACGGATTCCGTGTTATCAGACTTTGATGGAACTGTTCGTTCCCTAAACTGGTGAATTCCCCATCCCGGTTAAACGGTCCGTATAGGACAAAAACGCCGTTTTCGGGTAACAGACCACTAACACCTTCAAACATTTTTTCGACCTCTATCCACGACATGATATGAGCAGTGTTGGCGGAAAAAGCCGCATCATAAGATCCTTCAGGCCATTCATCCATAGTCACATTCAATGCCAGTGGCCAACCAGGTTTGCGAGCCGTGGAAGATTCAATCCATTCAATAATGCCAGAGTGATACAGAATCTGATCACTGGTTTGCCAGAACAAATGAGGCAGGTTTTCGGCAAAAAACACCCCATGTTGACCCGTACCTGAGCCGATTTCGAGCACTCGCCTACGATCGTTAAACACATCGATCAGGATTTTGAGAATGGGAATTTTATTATTTTCGCAGGCTTGAGAATAAGGCTTCACGATTTCCTCCGCATCCAGGAGATGCTATTTTCTTCTTCTAGTTTGTGACTCAAAAGGCAAGGGGGGCTTTTTGATTTTCGCTACTCTGTGAGGATCATTCAATGCGATTTCACAGACGTCAAGATTCGCTCGAATTCGATCAACCAACCCCTGGGCAACCAGCGATAACCCGCTTGAGGCAATCGCTGCTCCAAGGGCCACACCGGTTTTTAAAATACCCGCAGGATCAACCTCAACTTTAGGTTCACTCAAGTTACCGCCGACTCGAATCATCTTGGCAATTGAACTGGTGCTAATACCAAATCCTTTGCGTGCTTTGGGAGCAATCAGTATGCGTATATTTTCGTCCGAGAGATCGATGGTTCCGCCACCAATAAAAGTGATTTTGTCGGTTTTAAGCGCCAATCCACTTTTCCCGTTTAATACGCCATCCTCCACCAGGAAATGCCCGACTCCGCACTCCACCCCTGTATGGGTCTCCTTCTCACGAAAAGGATTAATGGTTAGCAAAAATTGGGACACCCAATCTCCACCGAGTAAATTCAAGCCAGCATTGCTAATCCTGGCATCGTCCACCAGAAATTTAATACTTCCGTTTGCGGTTGATGCAATTTCAGCAACAGAATAACCTCTCCCATTCAAGCTCATTTCCATGGAAAACGCACCAGATTCAATGATATCCAGCTCATCGAAAAGGGCTATTGATGATTCATCCACGTCCATGCCCATGAGACTCAAGGTAACCTCTGGCACAACACCGTTTTTTAGTTCAAGATCCAGGTTCAGAGGGCCCTTTTTACTACTACCTCTGGCAGAGAGAACCAATGCCCCGGAGCCTGCCTCTGCATTGATTCTAGCCTGTTTTAGTTTAAATGCCCCAGTGGTTAATTCCTGGATATCCCAGTCCAATCTACCCTTAAAACCTTCCAGCCATTCAGTGGGGAAAACAACCTTCGAGAGCACACGCTGATCCCCGTCATAACTAGTGCTCTGGCTCCCATTATCCTCCTCACTCAAGACGTTTTCATCTTTATCCTTATCTTCATCGCCGGCCAGTATACTTTCTGTGTCGAGCTTGTTTGAGGTAAATTTTGCGTAAAAGCCTCCAAACTCCTCAACATTGATACCGTCTTCCAAAGACGTCGCGGATGACCCGGATTCAGGTGTGATCTCAAGTCCATGTTTTAGCTTGACCAACGGCCATGTCACGAGTCCTTTAAGATCACTTTCGCCCACAGCCAAGTCCACATCTAGCACATTCAAATTATCCACCTGGCTCATCCTGACCTCCCCCTCCACCTGGTTATTGCGCCGAAATATGGCGATATCGTCCGCTATAACACTGCCAATGTTGTGAGCACTAAATGCTGCCTTGACCTCACCGGGTATAAAAGGATTGAAACTTGTGATGTCACCGGAAACATCAACCTGGGATTCCGCAGTTCGGATGCCGAGGTTCATATCAGCAAGGCTTATTGATGCATCATCGATAAACAGCCGACCACTTCCAACAACCTGTCCATCGACCAGGACCTCCGAAAATAAATGATTGAACTCCATAAGTAGACCCTGTTTTTCCAGAAACGACAAAATGGGATCCGACACGATCCCCTCGGCAGAAAGTATTAACTCACCTTTCAAGGGAGAAAGAGAAAAGCCCTCTCCCTCTGCCAGTAATTTAATATCCCCAGAGAGGTTCTCAACTTTGACATTCTCGACCTTCCAGCCTGACACATCGTTCTCCAGAGGACCTGATTGATCCCTCTGTTCCCGGTGAGAGAGTAAAAAGTTCCCGGTTAGCGGAAAAAATAACGATAAGTCATCAAGCCAGGAAACGTTTTCTCCCATACTCTGCACCAATACATCAGGAGAAGACATCTTCCAATCAAATTGCAAACGGGCATCTGCTGATTCAATGACCTGTCGAACACCGCCCGCAAAGTTTAATGACAGACCTGGTGATTTAATTTGCCCATTGATTCCTGAAATATCGAAATCGCCATCTCCTGTTGCAATCAACTTCGCCGTTAGTGCCAGGTCTCCCTGTTTTGTCGGTGAAAGAGTTCCAGGAAAAGGAAGGTCATTCAAATCTGTGTTCTCTGCTACCAAATCCAATTCTGTGACGATCTTTGGTAGTAGCTCGCTAGCAGATCCAGAAAGTGTTATCGAAGTCGTGTCGTTACTTCCGGTAATTCGTAGCGATTCCCCCCATAGGCGAGATGACCCGGCAAAGAGATCTCCAGTCATTTGCAGCCTACTTATTCCATGTTCTTCGCCAGCAAACAACTGCTCAAGAACGGTTTGAGATTGAACATTCGCTTTTAGACTCACCCTGCCTTCAGGGTTCCCCTTAACGTAGTTAAGACGCCCCTGTAAATCGACAACCACATCCCCGGACTCATTCCGCAGATGAAAATCAGAAATAAATACTGTTTCCCCATCGATTCCCAGTACTCCAGTGGCTTTCATTTTTCCAATGTCAGGAAGGCCGACGTCAACGACCTCACCCAATAAGGGCAGAGAATCAACCCGTAGAGAAACTTCGTGAGTTAAAGAAGCATCGAGCAACAACCATTTGTCGGTCTCGCCGAGGGATAGCTGGACATTTTTCTGGGAACTGTTTCGGGAAATCATGGTGCCTTGATTAATCTTAAGAAAGAAATCGTCATCCTTACTTAAAACATCACCATTAAAATTAACATCAATCATAGCGTCATGTAACGCTTCGGGTAACGTACCTTTATCCAAAGTGCCGTTAACAGTGGCGCTTAACATCACCCCTTCCGTATCGAATAAACGATTAATTCGACCATGAATTACCGCGTCGATACCAAACTCACTCGCGTTGATACGGATACGTTCCGCCCTTGCCGAATCGAGACCCCTGGGTTGTCGCCACTCCCATTTTGCATTGATCGGAGGAATTGACGACAGATCTCTACCCAGCCAATTTGAAAATACTTCCGGCTGGGGAATACTAAGGCTTGAAAACAGGGTTACCCCCTGCCATGCAAAAATATCATCAATTCGGCCGGTTGCTAATACACTGGCATCTGCTACTCGAGCATCTAGCGCCACATTCGTACCGCGTTGGGTAAGGATGAATGGCAGACTATCAAGTTGCATATTACCTCTAATTTCCGTTTGCTCCCATCGTGCGGAAAATGTGATCTCAATTGCTTCATTGAGATCATTTGCTGATTTCTCTTCATCTGAAAATCCAGGTGATAACGAGGACATCGCGGAACTGCCATCAGGAACCACCTGCCAACCCTCCCGAATATCGACTGATTCCATTTCCATGGAATCAATGAAAAGTGAGCGGCTATTCTTCTTACCGTGAGAAAAATGGACTACGCTCTCTGTAAGCTGAAAGCCCAGAATTGATAACCAGGGCGCTATCGGGTTTGAACGAACTTTTGAATAAACTGAAGAAGAGATCGAGTTTAACTTCGGGCCTGTGGTCGCCGAATTATTCCCAATACTGCTACTGATAGGACTATCAGATGAAAAACGTGATACACCATCCATTTCGATGGTATTGCTTGCTGAATCCTTTGCTATCACTGTCTTATCCTGAGAATGTGGATTAAATATCAGGTTGGATTCGCCATTCTCATCAGTTTCAACCCAGATTTGCGCGCCGTGTAATTCCATGGACCGGAGTTCAACTTCACCTCGAAGAAAAGGCCACAAAGAAAATTCAGCACTGATGCGCTCCGCATAGAAGACATTGGGTGCTCTTCCAGCATCACCATTGGACAGGGAGATCTGTTCAGCATATACACTTGGATACAAAAGATTTGAGAAAAAGTTTTCGAACCAGAGATCACCAGCGATTGTTAGCTGACGATGAGTTACCGATTCTATCTGTCTACTAATCACCGCCTTAACCTTATCTTCATTGACAAACAAAGACAGAATAAAAGGCCACAGGAAAATAAAAATCAGCAGACCAGTTAGTCCTTTGGTGACTTTCGCTAACAATCCACCAAACTCCCTAATGTGTTGGTTGGATTAGTTGTTGCTTTCAATGTCATATCTCCTATTATCTCCTAGTTAGAGTCGACGCCAGCTTACCGTTCCCCTAACGCCAACAAAATAATATCCGTACCGCTTTTCCCAGGGACTTTCGTGTTAGAAAAATCAACACTCGATCTAAAGTTTGCTTCATTGTGTTATAAAATATCGACATGAACAGTATCCAACCCATTAGCTGGTTTCCCCAACCAAAACAGCAAAAAACGAACATCAACAAGTTGCACAAACGACTTCGTCGTAACGTCGGAAAGGCTATCGAAGATTACCACATGATCAACGAAGGAGATCGGGTGATGGTTTGTCTCTCCGGTGGAAAAGACTCCTATACCATGCTGGACCTACTACTACAGTTACAGAAAAAGGCACCGGTCAATTTTGAATTAATCGCCGTCAATCTCGACCAAAAACAGCCGGATTTTCCAGCTCATATTTTGCCTGAATATCTCAAAGCGCTAGGCGTCCAGTACGACATCATCGAACGGGATACCTATAGCGTTGTAAAACGGGTGATCCCCGAAGGAAAGACCATGTGTAGCCTCTGCTCAAGATTGCGAAGGGGGACATTATATGGTTATGCAGAAGCCAATGGCATCACCAAAATTGCCCTTGGGCATCATCGGGACGACATTATTGAAACCCTATTTCTGAATATGTTCAACGGCGGAAAAATCAAGGCGATGCCTCCCATACTGCGAAGTGACGATGGAAAAAATATTGTCATCCGCCCCTTAAGCTATTGTGCAGAATCAGACATTGAAGAATACTCAAAATGGAAAGGGTTTCCGATTATTCCCTGCAATCTTTGCGGTTCCCAGGAACACCTCCAACGCAAGAAAATAAAACAGATGTTACAGGAATGGAATAAACACCCTGGTCGAATCGAAAACATCTTCCGCAGTATCGCCAATGTTTCACCCTCCCAATTGGCAGATAAAGATCTGTTTGACTTCAAACAATTCGCTGATCAATCTCGAACTGATACGGATGGCTGGTCCCATATTAAGTCCTGATCGCTTTTTACCGGTTTCCCGGGTCCTGGATCCTTAATCAGGGAAATCACCTGCCCACACAATCCATCTCAATGCCTACGACCGCTCATTCACCAATCCAATCATTTAATATATTGATAAGACATGATCGATTCACAATTCGGATACCCGTGTCATCGTGAACACCGATAAAAAGGTAGATAATACGGATGCAAATAGAAGCGCACGTGGCTGGCTAGAGGCTTTCGGTTCTGATCTTGCAAATCGGGACATAGAATCAGCGATCTCCTTATTTCACCCGCAAGGATACTGGCGAGATCTTATTGCCTTTAGCTGGAATATCAAGACGGTGCAGGGGTGTAGGGAAATTAGTGACATGCTCACTTCAACCCTGGATCACTGCTCGCCATCCGGTTGGCAGCTGGTCGGTGATGCTCTGGAAGCAGATACTCCAACGCAAAGCAGACAGATTGAATTCTGCTTCCGCTTTACGACTCGTTATGGGAGTGGTTATGGACACGCAAGATTGCAAGATGGGCGTTGCTGGACATTGCTCACTACCCTTCAGTCTCTCACGGGCCACGAAGAAAGAACCGGCAAAAACAACAACCGGGAAGACGGCACTGAATTCGGCGCATTTCGACATCGCCAGTCCTGGCTCCAGAAACGACAACACGAAACGGCAACTCTGGGATACGACACCCAACCTTATTGCCTGATTATTGGTGGCGGTCAGGCGGGTATTGGACTCGCAGCGAGACTGACGCGTTTGAACGTTCCCACTATCGTAATAGAGCGAAATCCGAATGCTGGAGACTCCTGGAGAAACCGATATCGATCGCTATGTCTGCATGACCCAGTGTGGTATGACCACATGCCCTATCTGCCTTTCCCTGATCATTGGCCGATCTACACACCAAAGGACCAGCTAGGTGACTGGCTTGAAATGTATAGCCGCATTATGCAGGTCAACTATTGGAACTCCACAGAATGCATCAGTGCGAATTACGATGACAGTAAAGAACAATGGCAGGTTGAAGTTCAACGGAGTGGGGAGCAAATCCTGCTTCACCCTACGCATCTTATTCTGGCTACCGGCATGTCGGGTTTTCCTAATATGCCTCAATTACCCGGTGCTGATACTTTCCTCGGAGATATAGTCCATTCCAGCGCTTATAGAGACGGTGCCAGCTATCAGGGCAAGAAATGCATCGTGATCGGTTCCAATAACTCAGACCATGATATTTGCGCAGATCTCTGGGAAAACATGGCCGACGTCACGATGCTGCAACGCTCTTCCTCTTTGGTGGTTAAAGCACAAACCCTTGCAAAAGGTACGGTGAGAAAACTCTTTTCTGAAGAAGCCGTTCAATCAGGCTTAACCACCGAAATGGCGGATTTAACGCTAGCTGCTAATCCTTATGAGTTAATGTGTCGTAGCCATATTGCTGAGTACCAGCGCATTCAGGAAAAGGACAAAGAATTTTACGATAGCTTGCGGCAATCCGGATTCGAGTTGGATTTTGGAGAGGATGGTAGCGGACTTTATGCGAAATACCTACGATACGGAGCGGGTTACTACATTGACGTCGGTGCCTCTCAATTGATTATTGACGGTGAAGTTGGACTCAGAGCCAATGTACAAATCCAACAGATCAAACCAGATTCAGTGATATTGAGTGATGGGAGCAAACTGGATGCAGATCTCATTGTCTGTGCCACGGGTTATACCTCCATGAATGATTGGGCAGCAAGAATCATTTCCCCGGAAGTAGCCGACCGGGTAGGAAAATGTTGGGGATTGGGTTCAGGAACCTATCGTGATCCCGGCCCCTGGGTGGGAGAACTTCGCAATATGTGGAAACCCACCCAACAACCCAATCTGTGGTTCCATGGCGGAAACCTGCAACAGGGGCGGCACTATTCCCTTTATCTTGCCTTACAGCTGAAAGCCCGCATGGAAGGTATTCCAACCCCGGTCTATGGACTCGATGAGGTTCACCATCTACGCTAAAAACCTCTGCCCACTTCGTGACCTGGATGGGGCTCATCAAACACGGATATGATCAAGACAGAATTACAGGCATCGAATTGCTATGACATAGTCATCGATTAGTCATACTTACCGCATCACCAGGACCCATGAATACAAGCCAATACGTTAGTTATACCCATTCGAAAGACGTTACCAACGCAATCAACACCCGAAGATCCTTGCGGGGATTTCTTGGTGACCCCGTACCCCAATCGATAGTGGAATCGGTATTGCGAACCGCTGCCCGAGCACCCAGTGGAACCAACATGCAACCCTGGCAGGTTTATGTGTTAACCGGAGAAATCCGGCAGCGGGTTTGTGATGCAGTTTGTCATGCTTTCGATCACACGCCAGAAAAACACGATAGCGAAAAACGCTATTATCCAAAAAAGTGGTTTGAGCCTTTCATTTCAAGAAGAAGAAAAGTGGGCTGGGATCTCTACGGACTACTTGGCATTGAGAAAGGTGATAAGGAAAAAATGAAAAAACAACATCGGCGCAATTTTCAATTCTTCGACGCACCAGTAGGACTTATTTTCACCATTCACCGGGATCTGGAAACAGGCAGCTGGTTAGACTATGGTATGTTTCTGCAAAATATCATGTTACTAGCTCGAGAAGCCGGCCTTCATACCTGCCCCCAGGCTTCATA
>JAALKB010000076.1:0-168 GCA_011088265.1 Gammaproteobacteria bacterium
TCCAGTTTATACTGGATATGTAGCCTTTTCGGGTTCTTCAGGGACGACTAGCTAGCGGAAAATCTGTTGTTTGAAAAAAGAGGAGCTTATGGCTCCTCTTTTTTTATGATTCCTGTTCCTGTTCCTGTTCCTGTTCCTGTTCCTGTTCCTGTTCCTGTTCCTGTTCCT
>JAALKB010000076.1:178-12748 GCA_011088265.1 Gammaproteobacteria bacterium
TGTTCCTGTTCCTGTTCCTGTTCCTGTTCCTGTTCCTGTTCCTGTTCCTGTTCCTGTTCCTCTGTTCCTCTGTTCCTATCCTTATCCCCTATTTTTGCGTTGTTCTGAGGTTCACTTTTCACTGCAATTCTTTGCTGAAAAGTCCGTCATGGATGCGCTGGGCTGTGTTTTGGGGTTTGTAATGCCATCGGTGGTGACTTTATTCAAATCTTCGGGCACTAAATCCGGAGATGTCGACTTCCGGTTTGTTGCCCAGGATGAGCTCTGCAATAATTTTTCCGGTTATCCCTGCTAGTGTTAGACCTATATGTTGATGGCCAAACGCAAAAAGTATGTCATGGGAGTTCGGACTGTAATCAATGACTGGTAGTGAATCTGGAAAAGTAGGCCGATATCCTAGCCAGTCAGACGAATAGGATTCGTCCAGTGCGAACATTTGATGTGCCTTGTTATTCAGGTAGGCAATATTTCGCGGATTTGCCGGTTTGGAGAGCCCGGCGATTTCCACGGTTCCAGCGAATCGTAGTCCTTCATTGGTTGGTGTTGCGTAAAGCCCGGCTTCAGCCCAGCCAACGGGCCGATTCAGTAGCGATTGTTGGTTTTTGAATTGAACGTGGTATCCCCTTTCGGTATCCAGGGGCAATTTGTTAGCGCCAATACCTTGAATAGTTTTGGAAAAAGCGCCGCAGCAAATGACAGCTTTGTCCGCAGCAAATCTGGTGCCATTGGCAAGCGCCAGAGATAAATTGCCTCCTGAAGTTCTCTGATGTTCGACATTTAGGACATGCTGGTGCAGATAGTGCCCCTGATTTTCTACAAATGTCTGAAAATAGCGATCAACCAGATGTTTAGGGTTAAGTACCTGTCGGGCATTGTTAAATAGTAAACCTTTATCGAATCCAGGCTTGATATTGGGTTCCAGATCCATAATATCGTTGGAATCAAGTTGGGTAAATTGCACATGATTGTCTGCGCGGGATTGATTGGACGCCTTGGCTTTTTTATAACTAACTGATGATTGATAGACGTACATGCAGCCCTCTTTTTTGAACAGATCCTGACTACTGGTCATTTCGATGAGCGGATCGAGACCAGAATTGGTTTCCAATAGAAGTTTGCCAAGGGTGTTGGTGATTCTCTCTACTTCCGGGGCTTTGCAATGTCTTAGAAAAGCCATTAGCCATGGCAGGTGAGTTATTGCATGGAATGGGTCTATGGAAAGCGGGCGGTTGGCGGAAAAAAGTAGAGAGGGCAATCGGGAAATCAGATTTGGCGCATTTACCGGGACGCAGGCATAGTCAGCAATGATGCAAGCATTGCCATAAGAGGTGATGGTGCCGGGGGAATTGCCATCCAATACTGTGACTTTGAATCCTTTTTTCCTCAACCACAATGCGCAACTCATACCAACAATACCCGCGCCTACTATTGCGATATGAGTGTCGTTAGGGGATTTTGTCGGTAAAGGACCTTGCATGAGAACAGATTGTATTATTGTTATGTATCGGATTTATTGAAACCCGGGTAAACGATGCGCCAGGTAGTAGTTTGATTGGTAATTTCTATCGCAAAGCGCTATTTCAAAAGAACAATCCAGCCATGAAACAGATCGGGGAATAGACCGGATAATGGAGTTAAAAAAAATGAATTGGAGGCCTAAACATCATCAGGAGTTTCACCGGAGTCCCTGGACAGGTTTGTCGAGGGGAATCGATATGATCCAAAGCGGATAATTAGGGTTGCAACGGCCAAGATCAGAATAGCGGCGGATATTTTGATCAGGCTATCTACCGGTAAAGGCACTGAAAAATCATGACTCGCCTGAATGATATCCACCATGAGCCTGGTGAGTGCGGTGATCGCTACATAGAACAGAAATCGCACGGGCATACGTTTGGTCTGAAAATAAATCCCCACCATAGCCCCCAGCTCTAGATAGATGAATAGCAAAAGAATCCCTTCAATGGTTGCCGAACCGGTACTTACCTGATGAATAAACTCCAGTGTGGCGGACCAGACGATAACGCTGCCGATGGCGAATAGTGCCAGGTAATGAAAACAGTTAACTAGCCACGCTCCGATATTATTAGCGTCTGTCGCGAGTCTGTTAGGGGGCTTTTTCATGATGGATGTCGATTTGATTGCCGGAGTCGGGCCACAACTGGCTATGTCTGTCTTTGGAAATACACTAGAAGCCCAGGTTTATTGTTCCAGGCTTACTGTTCCAGATTTTATATTCGGTCTGGGATTTGGGTGATGATAGCGCCGCTTTGCATTGTCCTGGATCAATGCTGGATAGTTTACCAGATACGGGAATTAATGATGATCAGGTAAGGAAGGTAAGGCGGTTTGTTATGCACTGGCTTTCGGCGACAGATGGAGTATGATTCTCCAGGTGAAATTTCACACTTCACCAATCAAAACAAATAGTCAACCAGAGCAGGATAAACCAGCCCATGCAAATGAGTCCATGCAAATAAGCCTGTGCAAATAAGTATGGGAAGCCAGGATGTTGGGCAACATTCAGGTCAAGCTAATTTGGTCAAGACGAAAATACCAGTAGGAGAAAAAAAATGACAACCGACCGATCATCGCTCGGGACGCCGGATCAACTTCGGGACCCGAACTATACTCCACCGCTTTCTTCGGCTGTGCCATTGGGGATACAACATGTTCTAGCAATGTTCGCCTCCAATGTCACCCCGGCTATTATCGTGGCAGGTGCGGCGGGATTTGGCTTTGGGTCGGGCTCTCCGGATTTCTTTAACCTGATCTATATGATTCAGATGTCAATGCTGTTTGCAGGAATTGCTACCTTGTTCCAGACCATTGGATTAGGCCCAGTGGGGGCCAGGTTGCCCATCGTGCAAGGCACGAGTTTTGCTTTTATACCCATTATGATTCCTCTCGTAGCGGGCAAGGGCGTAGATGCCATGGCGATTCTAATGGGAGGGGTTCTGGTAGGAGGCCTGTTTCACGCTTTGCTCGCGCCTTTTGTTGGCAAATTGCGTTTCGCGCTTCCGCCCCTGGTCACTGGGCTGGTGGTAACCATGATTGGTTTATCATTGGTGAAGGTGGGGATTCAGTATGCGGCAGGGGGCGTTCCCGCCATTGGCAAGCCTGAGTATGGGAGTCTGCAAAATTGGTTTGTTGCCCTGGTTGTGATTATTACCACGCTGGGTTTTAAGTTTTTTGCAAGAGGGATCGTTTCAGTTGCTGCAGTTCTAATTGGTTTGGTAGTGGGCTATGTGGTTGCCTATTTCCTGGGAATGGTGAGTTTCGGTAACGTTGCCAATGCAGCGGTCTTTTCACTACCCAACCCCCTGCATTTTGGGTTGGAGTTTACTGTTTCTGCGATCGTTGGGTTTTGTTTAATGTCTTTTATTTCTGCGATTGAAACCGTCGGGGATGTATCTGGAATTACAAAAGGGGGCGCGAATCGCGAGGCCAGCGATGAGGAGATTCGTGGTGCGACGTTTGCCGATGGCTTGGGAACGGCGATTTCCGGTTTTTTCGGTGCATTGCCCAATACGTCATTTTCCCAAAACGTTGGATTGATTGCCATGACCGGAGTAATGAGTCGAACCGTGGTAACCATCGGGGCTATTTTTCTCATTCTATGCGGTCTAATTCCAAAGGTTGGAGCAATTATTTCCACCATTCCTATTGAGGTTCTTGGGGGAGGTGTGATCGTCATGTTTGGAATGGTTGCTTCAGCGGGGGTATCCATGTTGTCTGAAGTCACATGGAATAGACGGAACATGGTGATCTTTGCAGTTTCTTTATCCATTGGTTTAGGTTTGCAAATGGAGCCCGGTGCGCTGCAGCATTTGCCGCAAACCGCCAGAGTATTGCTAGGTTCCGGTTTGTTGCCTGCTGCGTTTATTGCCATTGTGCTAAATATCTTACTACCGGAAGAGTTGTCTTCGGAGAGTTGACTATTTGGATGGGTGGCGCTGGCATAGGATTCTGGAGATCACCGGTTTGTAATTGGTGGTCTCTGGACAGCGATCTGTGTGCGGTGGGTAGTGACCTAGTGACCTATGGGTATCCTGTCAAAAACGGATCTGGAATATCCGAAAAAGCCTGACTCGCTTTCCGTGATTTCTATTCATTTGATTAGTTTTGATTATGTTTCAGCGTAAAGCCCTGGGCGGTTTGTTTGTCCTACTTATGTTGCTTATTACCATTGGTGGTGGGCTGTTGGCGATGAGGCAGGAAAATCAATGGCTATTGGTCGCGGGCATGATGGGCTGGCTGGCAGCACTGTTGCTTTTTGTGGATCTTTTTATTGGTCAGAAAATACAGGTAGGTTTGTTGTTGCTGCTGGGAGTGATACTCATCGGATTCGGTGTGGCGGCGGGTGCAGAAATCAATTTCCGGGGCATTATTAGCGGAAACACAGGACTTCTCACCATGATTACATCGGTAGGATTTCTCCGACTGGTCGCCATTCCTGATGAGAGCCCATTTTCCCGGAAACAGTCTTCTTCCACATCAATAACTGAGTTGCCTACTGGTCGGGGCGCCTATGGGCAAACCCTGCTTGGTACAGCGTTATTTGGAGCGGTAATCAATATTTCAGCGCCCATGCTCATCGCCGACCGCATCCATCAATCCCGCCCTTTAAAAAGGTTTACGTCGCAGTCTGTCAATCGAGTGTTCTTTGGAGCGGCTGCCTGGTCGCCGTTTTTCGCAGGCACTGCAGTGGTGCTAACGGTGGTTCCAGATGCCCAGTTATCGTTCATCATGATCGCAGGGCTTCCCTTTGCTGTGGTTGGTTTATTTGTAGTTTATGGAGAAGCTCGCTGGCGATACTCCGCCGAGGTGGATGATTTCGTGGGATATCCTCTGAAAGTAAATAGTCTGTTAATACCCGGATTGTTGTCGGCCTGTGTACTACTTGCAAGTTGGTTGCTACCCGATCTCTCTATTTTGATTTCCATCTCCCTAAGCGCTTTGTTGATTACTCTGGTGATGACGATGTATCGCCTGGGAGTCGGAGGGGGTATGAGCCAATTGGTGCAGCATGTTCGTTATGGATTGCCTCGGGTAGTAAATGAATTGACGCTATTTTTATCCGCGGGTGTGTTGGCAACTGGCATTGGGTCAATGATTGAAGCAGGGTTCATCACCATTCCGGTTGTCGATTTTGATTCCATTGTCGCGGTGCAGATCGTTGGGGGAATGGTGTTGGCAGGGGCAATGGGGATTCATCCGGTGATTTTGATTTCGGCCTTGACCCCATTGCTGTTAACCATGAACCCTAACCCTAATTTGCTGGCGCTGTCCTATTTGTTTGCGTGGAGTATGGGTACCAGCGCAAGCCCGTTATCCGGGACACATTTGGTGTTCCAAAGTCGATACGGTATCCCCGGCTGGAAGGGCGCTATGTGGAATTGGCCTTATGTTGCGGTGATGTTTTTGTTTGCCGCGTTCTGGTTGCTGTTTATTGGGCGCCAATTTTTCCAGATGTAAGTCTGGATTCCTACGACTTTGAGCCTATGTATTTTTGAGCCCATGTGTTTTTAACTCTATGTGGTTTTGAGCTTGAAATCCTGTTGACTCCGAGTGTTGCTAGAAGAATCATAGTTAATCTCCCGCACCTGTATCTGGTTTCGTGAATAAAGTAGCATTGAGGTAGTCCGGGTGCCATATTGTCCTCCCGGGATAAAAATGGAGGATAGCATTCTCTCTTTTTCAGGTTCAATGCCTGTATTAGGAAGCTGATCGTCTGATGCCTGGGTTTGATCCACCATAATTTGATGCAGTGAATCAAAATCAATGTCCCGGGAATGAACATTGGGGCCGTGGGTATTGGGACTACCATTGGAAATCAGGGTCGTGAGCCGATCGACGCCAAGGGACATTTTGGGCCAAGGGTGGTCGATTTTTCCATTTGAAATGCTGTGAAACCCATTTTCCAATGGTTCACAGTCATTGGATTCACTGCTGAATACCCAAAGCCCATGAATGTTTCCGAAAACCAGGTTGAATGGATTGTAGTTCCGGGAATGCGCGCGGAGGTAGGAGATGAAATCTCCATGGTGGTTTTGGAGGGAATTCGGTTCATAATTCAGGTAGCGGGCAATTAACTCACCTCGGCTAATGGCGGAAGGGTCCATTAATTTGGAGGTTCGAAAATTTGTAACGGCGCAAAAATCACCAGTTTTGTTAATGCCAAGCCAACTCCCCCCTTTAAGTAAGTCTCGCCCCCCGAGAATGTCCGGCTTGTCAGCCCAGTAATGCATCTCTTTACTTGGCCGAGCGAAGTATTCGTCACGGTTTGCTGTGATGATGAGGGGGTAGGTTGGATGTTGGTTCAGGGCAATAAAAAGGATGCACATATTTATAACAGCTGGAGCATTATTTGTAGGGGTTAGAGTATTGGCGAGTTAATTTGTATGTCCTTGATGAATGTATTGATCAATGTATCTCGAACAAGACTAAAAGGAGTTGCAGATTAAATGCAAACCCCTGGGATTGCAAAATGGTAACAGGGTAAAATAGCCATTCGGTAGACCCCATTTTCAAGTAATATGTTCGTTATATGTCAGGCCTGTTGGCGTATTCATTGATCTATTTCCTATTCTCAATCCCCTGAGCTATTTTAAAAATCGCTAATTCAATCATGAGCAGGCAAATCCAGTGGTACCCGGGGCATATGCACAAAGCCAGCAAGGAGATAAGGGAGGCGTTATCTCAGGTCGATGTTTTTATTGAACTGCTTGACGGGCGAATTCCATTTAGTAGTGAAAATCCCATGCTGGAGTCGTTGAGAAAGGGAAAGCCCTGTTTAAAAGTCATGACCAAAAGTGATTTGTCTGATCCTGAATTGAGCGAAGCCTGGGAACTTCACTATAACGGTAAAGATGAAATTGCTGCCACGGTCATTAGTGTGAAACAGTTAGGTAGCGTGCGTCGTATTCCCGACCTTTGCCGTAAACTATACCGACAAAGCGGTCGCAACCATTCACCTTTTACCGCCATGGTAGTTGGAATTCCCAATGTGGGAAAATCTTCTTTAATTAATGCGCTGGTCGGGAAGACCATTGCCCGGACGGGCAATGAGCCCGCCATTACCCGGATGCAGCAACGTATCAGGCTGTCTGACGATATGATTTTGCTTGATACGCTAGGGGTATTGTGGCCAAACGTTGAGAATCCGCACAGTGGTTTTCGGCTCGCGATCACAGGGGCTATTCGTGATACTGCAATTTCCCACGAAGATGTCGCTCATTACGCCGCTGCCTTTTTAATCGAAGCTTATCCTGACCGGCTTATGGAGCGTTATGGTCTCGACCAGATTCCCGGTCGGGATTATGAGGTACTACAGGCGATCGGTCAGAAACGAGGCTGTTTAAGAAGTGGAGGAAAGGTCGATATGGATCGGGTGGCAAAAATTCTCTTAACCGAAATTCGGGACGGCATGTTAGGTGGTTTGACTTTTGAGACTCCAGAGATGATGACAAAGGAGCTTGAGGAAGTGCAGAGACTTCGGGAGCAAAAAGCAGCGAAGAAACTGGCTAGAAAACAGAAATGGAAAAATGGCACATAAGGAAAATGGCACATAAGGAATGTATCACCAGATCCATTCTGGCAGGTTTCGGATTGAGGATACAGTGGTTGAATTGATGGGTACGAAGCCTGAGCAACTGGATTGTGTTGTGATTGGCGCTGGAGTTGTTGGACTCGCCGTTGCAAGGGAATTGGCACTGGTGGATAGAGAGGTGTTTGTTATCGAGCATGAAACTACCATTGGCGTAGGTAATAGTTCGCGAAACTCCGAGGTTATTCATGCTAGAATCTATTATGCTCCATCTTCATTAAAAGCCAGGTTATGTGTTGAAGGGCGAGATTTGCTCTACCGCTATTGTAAAGAACAGGTCATCAGCCATCGTCGTTGCGGTAAGTTAATCGTGGCAACCAGCAAACAACAATTGTTGCAGTTGGAGGACCTTGAAAAACAGGCGAATCTAAATGGCGTTGGTGATTTACAGCGATTAACACCGGAGGAGGTTAGCAGGATGGAGCCTGGGATAGTGTGCGTGGGGGCCTTATATTCACCGTCAACAGGAATTATCGATAGCCATGGTTTAATGTTGTCGCTGCAAAAAGACGTAGAAGAAAACGGTGCCATGATGGTTTTTCGTCATCGGGTAAAAGCGGGAAGGCCGGTCTCTGGCAGGGTAGAGTTAAGTATTGAGGATTTGTCTGCGGGGTCTACTATGAAAATTGCAGCCAGAACCGTCGTGAATGCCGCCGGATTGGGGGCAATACCCATGGCAGAAGGAATTCATTCACTGGATTCGTCGTTCATTCCGCAACAGAGGATGGCCAAAGGCAACTATTTTCGACTGATAGGCGCTTCGCCAGTATCACGATTGGTTTATCCGTTGCCGGTTCCGGGTGGGTTGGGGGTGCATATCACCATTGATCTTGCCGGTCGGGTGCGATTTGGTCCGGATGTTGAATGGATCAATGAGGTAGAGCATCAGGTTGATGAGCGTCGATCCGTTGACTTCTATGAAAGCATCCGGTCTTACTACCCAGGATTAGCTGATCATTCATTGATACCGGATTACGCAGGCATTAGGCCAAAGATTGTCATCAACGGTGAGACCTCTAATGATTTCCTGATCAGTGGACCCCATCAACATCGAATCTCCGGGCTAATTAATTTATTTGGCATTGAGTCTCCGGGTCTTACCGCAAGCCTATCAATAGCGAAACTGGTTTGCCGCATAACGAACTCAGACTGAGGTGGTCCCAGGGGCAAGCCCCAACGGATGGAGGGGGGAGTATCGTCTTATCGGGCCAGATTTTGAAAGAAATGTTTCGGTTAATCCCCGGTCGTCGTGATGCATCCTCCAGGACAGCATTTTTTGCGCGTACTCCAGAACAATGCCCTGATATTCTGGATTGCTCGCTAGATCAACATCTTCATCGGGATGATTTTTCAGATCAAAAAATAGGGGTGGCAATGCGGTGAAATGTACATATTTGAATTCATTATCTCGAATGACGTTCAATGTGCATTGATGGGGAGTGAGCTTCAGGTGTTTTAGCAGTGTGGGATCAAACCACTCTCTAAAGTCGAACTCCCAATGTACCTCGTTACGCCAATAAACAGGCGACCTTTGATGAGACAGAAAGGGTTCCAGGGAATAGCCGTCGCATTGACTGGGTATTGGTAGGCCCACAAACTCCAGGATGGTGGGCATAAGGTCGACGTTCTCGGTAAATGCATTCACTGTTTTACCATGGCACTTTTCTCCCTGGGGTCGCGGATCCCGGATAATGAGTGGAATGTGGTAAGACTGATCAAAGTAACCGGATTTCCCCATTAGCCAATGATCACCCATTTGTTCACCGTGGTCCGAGGTGAAGATGATGAACGTGTTATGCCATTGATCGCTTTGTTTAAGATACTTGAACAGCCGCCCTAGCTGATCATCTACTTCTGTCATTAAGCCATAATAGCTCGCCTTTTTGCGCAGGATTTCCTGCTCGTTATCCGGCGCTCTGTATTTTGAACTTGTCGCGCCATATTCTTTTGCATTGAGTATGAAATCGAGATACGGGTGTTGTTGGGACTCTCTTTTTACAGAAGGTTGTCGGACTATCCCATCTACCAATAGCGGGTCATACATGGAGTTATACGGTTCGGGGGCCACAAATGGAGGATGGGGTCGCAGCAGGGACAGGTGAGTAATCCAGGGGCTATTTTGGTCTTTGATCCAGTCTATGCAGGCATCTGTCATGAATCGGGTTTCGTGGTCATTGGCACCGATCGCCAAGGGTAGCGGTACCGGGCCACCGTCTTCCCACTCAATTCCGGGTTTGGTGTTTCCATAATAATCCCATGGTTTTTCTGTCAATGGATACCCGCAATTCCTGAGATATTCGACCCAGGAAAGAGAGACGTCATCATAAATGGGGGTGAAAGAGTCAATGCCAGCGAGTGGCTCGCTATAATGAGTGAGCCGCCTGTCTTCCGGATTAAGTCCTCTAGGGTCCATTGCTGAATCCGTATATCCAAATAGTGAGGGTTTATATCCCTTTTTTCTTACCTCAATGGCCCAGTTAGTAAAACGTCGATCAATGGGTGTACCATTGACGACGCATCGATGGTTCTGAAGATACATTCCGGTATGCATGGATGTCCTGCTGGGTGCGCAGGGGGCGGTTTGGGCGTAGTGCTGGGTGAATGTCACCCCATTTTCCGACAAGTAGTCGAGGTTTGGAGTTTTTACAACTGGGTGTCCAAGGCGAGAAAGGCATGCTCCTCGCCATTGGTCGGCAGTGATAAAAAGGATATTCATTGTTTTGTTGCCTTGTTGCCTTGTTGTATTGTGGCCTGATTGTGAATAGCTGGTGGCAAAGGATAGCCACATGATGTTCAAAATCTGCTGTAAGAACCTATGGAGAGGCCTCCTGGTAGAATAAGCTTAGACAAGTTTTGTTGAAAGCAAAAGGAATAATTCATGATGTGACAAATGCTGCCTAATGTCATATCTTTGTCGCTTAAGTGTCGCCCGGATTTGCAGAATGTCGCTAAAATTTCGTGTTACTGTCGTTGCTCTGAAATGCCCATGGCATCATGATATCCACAGCCGGATGAGGAGAGTTTAATGATTATTCGAAAACGCCGTTTACAAAAAGGTTGGTCACAACAGCAACTGGCGGAGTTCAGTGGATTGAGTGTTCGAACGATTCAAAGAATTGAGCGAGGCCAACGCGCTGGAATCGAATCACTAAAGTCTCTGGCCGCCGTATTTGAAACTGATGTAGCCAAACTGACTGAGGAAATCGATATGACAACCGAACCAGATACTGTTGGAAGTGAAACCATTACCCAAAAAGAAGCCGAAGCCATTGAGTATGTGAGAGATATTAAAGGGTTTTACAACCATGTTATACAATATGCCGCGGTGATGCTTTTACTGCTGGTCATCAATCTATTTACTTCTCCGGGCTATATGTGGGTGGTTTGGCCCGCTTTGGGTTGGGGGATTGGTGTGCTAATACATGGCGCGAATGTTTACGAAGTGTTTGGCTTTTTTGGCGCTGGATGGGAAAAACGACAGATTGACAAAAGAATGGGGCGTAACGAGTAGGGAGCCTCTGGAAAATCGCGAACGCCCATTTTGAGTGAAAAATGATCATCTTTGGGTTGGAAAGTTCTGCATCCTGATTTTGATCATTTCCTATTCCAATCCACCTCGCCTGAACTTATTCCGGGGCTTCCTGAATCAATCGCCAGTTAAGCAACTCATGAAATGAATAGGGAACAATCCAGTGAGCCTTAATGCCTGAAACCGAATTCGAAAACACGGTGACCGAGCCTCGAAAGCTACATATCGGCGGCAAAATTCCCCATCCAGAATGGGAAATATTTAATGCCCTTGAGAACCCCGCCGTGGATCATGTCGGTGATGCAAAGGATTTGTCGCGATTTGAAGACGGTATCTTTGAGTCAGTTTATGCCTCTCATGTGCTCGAACATTTTGACTACAACGGTGAGCTGGCCGAGGTCCTCAAGGAATGGACCAGGGTGCTGATGCCGAAAGGAAAGTTGTATATCAGTGTGCCGGATATGGAGGTGCTTTGTCGGCTTTATCTCGACCATGAAAGATTCGATGCAGCACTTCGGTTTGGTATTATGCGAATGATGTTCGGCGGGCATCTGGATAAATATGACTATCACTATGTGGGTTTTAATCTTGAATTGCTAAGAGACTGGTTAATGCTTGTGGGTTTTACGGAAATCTGGAAAATGGAGAGCTTTGGATTATTTGACGATACCAGTGAGCTTCTCCTGGGCGGAGAAAGAATCAGCCTTAATTTGCTGGCTATCAAGGACCCGTAGATTAAATAGTTTCTGTGCGCTACTCCGCAACGTTTTAGAGAGAACAATTTTAGTTCTTTCACTCTTCAATAATGATTCCAATTATGGGAAACTTCTTTTTCGATTGGTCCAGATTTCCTGTCTGATGTGTTTTCCAAGGCAATTTCTAGCGCTGCCTGACCTGGAAGTGAGGAGGCATCAAGGAATGAAAAGAAGCTGTTGCTTAATAGCTAAAATAAATCGGAGCCGGAATCTGTAGTAGTAGTTCTTAAAAAATTGACACATCCTTTGGAGGGAATATGGCTGGTTATTGGTTAGTTCGTGCTTCTGCATCAACTGATGCTGAAGCAGCAGCAGAGTATGGCAAACTCTGGAAACCTATTGCAGAAAAGTACCAGGCGAAAATTCTGGCGAGTAAGGGGGCTCATAAAACCGTAGAAGGTAATGATCTGCCTAGAAATCTACTCATTGAGTTTCCAAGCTATGAACAGGCCCTCGCGTGTTATAACGATCCGGACTATAGCGAAGCAGCG
Source organism: Gammaproteobacteria bacterium (assembly GCA_011088265.1). Classification (GTDB taxonomy): domain Bacteria; phylum Pseudomonadota; class Gammaproteobacteria; order Arenicellales; family Poriferihabitantaceae; genus WLWV01. Next base: position 12,563 of record JAALKB010000076.1, read on the forward strand.
GAATATGCCCTGCGAGCTTATGATCGGGAATTGACCATAATTGAAGGGAATTGAATACTTTCTTCACTATTTTTGCTGTTTAATAGTTTTGCTGTTTAATAGTTTGCTGTTTAATAGTTTGTTGTTTAATAGTTTGTTGTTTAATGGTTTGTTGTTTAATGGGATTACTGGTTTTTAGCCCTATCG
>JAALKB010000076.1:12848-16660 GCA_011088265.1 Gammaproteobacteria bacterium
GTTTGTTGTTTAATGGTTTGTTGTTTAATGGGATTACTGGTTTTTAGCCCTATCGCTAAATTGCCCAACTTGTTAAGCAGCCTGTTGCCCAGATTTTTGCTGAAATTATTGCCCGGCTCATTGACTAAACCACTGAGCGAACCATTACTGGGCATTGCATGATGGTTCAGATAAATTGGAGGTCTGTATTGAAAGCCCGATTACTGCATATGGCTGCTGGAATATCAGGATGAATAAATTCGGAAGTGAGTTAGTATGAAACCTATCCTTGGAACCATGACCTTTGGTGATCAGGTGGACAAAGAGCAAGCCTCAATAATGCTGTCTTCTTTTCATGCTTCGGGTTATCGGGAACTCGATACTGCTCACGTTTATCATGATGGCGCAACAGAGGCACTATTGGGGCGACTTGTTTCTGAAGATAAGCATTTCTCTATAGCCACTAAAGTTCACCCATGGAATGAGAAAGGGCTTCAGCCCCAGCGTGTGAAGCAGCAGTTTTGTGAGTCTCTGGTGCGGTTAAATGTCGATAAAGTTGATCTGTTGTACCTTCATTCCCCAGATATTTGTACGCCAATTATAGACACTCTGGAAGCCTGTTACGATCTCTACCAGGACGGACTTTTCTCCCGATTCGGTCTTAGTAACTTTGCCGCATGGCAGGTAGCAGAAGTGGTCGGGATTTGTCAGCGAAAAAATTGGATGCAACCCACCATTTATGAGGGGTTGTATAATGGTTTAAACCGGGATGTTGAATCGGAACTCCTGCCTTGTTTACATAACTATGGCATTGCTTTTTATGCCTATAATCCGTTGGCAGGAGGATTGTTGACTGGCAAGTACAGGGATATTCACAATAAGCCAAATACCGGACGATTCGGGACCTATGATGCTTATCCTGAGCGCTATTGGAAGGCAGATTATTTCAAGGTATTGCAATTCGTTCATGTCTGCGAAAAAAACGATATTCTACCTGGGGAGGCCGCTTTAAGGTGGTTATGCCAGCATTCGATGATTGCACCGGATCACTCTCCATTGGACAATGGCGTTATCCTCGGGGTTAGTAATCAGTCCCATCTGGATCAAAACCTAAATGCATTCGGTGCTGAAAACTTGCCACAAACAGTTGTTGACGTATTGGACCAGGGATGGGATATAACACGGAAGAATTGTTTTCGTTATTTTAGAATCTAAATTTCAGGACTCAACCATGAAAGGTCAAACCGGGCAATGTCAATGTGGAAGAGTGACATATCAACTTAATGCCGACGCGATCATGCTTTACGTCTGCCACTGCATGGGTTGTCAAAAGCAGTCTTCAAGCGCCTTTGCGATGTCGTTACGGATGAACCGGGACTTTGATAGCACTTTAAAATTTTGGGAAACCCTCACTGATTCTGGAAAGCCTAAAGTCTGTGCTTTTTGTGGACACTGTGGAAATCGGATCTTCCATGGTGAGGGGCATTATTCTGCCACTATCAATATCAAGCCAGGTACGCTAAATGATACCTCCTGGTTGAATCCCAAAGCCCACATATGGACCAGCCGCGCCCAAAGTTGGGTGGCACTTAATCAGGATTTGCCCAGCTGTGAAGACCAGCCAGAAGACATGGCTCGTTTCATGATGAATCGTTAAAGGGTCTGGGTATCCCGTGAGCAGAAGCTGGTACGGTTAAAGGTATTTTTGCTAAATGTCGCTAATCGTAAATAAAGGCGAAGATGTCACTTTAGAGTCGTTCCATGATGTTGCGTGGAAGGGAAACCCCGTGGAGATTGGCAGTGAAGCTATCAGAAAAATGCAACTTGCCCGGGATGAGTTGGATAGTTTTATTAGGGAAACGGATACGCCTATTTATGGTGTAACCACGGGCTATGCAGGCCGTTCGAATGTGGTGTTAAGCTTGAAAGAGCGCGAGAATCAGGCTGCTACACCTCCCCATGCTCCAATGGTGGCGTTTGGACGAGAACTTCCTCAAAGAGTGGTGCGAGGAATCATATTCTCCCGGTTGGCAAATTTCCTGGATGGTCACTCCGCGATTTCCCCGGATATCGCGATTGGGGTTGCCAATATGCTGGATGGCCGCCCCCTTCCAACACTCTCCGAGCAGGGACAAGGAGGCGCTGGGGAGATTCTTGGCTTATCTCCTGTATTTTTTGACCTTGCTACCGCAGCGTCCTTGCTGGAAAAGGATACCCTGTCTCTGATCAATGGCGCTCCTTGCGCAGCTGCTTTGGTTGCTGATGCGACATTGGCATTTAGCAATCGGCTGCAGATGGCTGGGGAATTATACGCGCTTGCTGCTGCTGCATTTTGCGTTCACCCTGATCATTTCTCGAATACTTTGGGCGTATCCTGGAATAACCCCCATGACGCCTGGGCTCTGGATACAATGCGGGAATTGCTGGGCGGTGGTGATTTCGGGGTGCCCTTGAAGCAGCAGGTTCCGACTAGTTTTCGAATCATTCCTCGAGTGCTCGGACAGGCCCATCGTGTAATGATACACGCAAAAGAAGTATCCGGCTTCGCACTGGGGGCTGTGACGGATAATCCCTTGGTGAGTAAGGGCCGTGTGATTAATAATGGGGGCTTTCACGACGTTCAGGCAACAGCAGCAATGGATGAAATAACCGCTTGTGCGGCGAATTTTTGCATTCTTTCAGGTAGATTGGAGGCGAGGATCACCGAGCAACCATTGATGATGGAGTCGATCCACGGCGACAATCTGACACCTTTTGGCTTTATGCCATCTGTTATCACTGGTTACGAAGAAGAGATCAGGCTTTTAGCCACCCATACCCTCATTCCCGCTGGTGGTGCTAGTGGATACGGCGCTAATGATGTATCGTCTCCCGTATTTCATGCATGGTCAAAACAGGAGCGGGCGAGTGCTTTGCTAGAAGCCAGTTTCGCTGCACTCTTGATCATTATCGATGAGTGTATACGTAGAACAAAAACCAGGTTGCCAAGAGTGTTGGATGAATGGAGGCAGCTGGTTTCGGATGTGAGATCTGCCGATGAGGATTAGAGACGGTGGTGGTCATGAACGCAGTGACGGGAATCTAGGGCGGCTAGGAAGGAAATTAAAAATACGACTTGGAAATAGAGTCTACAATACCGCCTGAGGGTATCATTTAAGAAATATAACCTGAGATAGCCAGGCGCCACTTCAATAAAAACATAAACACGTCGAAATCAGGCAGGAGATGTTGCCCTGTTGCTTTTTCCCGTGTGGACTGAATTCGGACCTGGTGGGTTTGGCTTGTTAATGTATTTGCTAATGTTATCGTTAGTGCTAAGGTTGTCCCCGATGTCTGTAGTCTCTGATGTCTTACTGTCTATGGTGTCTTATTATCTCTGGTGTTTTGCTGTCGATCAGTTTGGACGGTGGATCTAGTGGCAAGTCTGAACAACGGGTCTGGAAACAGATATGCACAGCGCTAACGTTCCTGTCTGGTCTTTCGGCGGTGACGTCGACGTCTGTACCAAATGGCGATGGAAAGATACCCTCGACGTGCCCAGTCAAACTCCAATGAAAGTACCATTAATCCCAAAGGTAGCATCCACAGTCCAAGCACAGGGAGAAACCATAGCAAACCTCCAAGTATTAATAGGATGCCAACGATTTTTCGAACCCAGCCGGGAAGCTTTTTTATTCGCTGAAAGAGAGGTTTAAGTCGCCGATTCACTTTTTTTATTTCTCTACGTCTATGGTTTCGTATAATATTGGTATCCCTGTTTTTTGTTACTGACTAATTGGTCGTCCCTGAAGAACCCGAAAAGGCTACATATACAGTATAAACTGGATATAGTC
>JAALKB010000077.1:0-8212 GCA_011088265.1 Gammaproteobacteria bacterium
ACCACCCACCCCACCACACCCCCCCCCCCCCCCCCCGCCCCTGGCGTCGTGGCCCCCACGGCCCGACGGCGGGATTACGTGGGAACAAATCGGTAACCGTTTACCTACGCCGGAATCAAGTATTGTTCCGGTAGTAAACGCCCGTTGTAAAGCAGTGGCAAACCGCCATAACGATGCAATGACGCAAAAGGAAATGCTTCATTGGTCTGTACTTGGCGATATCATGGGTGTGATCGATGAGGAGACTACTATTGTCAGCGACATGACCCAGATCGCCTACACCGCAGTGGATTATTTGCCGATGTCACGCCCCAACCAGTGGCTACATCCCACGGGCTATGGCACTCTGGGTTATGCTTTACCCGCAGCAATTGGTGCGACCCTTGCTAAGGAAGGCAGCAGCAGTCTGGTGATCGTCGGTGATGCAGGACTGCAATATACTTTTCAGGAGATGACACTAGCAGCAGAGCTGAATTTGAGTATTGTCATATTATTGTGGAATAACAATGCGTTACAGCAGATTTGTGATGACATGGATAATAGTGACATAGAACGAACTGGTATCTTTCAACAGAACCCCAACTTCATCGGATTGGCTAAATCCTGTCACTGGCAAGCCAGAACCATTAAAAAGGAAGAGATAGCACGGGAATTACCCAGGGCATTCGAAGAAAATGGCCCGGTTCTGCTAATCCTGGAAGAACAGGAGACTGAAAAATAATCCTGAACTAAAAAGATACTGCTTAAGCGATAGCATCAGTGTGTTGAAACGCAAAACCTGATTGGCTAAGAACACCTAATTAGCTAAAAATCCAGAAAAATCATAGTGTTATAAAGAAATATTAACAATTAGCCTAGTAATATTTCGATACCTGAAAAGATACTTTAATAGCTAATTATTTCGATTTCAAAAAATCACCAAGGATCGCATTAAATAGCGACGGTTTCTCCAGATGCACATTATGTGCACAGGACGCAACTACACTAAGATTGGCACTCTCGACCCGATTCCATAGCGCTGCTGGATGGGGCCATCGATACGAACGATCACCATCTCCCCAAAGAATGAGAGTGTCGTTTTTAATTTGTTTTAATCTATCTACAGATTGCCAGTTTTCCATAGCCGTATAGCCCGCCATCATGGTATCAAGGGAAGTACTCTCGGCGAGCGCCATTCCCTTCTGAAAATTAGCGTCCGCCTCTTCGTTTAGAAACCAGCTTGAAACTGTATTTCTTAGCGTTTGCTCCCTACCTTCAAGAAGAATGCGATCCCGGCTTGCGCTGATGGACTCAAATCTCCCTGGCATACTCCCATCTGGTCCGGTAGCATAAAGCACTAACTTATCTAAGCGATCAGGGTGTTGTATGGCAAACTCTTGGGCAATCATTCCGCCCATGGAATGGCCAACCAATGAAAACTCTGACACCTTCAATTTGTCCATCAAGGATAGCAAAAACTCAACGAAGCCCTCTATTTTGTCTACAGGATCATCTCTATTTTCTGCGTATCCCGGTAGATTGGTAGCAATCACATCATGGGTTCCGGAGAAATGGTCGATCTGCTTTCGCCAGTAGGAAGCACCACTCATAAAACCATGCTGAAAAACCAGAACGGGTCCTTTTCCTTTTCTAATATATTCCATAATTTACCTTTCTTTATTGGGTTAACTGTTTAATAAGACTAGCAATAAGGCTAATAATAAGACTGGTAATAAGACCAGCGTAATTCAATATTTTGAATCGACTGATAACTTGTTGCCCCGCTGCACTGCAACTCGTTTAGATCGATGCAAGTTAGATTGAGCTGCAGTGATGACCTTTGGTACTTTTACCCTTCACCTTTTAAAGAACACTTTCAGGTATCTGCCCTAATCGGAGACCCGGTCTTCCTCTAGTGAGTTTCGAACGCATTGCTGGAAAAAAATCGTCCCGGGTTCACGCTCCTGGGAAAGAAATCCAGTATGGTAAATACCGCCTTCCAGATTACGTTGAACTTCGGCGCAAATCCCCATATCTTCGTCCATGACTTCATTAGAGAATTCAATGGTGGAATTTCGCTCCCCGGAATTGACCGATCGATCAAACCAGAACCAGCGTTGCATTCGAGACTTTCCCGGACTGATCGGCGTCACTTTTTCAATATTAAAACTCCGTTCAGAGAAATGCAGTAATAACCCGGGGTATTTATATATCCTAAAACCCTGGGAGTCTCTTTCATCATCTCCCTCCCCCCGATAGGTCACATCGAAACCAACAAACTCTCCATTTTCATAGGCATTGATCCTGGTACGATTACCAACCAGAGATTGATTCAGTTTTCTATGCACCGAAGACAATGATAGCCCTCAGCGGAATTGTCACTGTAGGTTTTCCAATTCATCGCCCCTTCATTCTCCAATAGCCGCTCAAACACCATCCCTTCCAGAGATGGGAACCTCTCGGCAATGACAGAAATATCGCCGAGCCAATCTTCCAATGACGGGCCATTTTCATCCAGACAGGCAAAAACCAGGTTATTCCATGATGACACCCTTATTTTAATCAAACCATAATCCCCGGTATTCAATCCTGTACCGTCTTCGGCATTCAAAACAAACCCCGGAGCCCCTTTTAGCGAACCATCCAGTCCATAGGACCATGAATGATAGGGGCAAATAAACATTGGTATATTTCCCTGGGTTTTAGGACATAAAGGGGAAGCCCGGTGCCGACAAAGATTATAAAAGGCCCCTAACTCGTTGTTATCGTTCACTATAACAATAATGGATCGACCCGCAATCTCGGTAGTGACATAATCACCCCGGTTTTTCAAATCTGAAGCACCAGCAACAAATATCCATTGTTTGGCAAAGATTTTTTCCTGCTCCTGCTTAAAAACCTGGGCGCTGTGGTACCACCAGGAAGGTAGAGATTCAACAATGTTGTGCATTGATCGTTCCGAGTAAGAAGACAGGATAAAGAGGATCTTAACTCTAACTCCTAACCTGTAAGGTGGCAATAAAAAGCCTTCGAAAACCAGCGCCCTCTACCGCGAGGGGCCTTAACTCCGCAGTGCATGGGATCGAACCAGGGTGAGCCACGAAAAAATAGAGATAGGCGGAAAAAGCCAGATTAAATGATTTTGCGAAGCCTCTGCCCAGGCATTCAGAATGCTTCGCCTTACCTATCAAAAAACTGGAAGAAACATAGCATGCCCTGTCATGGCCCAGGCAGAACTACGAATTAACTAACGCAGGAATTATTTTCCCTTATCTCCCTGGCATCAGCTTTGGACTTATCGAACTCCAGGCGTCGCAACCTGATTTCTTCGCTGCTAAGAATTGACGCATTGCAGTAATCTTTTTGCCAATCTGGAGCTCCATGCCATTCAAAAGGTGACTGCTCAGTGGTTCGGGGCCTCACGGCAGTCGCCAACATAGACACTGCCAGTCTGGCAATTTCCACTTGTACTGAACGCTGATGGGGCAAACCCGCCGCGTTACCCAAAGGAAAATTATTGAACAATAAGCGTGGTACTCCAACGTGTTCCACAATATCCTTCGCACATCCCATGATCACCGTAGAAATACCCGCATCCTCTAATACCCGGGCAGCAAGGCTTACTGATTGATGACAAACAGGGCAATTGGGAACCAGTATCGCTGCATCAATCTGATCTTCCTGACACTTTGCCAGTAGTTGAACGGCATCAACCTCCAGGGTAGTCTTCTGGGATCGGTTAGTTGGTAAGCCATAAAACCTCGAAGAGACTTCTCCAATCATCCCTTCCTCTTCCAGACGCTTCAATGAACGTAAAGGAAAATAGCTCCCCTGATCATCAACCATAGGTATGAACCCGATCATAGGCAACATGGGAAATACCCAGGTTGGGCTCTTTGTCCGTCGGTTGAGCATAAACAGAATAGAATTTTGCAGACCCATTATAGGCAGCTCCTGGGCCCTGCTCTCCTTTAGAAGGTTGATAAAGTGCAGCCGTCGTGACGATCCCGATTCTTGCGTCAGATAGCGATTTTTCTAACCTGGAAAACGGGGTTTCTTCGAAGCGAGCCCAAACATAAGGAACACCGTACCCCAGAGCCTGGTAATATTCCCTGATTCTCTCGATATAGGCTAACGCCATTTTGAACAACGCATTGCTGTTTTCGTTTTTTGGATCATCTTCCGAATTCTGCATCCATTGTGGGTTTCGGTAAGTCTGGAATCAAATTCCATCCCGATCTAAGCGCCGACAATCTCCATTGGTTTTATCATGAAATTTTGACGCTATATCTACCACTCATCCATGCCCTTCTCTCATCTTAAATGGAAATTACCCGAGAGCATTCATCGTCCACTGCAGACATACTCTTCTTCCCTGTTCCACTAATCCCCCTCGATGCATTCCTGAATTATCAAAAAGGATAAAATTACCCACATCACTGGTAACCTGTATTTCATGTTTCAGGAGGGTTTGAGCGAGTTCACTATTTGGCAGAATATCGTTACCAAACTCTGCTTTGTGTCGGAAAAATGCAGGCAGCCTCATAAAACGCTCCCGGGTTTCGGGATCCCAACTCTGTATTCCACTTTTGTGATTCACCCTCCTCGCAATCACACGCCATATGGGCTCATTCAAACGATGGCTCCCGGGCACGTAACAAAATGGCCCATTGCTGCCGTTGACCTCCCCAAGATACAAAACCATTTTTAGCATACTTCCAGGAAAGGATGAGTCCACGTGTAAATAGTTAGTTTCGGGAACGGACTGACCCACATCCGCAAACAAATTTTTCTTGAACTCGGTGTTTGGCTGTTGAATTCTGATTTTCCAACCCGCCATATCGATGGTCTTCGCATTGGTATAGTGTTTTGCAATTTCGATAAAATCATGTTTATTCAACATCTCGAATTGCAACCGTTCGATTTCAGGATCTTCATTCGCAAAATGAATATAACGACGAACCTCCTGACCATCAATATCAACGGTATCCATGTCAAAACCAATGATTTCATTTAGGCGGTTTTTCAAATCCTCAATGAAACGTTGGTCAATCCGTCGAATGAGTACCCCACTTTCTTCAAACTCAGCCAGGTCACTGGGCGCCTGGGAACGTTTATGCAGAAATGCATGTTTCATAATACGCTTCCTGTTTTCCTTATAACGGTACATTCCCGCGAAATAATCCGGCCAATACTGTTTCAGCGCAGCGATGGTATCGTTAAACCCAGTTTTAGCTCCCGGTTGACGATAAATCGGATGCGCGGTGTAGTCGATTACCGGAAATCGCCATAGTGATTTTTTGATAGTTGGCCGACTAATTTGGGCTTGGTCCATATTCAGTTTTATCCTCAGTTATAGGTTCGCGGTATTGGCCCAACAATTGGTTTAGTAACAATTTCGCTAATTGAAAAGTTGAAATCGAACCGGCTCATCTTACTCTGTTCAATCGGAGCGCGGGGCTCAATAAGAACACGGGCTCCTGAAATTAATCGTGGGGAACACAATCCTGGAGCAAAACCCACCCGGAGCAAAACCAGCGGGCTTACTGGCCGTTCTAATGTTTCAATTATCACACACCTGAGTATGGTACCGGGTCTCCAGCAGTCCAGGGAAATCGAAAACCAAATCACCACTTGAATCCAAGAGTCGAATAGGCATATTCTCTCCATTGTATCTGCTCTGATCAATTACCCGAAACAAGAAAAACCCCGATCCCGGATACCGCCGTTTTTCCTTCCTAACAGGATCGTCGGTTGAAATTGATGCATCAGTGCATTTATCTTATACTCATTCGAAGCCTAGTCACTTAGCCACTGGACCAAACCATGCGTAATTTCCGTTTAAAAGCAGAGGTGCAAAAGAATAGTAGTAACTATTTTTTTTCATTTTTGGCAGGAGTAGTGACATGTCCATACTAGCCGCGCTGGTTGTCGGAACCGTCACAGGCCTGTTAATAAGTAGAACAATCGCTCGCCGTAGGCAAAATAAAAACAACCATTTAACAACACAGTCCGCTAGACACTCTGTCAAGGACTCTTCTGGCAGGGGGTCTTCTGGTCATCCTATTTTTGATCGAATTCACTCCGATTCTGTCGTCGTGATGGATAATCAGCATGGAGTCATCTTTATGGATTCACTCACCCATATTTCAGGCATATCAGAGTCCATGGCCAGAGCATTAAATTCAGCCGGAATACTGACCTATATGGAGCTATCGAACCTTCCTCCGGGAGATATCACCACTCTCTTCGGCTCTGGTTCACCCGCTGTTTCTATTGAAGAAGCTCGTAAATGGGTATCCGACGCGGAACAATTGAGTCGCCGTACCCAATGAAACACATCTCATCCCAGCGCAGTGATTTCTAACGGTGGCTTGTAACCCAGACAAACAGGGATAACACAGAGGAATAATAATGAGCGAAGTTATTGCTGTCGTTAGCCACAAAGGCGGAACTGGAAAAACATCGCTAGTCCAAAACCTCGCCTATGAATATGGAAAGTCTGACCCTTCCTCGGTATTGGTCGTTGATTTTGATCCACAATCCAATCTAACGGCAGGCTCAGGACTCATTCCACAGGATTTAAATTACACGATATTTCACGGAATTAACCAGCCCAAAGAATGTGAAAAGGGCATTGTTAGCGGTCCGTATTACGACATACTTCCAGCAAACCTGGACCTTGCCATAGCAGATCAGCGCTTTGCTGGCGACAAAGACCGAAATGACAAACTAGGAAAAGCGCTGTCCACCATATCCTCCCGTTACAGACTCATTTTTATTGATAGCCCACCTAACCTCAGCTTCTTCGCCTTTAATACCCTTACCGCCGCGAATCAGGTGATCATTCCCTTGCAATGCCAACCATATGCCTATCAGGCCATAGACAGTACAATGAAACTGGTTGAGTTGGTGCAGGAAAAAAATCCAAACCTGTCTCTAAAATCAATCGTATTAACGATGTATGACAAAAGACTCTCGCTGAGCAAGTCTCTGAAAGATATCACTCGCCGGAGGTTTAAAACACAGGTCGCCAAGACAGTGATCCCCATCAATGTCTCAATCCCCGAAGCCATACTCGATCATGCTCCGGTAGGCGTCTATGCTCCGCGCTCCACTGGAGCCAGGGCCTACAAAGGCCTTGCGAAAGAACTCAAACTATAAAGAATGAAAACCATCTCCAAATCAAGGGTGTGATAAAGGTGTGGTCCACAAAGAGTACATGAGAGCACTTACTCGATTCACCTCGCTACACTGAAAGAGTCACTTACAATTCCATGACGGCATAGCATGAGACAAATACCATGGCAAAAAAGAGCACTTTGGATTCGAAGTTAGGAAGCTGGACAGACCAGGCGAGCCTGACACAATCGGATACCAATTCAGTTGACAAAGATTCAACAGAAAAAAAATCCCCAGACACTCCCGTCATAAAACCCAGATCCGAACCTGAGGAATACCACGTACCAAAAGGCCTGATCCAACGCATATACGATGCTGCAGAAAAATCAAACCGAAATCCAAATGAAGTGGTTGGGCAACTACTCACCTGGGGCCTTGATCAGGTGGACGCAGGCAAACACAAAATATCTAAAAAGAAATAGGAAAGATAGACATCAGACTTTCGATTTACGATTGCTAATGACCTTCAGAAACCATAGATGTTTTCAATCTGAATAAACCACCTATCCCCTGGGTGACTGAACTAAACATAGATCGAAGATCTGCCCCCGCACTACTCTGCCCTCAGAACCACTATCTCCGAAGTCAAGGTCACAGGATCAGTGACATTTGACACACCTAACAATACCAAATATGCTACGTTATTCGACATAAACTACCTTTAATCATCAAATTCGGAGCTTAGTATTTATGAAATTCTTAAAACCCAAAAATATTTGCCGTCTGGTAATTGGATCCGCAGCAGTATTAGCGGCTCCACTAATTTCTCACGCTGGAGGTAGCGGTCAGTGTGATACAGAATGGTTGACCGTATCCGACGCCGAGTTTGCAGAAATCTGCGAGTCTAAAGCATTTAGCGATAGTCTTGCTGATCAGCAAGAATTCGCGTGGAAGGCATTTGCCAGAATGAACCAACTGGATAATGGTGCACCTAAATGGGATTATTGGCCTTCTGATAAAGATACGTTTACCCATCCGAACGATGTATGTGCAAACCCCGGAAGTCGGGCAGATAGAACAATACCGTTGAATAGTGCCAAAGTTCAGGGGG
>JAALKB010000077.1:8312-16650 GCA_011088265.1 Gammaproteobacteria bacterium
GACTGAAAATCCATTTGACAGGTAAACCAGGTAGCGCAGGAAACCTGGATTTTCCAATCGGTTCAATAGAGATGAAAGGAAAATTCGCTTGCACAGATCCAAACCCGGAGAAACAATGCAAGGGAACTGAGGAAGAACTAAGCGGAGCTCTACCGATGGTTTACGACGGCGTCACGTGGTACTACAAGGGAATGCATCTGGAATACAAAGTGAAAAAACTACCTGCAAACACTGATCCGTTTAAAGCTGAGGATGCAAGCTGGTTTTGGGCGACTTTTGAATTCAAGAATAATCCCGGTTTTGATTACATAAGAGAAAAATTCATTACTTACCCTGGTGGCGGAACTGACGGGTTGAGTGCGGCAAAAAGAGAGGCCATTCTGACCAAGGCAGGGCTCGGAAGCACCGAGTTAATGAATTATCGACTGATGGGTACCCAGTTTAGATTTACCCAGCCTGGTTCTGGAGAGCCAATTTACCTGGGTAACACACAGATGGAAAGTTTTGCATGTCAACCTGCAGACCAGGGCTGTGATGGGGAAAATGCCAATCCACTTCATCCAGTTAAATGGTCAGCATTCGATTCTTCATGTCACACCTGTCATGCCAGTGCAGCAGTGTACTTACAGGAAAATGGAAAGCCTCGGATTACCTATGGTGACATTGCCCCTGAACCTTTTGAACATGGAGAGGTAGGGATGGTACCGGGAGTAGAAGAAAAATGGTCATCACTTGATTTCATTTGGGGCTACTTTAGGATTCCAAAACTTTCTGGAGTAGTAAATCCTTAACTTTGGAGCACAAAAGGGTATCTCGTTCCCGCGGCGCCACGCCGCGGAAACGCAGAATCCCGGGAAACTCACCGCTTTATCCTGTCGCTGTTGGAGGCCATATTTCACGACTGTTTTCCCTTGGTAAGGACTTGGTCTGGAGGGTTTGGGGGGAACGGCGTTGTAATCGCGAAACGTTAGCGATCTCAACTCCAGATTCAGACTATACCTCGCCTACAAACTCCTGGTTTCCCGAGGGTATGTCCGAACAGCAACACTACCGGAAACCCACCTTCTCCCCACAACCACTTACCCGAATCCCCAGGCATCCAGGAGGCATAAACTCATCCCGAAGAGAAGATAGAGGCTTATCAGCGCTTCAGGAAACCCTGTTCCTGGAGGAACACCAGCATGTACTCCCGTTTCTTCCGTTGCACAGCGGCAGCAGTTTGTTCTGACCAATTCGAAACCCGTTGATTGCTGGGGCTCGGGTTCCGTAGTACTCACTCATCGCCTGATCATAGGCTGCGACCTGTTCGGATATGGCGGTAGCTTGATATTGCCCTTCGTGGAGAACGATTTCGACCGGGAGGCGGGGTTTCACTTCGGTTTATTGATCAGGCCAATCCAGACACATTCCAAAAGCTGGGAAAACCTGCTCTGGTAGCTCCAGAGATAACCCAGGGGCAGGTCCGATTTATGCTGCAGGGATAGATTTTTCTAGTTCTTCTTCTAGTTCTTCAGGGGCAACCACATAGTGACATGATGTGTCAGCGCTAGTCAGAGAACTAAATGGCAACCAGTAGCGCGACGACCATATACCGGTCAGGAATTTGATGAGTCATGTTAAATTTATCACGGGGACAAGGATTAGTTATCCTAAGATTAATTCCGTTTCCTATCCGGGCCAATGCGAAGTACGCTGGTATCAGGGTCTGTTGAGATTTCCTGAACAAGTAGATTTGTGAGATATTTTTTGTTCTGACAAGTCACAATGAGGAGTAATCGTCGCTCTATTGCGACGAATTGTAGTGTCGTCAGAGCGAAAAATAGACACAAAGATGCCGTGAACGGAAAACGTCAACAGGCCCGGGCGAACAGCTGAATCAGGAAATCGGTGTCATAAGTATGACACCGATCTTACACTGTAGTTGAATGCTGCAATCGAAACAGCAGTGTTTTAATTGGAAAATCTGTATGAAAAGGTAAGCAAAAAAGTAAGCAGCTTAAGTATTAAGTAGCTGCTTACTTAATTTAAGGCACCATTATGATATTAGAAGGTATAGTTGATTCGAAATTTGAATAGTGTCTGGTCATTAGCTGCAGATTCAGCTTCCGATACACCAACGTTGATAGATGCACTTGCATTTTCAACGCCCATGAAATTAGGAATCAAATAACGTCCATAGATAAGGCTCGCAGAATCTCCTCCTTCATCCTCTGAGTTGGTGTATCCAATACCAATGTTTCCCGACTCGAGGTTGATATTATAGGAAGTGTTTTCCCAGCTGGTTGCGCCATTTGCTATCTGTTCGCCATTAGCGTAGTTCATTTTTAATGCGAAAGCATCTGTTGCATAACGTACATACAAACCATATCCAGATGTTTCAGTACCAGCGTCTTCCATGTCTTCGTAACCGAGTGTAATTCGTAAGTCATCAGTCGCGTCCCAAACAACAGCAGGTCTGAAGCCTGAAATAGCGTCTTCACCTGCAACCGCAGAATCGCTATCGCTTTCACCCCAAATGGTGCCTAATTCGAATTTGACGCTTCCTGCAGTCACATCAAACATGATTTGACCAGTATCACTGGTTCGGCCTCGGGCGTTGCCTGCCTGATAGAAATTAGTGCTACCAATAAGGCTGTGCGCTGCATCAGTTCCCTTGGAGAACAATTCAGTCGCTTCAAAACGGCCTATTTGGATACCATAATTACCAGATCCAAAGCGGACATACATGTCATCAACAGAAGCATCTCCATCTTTAGCAAGAACGGCTTGGCCTACGCCTTTTATGTAACCTCGGTCTGACTCATGAAAACCAGATGCAATCAATTTACGCTGCGCTTGTTAAAATGAAACACTAACTATTAACTATTTTTAGAAACTAACTCACCATTTAAATATTGATGGATTACGGAGCTTATAAGGGTTTGATACGGTACACCCTGTAATAATGCTTTTGTTCTTAACTGGTATAAATCACGCTCTAGTAAGCGGAGGCTTACCTGCTTACGCTTTGTTGCATTATCAATAAAGATCTGTCTGTGCTTTTCTTTTTCAGCTTCGACATTCGCTACGCTTTCAGGATTTTGATTTTCTACATAATCCAAAAGCTCTAGTTCTTCGGCTGTGTAGTCATATTTTTTCGTATTCATAATAACAACTGGTTATCTAATAAAGTTTCAGTATTTTTTCATTAACTTTCGGCTTGGTATTATATTTTTCAAAAAGATTTTCTCTTCATCTTGAACAAATGGCACGTAGTGTAAATAGTCATTGATAGCCACTATATAAATTTTTTGGTTTGGATATTTCTCTAGGTTGTAGTGCGGTATTAAGTCAATAATCTCACCATTAATAATGCAGTTCTCAACATCTTCAAAACAAACTCCTCTTGTTTCTTTCAGAAGCTCATTCTTTTCTTTGCTCCACTCTACGATCACTTGCATTATTTAGTTACAAAATATCAAACACTATACAGAGTATATACAGAGCAATTATTCTGTCAAATCTTTATCTATAATAATTCAGGATGGGTCGAACTGCATAAAGGTACGTAGACCGCCACAGGAATTTCGGAATAGCGTTGAAATATCAGCCTAACCCCCGGATATCGCCCTCCCGAAATTACCTCTCAGTTAGGCGGCTGATTTCAGGGGAAGAATACCGACGGAATCTTTAAGCTTTTCCTCCGAGAAATCATATTCCCCCAGCATATTGATATGTGCCCATGTCATGGGAGAATGGGTTGAGATGGTCTGCAACAGATTTTTTCTGGCCTGCGGATCAGTGGTTCTTTCCAGTTGTCGCTCCAGATAGAGATAATTCCAGCAGATGATGCTGTTTTTGATCAGGCGATTGCAGCTTTCGACCATTTCCTGTTCTGCCTTTTCAGTTTGTGAGTATTCACGAGGATTTCCAACGGCCACAGCCCGGGTAAAACGGTTGGCCAACTCCACCTTATTGAGCTGTTTTTCGATGGCCTGGCGTAGTTCGACATCATCAATGTATCTCAGGATGAAAAGGGATTTAATGATTTGCCCGAATGCTTTGAGCGTCTGATAAAGGGCGTGTTGCCGGGAATAGGAATTGAGCCTGCGGAAGATATCTGAAGCCGTGTTTTCCTTGAGTTTGATGGTAGTCACCAGCCGCAGCAGGTCATCCCAGTTTTCCCGAATCAGGTTGGCATTAATCGTTTTATGCGGCGCAATTTTCCAGTCGGGATGCGCCCGGTTTTTGGGCCGAAAGAGATATCGTGTTTGTTTGCCAATTCCTTTGATACGTGGCGCAAAGGAAAAACCCAACAGGTGGGTTAATCCAAAGATGGACTCAGTATAGCCGTGGGTATCGGTGGAGTGAATATCGCTTTTGACGACATCATTTCTCATCAATCCATCGATGACATAGGTACTTTCTCGATCAGAGGCACTGATCACAAGAGAATGCCATAGTAAATGGCGTTCATCCACGAAGGTATAGGCGCTGACGCCTTGTCCCTGACCAAAATACTTGAAAGATCGGCTGGCATGAAGGGATTCGCCTCTGACTTCAAATTTCTGGCCGTCACTGGCGGTATGAAGCTGATCAGTCTCACGCCGGTAAAGGTTGGGTAATGTCATCTGATCCATTGCGTTGACCACCTGATCATTGGCTGTGCGGATATTCTCCAGAGAAAACCGCCAGTTCACCGTATGTTCCAGCTCGTTTTCTGTCATGCGGGAAGAAATCCGTGCCATTTTCTGGACACCAATGCCACAACCCAATCCCATAATTCCTGATAACAGGGCAGGTCGAGAGACGGTTTGAGGAGTATGGATTTGTTGCCAGTGCTCAAACACTTTGAGCGTATCACAATGCCGATCAACAGTGTCCAGTACCTGAGCTAAAGGCACATCATGGCGCTTTGGAAACTGAGCCAGCAGAGGATCGGTTTCGCGGATATCCAGTGCGGGCGTCCTGACATGGAATGTCCCATCAGGACGGATAGTCAGGTGAGGATTATTTTCAATCCCCTCATTGGTTTTTTCGTATTATTGAAATAAAGCGGTATCCAGTGTCTTAAGAATCGGCTCAGGATCAGCAAATGCGGTCAGCCCGGCGCGTTCCAGTAATCTATCCTTGTCTTGCTCCCATCGTTCCCGATCAATGATATAACTATCCATTGGGCGGTATTTATAGGATTGTTTGAGGTTCAGGTGGCCGGATTTGAGAGCGGTGGCGACGTGCTGAAAAAGAAAGATTTTATAAAGCGAAGGGCGAAATACGTCGTCTTTTAGAGTCAGTACTTTTCTCTCTTCTGGTTCCAGAAAAGCCGTTGGAGCTTTATCCGTGATGATACCATCACGATCTCTGAAATAATTGATCGCCTCCGAGAGTTGATCCGTTTGGCTGATGGGTTCAAAAGTCAGCGCTTTGAGGATGGGATTAAGTCGGTCCTGTAGTTTCATGGAATGTTGCTCAAGAATCTCATATCGCAGTTGGAGACCATTAAAAACCGGGGGCAATCTAATTAATCGCCAGGGTATTTTCCGACGCATTTTCTTTCATACTCGGATGCCAGTTGCAAAACGACTGCCTCAATTCCTGATTCAACGTGGCGATTCGAACTTGAATCATTCGGTGCGCTCCTTTCTTCGTCCATCGCATTTGTTGTTTCTTCACCATTCTTTTGCTAATGACCTCGTTTACCGTCGATTCGACAAATGAGGTAGAAATAATTTCACCGTAGCGATATCGATCCCCATAGTTTGGAATAAAGGATTGGTTTGAGGAGATGTAACCGTAAAACTCATCCACCCATTTCCACAATTTGTACGCCTTGCTTTGTTTATCTCCGCCTTTGAGTTCA
Organism: Gammaproteobacteria bacterium; assembly: GCA_011088265.1. Lineage (GTDB taxonomy): Bacteria > Pseudomonadota > Gammaproteobacteria > Arenicellales > Poriferihabitantaceae > WLWV01. The sequence goes on from JAALKB010000077.1 coordinate 14,152, forward strand.
ATTTTATCACGCAATAAGTCGATGCAATCGAGTGCCCTCTCTACATTTCCATGCCAGATAGTCCATTTTATGCGATCTACCTGTGGTTCCGGTGTATCCTGGTTTTTCGATAGCCCTTTTGCCATTTGTTTCATGACAGTCAACTTCATGGTGATATGAAACCAATCGAGTAAATGTTCGGACTGAGGGCTCATAAGGGTTTGTAAATCACGCACCGTATTGCCCCCATCGGATAGAAAAGTAATTTCCTGGTTCATTTGAAACCCTTGCTTTTGGAGCAGGGTATTCAGTATGGATTTGGGTTTATCATCATATTGACAGACAAAGCCAAACCTGGCCGAGGGCTTATCTTCTTGTAGGCTCTTGCCGACAATGGCTTCAAACCAACCTGCTTTTCTATTTTTGTTTTCTCTGGCATGGATATATCCGCCGTCCAACCCGACCACTAAGGGTGATTCTGGATCGGGTAGCTCTTCCCACTGTGCTGGGCATCCCTCCACATAGCAAGGCCGGTCAGCACTAATCTCTGAATCCAATCGCTCAGCGGTTCTGTGAGTATGATGAAAGATCGTTGCAATGTTCGTTTTTATTGGCAACATGTCTTCTAGCAGATCTAAGGTCATGCCATAGGACATCAATGAGGCCCACTTGGATTGCAAAAACTGAAGCTCCGGGGACATTCGTTCCGTCAGCACCTAGTAAGTGGGCTAATGCTTTTAGAGTCACTGTCCTGGCAGCTGCAAACATACAACCGAGGACTTTTTAGGCAGAGTTTCCCAAACAATGTTCGATATACGATAGTGTGATGCCCCTTGATCGATTGGGGTCGATCACATTGTGGGCAGATTCGCTGCTCATCTATGTAATCCGTAACTTGATACTGAGCGAGTTCAGTTTGTAGATTTCCCAGTATCGATTTCGATTCAGCTAAGGTGAGTCCCAGTGTATCGACGGTTAAATCCGCACATTTCAATTGGGCAATGGGCTTTGCCGTCACAGGTTGACCATCTTCAGGTTCAATCACCAGTTGCACAGAAATTTTCATAAGAATATCACCTCATCGAATGCATCTCGCCAACGGTCGTCCTTGTTGGCATAGTATTTTAGGTAGATGTTGACTTGTCGTCGCCTATATTTATCAACATTAATCCAGTATATGGCCTGCCGTAATTCATGGTGATTAACGACCTGGACAATAGATTTATCATGATTATTCTCATCCGTGATTGCCTCTAAAAAGGTGTACATGATTTGATAACACTTTACCCCCCATTGATCTTTGAGTTGGTTAAAGTGTGCTGGGCCGCCGCATTCCTCATCTGGCGACGCACCAGAACCGGAGATACAAGTGGGATAAGTTTTCTTATCATCGTAGGGCAGTTCTTTTTCCAATCGGATATCGAACTCCCAGCCGGCAGTGAAATCGCCTGTTTAATCTGAGCTTAAGATCACTCAGTTTCACGTCTCTTGCACTTGCTCCACTGAGGGATATCATCCCTGCATTGTTTGTAACGGTATAGTGTTTTCCATGAATCTTAAATTCGTTGAGATGGTAGTCCGTCCATCCCATCATGATCTGAATAGTGTAATGCAGATCAGCCAAGGTCATATCCGTTCGGATTAAACAACGACGCCAAATCATGGGCGATATGGACTTGAGACTGACTCGAAACTGATAGACACCAGGAGAAGAGTGAGGCACTGTCGCCATTTAAATCAATACAGAATCATTTTGTTCTAAATCGTTTCTATCAAAAAGTAGACACTTTACTCAATCTATCAGAAAAACGACCGTTTTCCTGGTAGGGCTAGTTTTCACTTCTGACCACTCTTTTTGTATAAGAAAACCCATCAGAAAAATAACACAAGATTGTCTCTATGGGGTTAAATATTCTGGTATCCTACATAAATGTTGATCGGATATATGCGTGTTTCCAAAAGCGATGGTTCGCAATCGCTGGATTTACAACGAGACGCTTTGATTCAAGCTGGCGTGGCTGGTGAAAGAATTTATGAAGACTTAAATACGGGCGCACACGATAAAAGGCCAGGGCTAATCAATGGACTAAAAGCCTTACAGCCGGGCAATACGTTAGTATTATGGAAATTAGATCGATTGGGACGAAACCTTAAGGATTTGGTGAGTATCATTGATGATCTTAGGGAAAAAGACATTGGGTTCAAAGTTTTAACTGGTACAGGAGCTCAAATTGATACCACGACACCGAATGGCCGATTATGTTTTGGTTTGTTTGCTGCTTTGGCAGAGTATGAGAGAGAGTTGATCATTGAGCGGACGAAAGCGGGGTTGGTGGCAGCACGTGCTCGAGGACGGCTCGGTGGGAGACCCCGAAAAATGGATGTGCCGACATTAAAAATGGCAATGGCTGCCATGGCGGATAAAAACGCCATTATCCAGCAAGGCTTCGCTGTGAAACCGCCCGTCCCAGAAACGCCCCTTACATTCATCTTCGCGGTTTGCTTCTCTCGCGATACGTT
>JAALKB010000078.1 GCA_011088265.1 Gammaproteobacteria bacterium
GCCAGGCGGCGAGGAAATGTAGCCCTATGCCGAATCCGGTTTCGGCGATGACATAACAGTCTCGCCGGGTAGTGTGGTTTCCTGTCTCTGCTTCTGCTCCTTCTTCTATTCTGACTGCAGAGCTTGAATCCATGTCGCTCCACTTATCCGCTAGTGCGTTTCCTTCAAGAAAAACATAACGGGATTCCTTTAGGCCGTCAAATTCACCCTCCCGACGCATGTAGTAAATATCGCCGTAAAGGGGTGAATAAGGAATACCGTCTGTGATTTCGATCATTGGAAGTGAATGAATAAGGCTCACTATCGCTCATCAATGGTTTGGTAATCGTCTGACTGATAGTGTGAATGTCCCATAGAGTCAGATGGGTTTGAAGTGAGTCAACTATGGATGCGGTCGAAGTAACAAAGGCGAACCGTTTACGATGGCATAAGGGAAATGCATTTCCCAGTGTGGCTGAAAAAGCATAACGGCGAGCCTATATCCAACAGAGTATATCTAACACCATCATCAGAAACACCTTCATCAGAGTCGCTTTCCCAAACAGCAATGAATTGACATCCTGATCAGTGATATATGCATTAAATTCGGGTCTGGGCTAATTCTTAAAAGAAACCCCCATGGATTGACTAATTGCCCGTTGATTGGCTAGTGTTGCGATGGCAGTATCCTGAGCTCCTGTGCCGGTGAGATCGCAGACGGTGATTTCATCTTCTGATTGCCTTCCTGTCGCCAGCCCTGCGATAACTTGGCCGAGTTCTGGGAAATACCGGTCTTTATCCACTTTGTTGGCGAGTAAAGCATGATGCAATTCTCCCAGTGCCGCAACCTGAGTCAGTCGGTCGCAGAAATAGGATGTTCCAGCGACTATGTCCGGTGCGAGCTCATTTTTGTCTTCGGCATCTGATCCCATGGCAGTAACGTGTTGACCTGGATGAAGGTCTTTCAGGCTCAGGATTGGAACATGGGAAGGGGTAGTGGTGACAATGATGTCTGTTTTTTCGCACACCATGGAAGGTGTTTCCACTGGCGTTACTTCGATACCGAAGTCGGTGCTGGCTTTCTGGGCAAACTCACGGGCCTTGTCTGCATCCCTTGCCCAAATCTTGGCAGATTGAATGTCCCGGACCAGGGTTAATGCATGTAGTTGCTGTCTTGCCTGGTCTCCCGCGCCGATAATGCCGATATGGCGGCTGTTCGTTCGGGAAAGATGTTTTGCCGCGACGGCTCCCGCAGCAGCGGTGCGTACAACGGTAAGATAACCATTGTCCAATAAAACCGCATCAAGCACTCCGGTTTTCGAGTTGAATAGCACCATCATACCCCCGGTACTGGAAAGACCAATTTTGGGGTTATCGAAAAACCCAGGACTCATTTTTATCGCGAAGTTATCGAGACCCGGAAGGTAGGCGGTTTTTACGTCCACCTCTCCATGATGCTCCACGATATCCATGCGCATAATGGGAGGCATGATCACGTCCTGGGTTGCCAAAATTCGAAAGCAATCTTCAATACACTCAATGGCATCAGAATCGAGTTGGACACATCGGCGAAGATCAGCTTCGCTTAGGAGGTTGACGGTAGGCATGGTTTGTTTCTGGGTTATTCGCTGGATGCGTTGAATAGGAAGTATGCTGGTTGATGGAATACTTGTCCATCAACCAGCTATGCAGAGACTCTCTAATTATCTTCTACGACCCGAATAATATTCGGCATAACCGTTCTCCACTAACCAGTCATTCAGGCAGGTTTCCTCTCCGTCAATTTTGCAATATACCTTTCCAAGATAGCGACCGTATTTTCCCTTTTCAGTAGTGTGAAGATATATCTTTTCTCCAAGGATAAGCTCACGAACAATATCTCTGACTTTTATTCCTTGCACTTTATTCGCACCACGAACCTCCGGAGTGTCAATTTCAGCTAATCGAATTTGCATGCTGTGGTGCCAGGCATCCAGTCCCAGGTCGATATCCACAGTAATCGTGTCGCCATCATAAACCTTGTTGACTTTTGCTTTATATCGATACAGGGGAAAACTGTCGCTCATGATGTTTCTCAGTTAGATGCAGTGGACTTGAAGCCCGAATAGGAAGTTGGAGAGTTAGTGGGATCACGGTATTGTATCTCTCTTTTTATCGATGTGTCACCGCAGTGCGCTTGGGGTCAGCAGAGGGCAGAGTCGTAATTCTTGAGAAGAAGCTATCACTAATCTCTTTTCGTTTCCATATATGCACCCCTTAAATAGCAGCAAATTCCAATTCCATCTTCGAGTGACTATGACTCCGCTGCAAATAATTACGACTCTGACCCCAAGGGATAATATTGAGGAGGATATAAATGAAGGCGGGAAGAGATTAGCCATAATTACGACTCTGACTCTGGACACACTCTCGACCTGACCCCAGACACGAGAAAATAGTCCGGTTAATTCGATTTTTTCTCCGGTGGTTGTCCGGTTGAAACGATTGATCATCATAAAGAATAAAGATAACCTGCCTGGCAGTTGAAACAGGGAAAACTACCATGAGTTGGCTAAAAGAACTTAGATTAGATATCAACGAAGAACTCGCCTGTAGTGGAGAAAGCGTGACGCACACCCAACTGTCCATGGGTACTCACTGTTTGCCCATGAATAAGAACCCGGAAGACAGTTATCGGCGCTGGGAAAAAACCGGAATTATCCCCAGAAAACACATGCCCTGTGTTGCAGATCTGTTTAACAGGACAGTGGCCGAACTCCAGAAGATGCAGGACGAGTATCTGGAAGAGAAGAGCCGGGAAGAGAATGAGAAAAAAGAAAATCAGTATAACGTATTGGTGAGGACTCTTCGGGAGGCGCTGGGGGCGGTGGAAGACATTGGAATGGACGTTTATGGAGCAGCCAAATCCATTTATCCCTATGTAGCAGGGAATGAGGAGAATGAGAACTTGCTCGATAGAGTCACTGCAATCATTGCCAGAGATTTTAGGCGGGAATTGCCGGGTAGATGGAGATATCCCGCTTTCTTTCAGAGTGTTTTAGAGGGAGTCACTGAAAAATCACATCTAGGTGTAAATGGCCCGGTTCTTCGTTTGATTGAAGCATCTGCATTGTTTTGTATCAGCCTGGATGGGAGTCTGGAGATGCTCGGGGGGGAATCCATTGGTTTGGAGCCCCAGTTTTCAGATCAGGAGCTTGAAGACATAGAAGGTAAAAAATTCTATCAAGCTGAATTGGGATTTAGTTTGCGCATACTTTCCGGTGTTCTGTCTGGGATGCCGATTATTGAGGTGGGTATCGAAGGGCTGGATGAGAACGAAAATATCAAAACCAGTGGTCCTACCGTTTCGTTGCCAGCTATTCATTCTGCGGATGCTGGCGATGGATTTCGGATATTCAGCCGGGCGTTGGGAATGGCAGTCCTGTATCCAGAAGGGTTTCCAGTAGGATCCGGTTTAACTAACGAACAACGTCTGGTGCGGGAGGAGGAGTTTACACGGAAACTCGACAATTTCATTAAATATAAATTGGAGGGAGAACTCGCCACTACTTCGGACCCGAAGATCCAGCCAATTGCGTTTGAGTATCAGTTGGCCAGTGATTCGCTCATCAGGAAGATTAAAGAGCGTTTCAGGAGTATTCCTGTGTTTACTTTCAGAGATCCGAAAAAGGGAAAGGCTTACCTGCAACCAGGTTTTAGCGTTTCTGCTTTATCCGGATTTGTTGTGAAACAGCTAAGGGCAGTACGAAAAAGAGTTCAGGAAATAGATCGAGGAAATTTGGATCGTGAAGTTGATGCTCCTTCATGGGAGGAAGTGTTGGAAATGATTGCTTTACTGGTGCCGGAGCTGCGTCGAGACGTTAGATCTGGCCAGTTGGATGTCAGTGAGAAGAAAATTAACGAATTAGCAGAAGCGATTGAGTCCCCGGAATTAACGGCATCAGCGAACTCTACTCCAGATCAGGAAGCCGTTAAGTCCATATACGAAAAGCTAAAAGCGCTGGCAAGTAGGGCGCCGGAAGGGTTTGCAAACGCAGTGGATTCTGCAGAGAAGGCAATGAACATCGTCAACTTTCTGTCGAGGTTCCTGGCTTAACCACGGTTAACTCAACTAATTCAAATGACTGAATCAAGGATCATGAACCAACAACTTGTTAGACAAATAAAATCGCTGATTAATCAGGCAAGTCGGTTAAAGCATGAGAGGGACTTTATAGATCCTCCGGTTCCACTACCCGGCCTCGGGTCCTGGGAAGACTCTTTGCATTGCGTGGACAAACTAAGCCTGTTAGCCATTTCTGCAGCGGCCTCAACAGGGCGACCTCTTTTTCTGCAGGGCGATCCTGGCACGGGGAAAAGTAATTTGGCTCGAGCAGCTGCTGTGCTATTGGAACGCCATTTTATGAGCTACGTCATCCAACCCTTTACAGAGTATCAGGATCTGATGTGGACAGTGGATCACACTGCGCGTTTAGGGCATGCGCAAATCCTGGGAGCCATGGGCGATTTGTCCGAGGAAGCGATGGGCCAGGCGAAGTCCGAGTTGAACCTGGAAAACTACCTTTCTCCCGGTCCCCTTTGGTGGGCGATGGACTGGATCGATGCAGAAAAACGGAAATGTAAACATGACCACAAACCTGAGGTTGAAGGAGAGTATAAGGCGGCAGAAAACGGGGTCGTGATGCTGATTGATGAAATCGATAAAGCGGATGCGTCGTTGGCCAATGGTCTATTGGAGGTATTAGGCAATGGGGCTTTTTCAGTGCCATTTTTTGATCATCCGGTAAGGGGAGAAATAAGACCCTTGGTGATTATTACCAGTAACGACACCTGGGAGATGCCTAAAGCATTTATCCGTCGTTGTGTGGTACATAAGTTGACCCTGCCAAAGGGTGAGGAGCTGGTTGAACATTTGTATGCCATTGGTCGCGCTCACTTTGATCTGCTTGATCCAGAAGTAATCGAAAGAGCCGCCAGAATGATTGTGGAGGACCGGGAATCAGTGTTGGCAGACGATCAGGTTAAAACTGGGCAGGCAGAGTTTGTTGACTTGCTCCTGGCGCTCAGCAATCTTGACGGTGGAAAAAAGGAGCAGCTTGAAACCTGCCAATCGCTTGGGCGATTTTTCTTTAAGCATGATGTCTAAAGAGAGGAGATTCGATGTAGTTAATCGCTCGGATCTATTGGTACTGCGAAGTATTGTTGGCAGTGCCGTAGATAGCAATGAAAGCCATCAGGAGCTTACCGAGTTGTTGGCAGAGGCGCTGGGATACTATCCCCATCCCCATTTCAAGGGCGAAAACCGTGAAGATAATCGGCCGACACCCCGTTTTCCCCGAGCTCCGTTTGTTCAGCAGCATTCAGGAGAAATGGAAATTTCCAACTCTGGGATACCCAATGATATCTCTTTCTGGTATGTCAAATCATGGGTGCCTAAGGAGGATGGACATAATGAGGATTCAAATTCATCCGACTCTTTTTGGCAGGGGTTGGGGCTAGGAGAAAGCCTTGTTCTGGAAAGATGTAAGGTGCCAGAGTTTCGAACTATCCAGGCTACCGGCACAATCAATAGCCAAATAGACCGTTTATTGTCCAATCGGCATCGGAGGAGCATCGATCTGGATGCAGCGGCCAAATTGGTTGCTCAGGGGAAAATTGTTCGACATTGGCCACGACTGGCTCGTTATCGGCTGACTCACGACGTTACCATTGTGTTGGACTATTCTGAACACCTGGAGCCGATTGTTGGAGATGCAATCCGATGGAAAGATCGACTGGTGAAACGCATGGGCAAGCAGAGTTGCCAAATTATTGCCAGCACTCCCGATAGAGTTCTGAAACAGATCAGCGCCTTACCAAAAATCAACCAACAAATTGTGATTTTCTCTGACCTCGGAACGCTATCGAACTTACCGAATGAAAAACTCCGGGAAACATGGCTATGTTCACTGGCGCGAAAGCCTTTTTCAAATCGGCCTGTCCACATTATCTCCCCCACGTCGATGGACTCGGTGTCAGGTGAACTACCAGGAAATTTCAGTATTAGCGAGTTGTCTGGACTGGAAAACCGAAAAAGGGTGGGTGCTCTGATGGCGGCATTGGCATTTTGTAGATCCGTGGGTTGTGAGCGACTTCGGCATCTTAGGCAGGGGCTGGCGGGTAGCACTCTGGCGGATGAGTTATCAGTATGGAATCATGAAGATGCATTCCTGAGCGGTGGGCTTTGGTCTATCAGGCCTGGGCTTGTGGAAACCTACCAGGAACGATTTCTGAGGTTGGACGTGAGCTTACAGAAACAGCTTGGAAGATCCATTGCAAAATGGCAAGAAAGTCTGGCCCCTGAGGAAAGAGGGCTGGAGCGCATTGGGCTTTATGAAAAACGAATCGGCCAGGCACCCCCATTGGCGCTATTCAAAGCTGTTATTGAACCCGCAACTGGAACGGATGAAGTAACCGATGCCGAGGCCTTTTTGTTTAACAGCATGGGGCAATTTGCCACAGCTTATCGTACTCGAAAGGAGCAACCCGATTTAGCACCAGTATTTGGAAAAGTAGAGGAGGTTAGGCAAAAATATCAGCCGGTTTTTGAATCCGGGGTGGATAATCCTCCCGTTTCAGATCCCTTTTTGGATACCAAGGCACAAGGTGTTGTTATGATTCAACAAGGTCTTAGTCTGACCATGTCCGATGCCAGCAACCTTCCCCTCAACAGTTTTGTGGGAGAAGTGCTACGCATCAGTGGGCACTTGACCGAGACGAAAACGGGCCGATTGATTAAGTATGGAGACAGGTGGTTGAGTGGCAAACTGGCATTGGAAAATGAATATCAATCTCTGGAGCTGGATGTTCTCTCTAAACCCCAATGGGCGGAGCGAATCTGGCGGGATAGAGAGGGACTATTCGCGGCTCATGCATCAGGGTCAGTTTATCAGCTCCTGGAGGCGAACTGTGATCGAAGGGCAGCGGTTTGGCAGAATGTCATGAATCCTTGGGGATGGGCGACCGAAACAGGCATCGATGACTCGGGATTATGGGCTGGGTTTGAGACTGGGGCCGCAAGGCAAGTCATGCGATGGATCTCTCCGGGAACGTTCTTGATGGGATCGCCGGAATCTGAACCGGGGAGGCATGACGGCGAAATTTTGCACAACGTGACGCTAACAACGGGTTTTTGGCTGGCGGAGACAGCTTGTAGTCAGGAACTGTGGGAAGCGGTGATGAAGGAAAACCCGGGCCATTTTCAAAGAGGAGGAGACTATCCAATAGAGGGTGTCAGCTGGACTGATTGTCAGAAATTCACTAAACGACTGGGGCAATTCTTACCAGACCTGGAAGTGATGCTTCCCACGGAAGCTCAATGGGAGTATGCCTGTCGGGCAGGCAGTGATACAGCATTTTATTGGGGGGGAGAACTGAGGCCGGATCAGGCAAACTATGATTATCAGAGTTCTAATGATGATAGAGTAAGACCACAACGGTCGGATGGGACTCAACCCGTTCACTCGTTTCAGCCGAATCCCTGGGGGTTGTATCAAATGCACGGAAATGTATGGGAATGGTGTCAGGATAGGTTAGGAGCCTATTCCCCTGAGCCTGTTATTGATCCGGTTGGCCCGGTTTCTGGCCAGCAGCGTGTGTTGCGCGGTGGCAGTTGGTTCAGCGATGGTCGCAGTCTGCGCTCCGCTTATCGTGCTCCCGCCCCGGATTTCCGCAGCAACTTCTTCGGTTTTCGACTGGCCGGAGGTAGTGCCCTTCCAGTACGAGCCAGTAGCGCCGATCGACCGGTGCGGAGCACCGAAGAGATCGAAGGAAAGAGGAAATAGGGCTATGAAATATCGATTTTTTACGATAAATACTCTCTATCCTGATGTTTGAGTATGATAAATTACTCACGGTAGTGGATCAAAACCAGCAGCGTGTGTTGCGCGGTGGCAGTTGGATCAACAATGGTCGCAATCTGCGCTCCGCTTATCGTAACGCCAACACACCGGATAACCGCAACAACAACATCGGCTTTCGGCTGGCCGGAGCTTATGGGCAGATATCGGGAACGATTAAAGGGCAAATAACCAGATTCACTCCCAGTCAATCGTTAAAGATTGTTGATTGGCGAAACCAAGACCCCGGGCACGGGAGTAGACCAGGACGTGTTTGGTTTGATGGATGTCGGCCCAGATACTCTATATTGTCGAAAGCCTGCCTATGGGTCGCTTTTTTCTACTTTTTGGGTGGTTTTTTAGGATGAAGGTGAATCAGTCCTTATCAAATCACCCTGATCAGTTTCCGGCTTGCTGGGCGAGCGTTTGGGGATTGGATTCCTATGGCTACTGGCAGTCGTTTGAGGTCAATGGGGCTAGACAGGTTATGCGTTGGATACCTCCGGGTTCTTTTTTGATGGGTTCACCGGAGTCTGAACCGGGTAGGCGTGATAATGAAGGACAGCATTCCGTGAGTTTGAACGATGGTTTTTGGTTAGGGGATACGGCTTGCACCCAGGGTTTATGGCAGGCTGTCATGGGAGAGAATCCCAGTTACTTCGACCAGGGAGATGATTATCCAGTAGAGCAAGTGAGTTGGAAAGACTGTCAGCGATTCATTGAAGAGCTGCAATCTCATGTGCCCTCTCTGCCATTGGGTTTGCCTTCAGAGGCTCAATGGGAGTACGCCTGTCGAGCGAGAAGTAATACGGCGTTCAGTTGGGGGAATGAGCTGTCTGTAGAACAGGCGAGATACGACTATGGTTGGCCCTACAATGGGGGTAAGAAGAGAGAATCGGCTCGCGGCCCAGTGGAGGTTTTGCACTATGCTCCCAACCCATGGGGCCTTTATCAAATGCATGGAAATGTTTGGGAATGGTGTTGGGATATCTACGTTGGGGATTTAACGAATTTGTCCGAAATAGGCTCCGACAACCAAAAAGCCAGTGACCCCTTGGAAGACCAGCGTCGTGTGTTGCGCGGTGGCAGTTGGTTCTCCGATGGTGGCAATCTGCGCTCCGCTTATCGTTACGCTGTCACACCGGGTTCCCGCGACGACTACATCGGTTTTCGGCTGGCCGGAGGTAGTGCCCTTCCCGCCAGCAGGTCACGCTAGCTTCGCTGATCGACCAGTGCGGAGCACCAAAGAGATTAGCGAAGCTAGGGGGGGCTTGGCGTCAGCACTGGTGACAGGTCATGCAGGATTAAGGGATAAATGATGAAATCTGGCTAAGGGGTTGGCGTTGGATATTGGGAACCCTGGCGTTCGCTGCAGGGTAGCCACAAACCAGTAGTAGGAATGGTCGCTCGTAGGTTGGGCGTTCAAGAATGTCACAGAGGAACTTCATCGGACTGGGTGTGTGGGTCAAGGTCGCCAGACCAGATCCGTGGAGGGCGGTGATCAGCATTCCACAGGCAATTCCAACGGATTCCGCAGTGTAGTAGTTTTTCCGCTTCCTTCCCTGGTCGTCAATGGTGAATTTTTTGGAAAATACCACAATCAGTGTCGGCGCGGTTTCCAGGAAGGGTTTATTGGCATCAGTGCCTAAAGGGGCTAATGCCTCCAGCCACTCGTCCCCAGCTCGATGTTCGTATAGTTTCTTCTCTTCAATCTCTGCTGCTTCGCGTATCCGCTTTTTAATGTTGGCGTCCTGAACCACTGCGAAGTGCCAGGGTTGCATATTCGCTCCACTCGGTGCCGTTCCTGCGGATCGAATTGCGTTCTCTATCACTTCCTGGGGAATACGTTGATCTGAAAAATCACGTACCGTTCTTCGTTGATCCATTAGCTCAAAGAAATTTCGTGACTCCCTCAACATGATGTCCTCTTCAAGTCTCCTGAACTTCAGAGGGATAAAGTTATCGGTTTTGGTCAATGTTAGAACTCTCCTATGCTATTGGATGTTTCTTCGAAAAGAGCGCAAATAGGTGCAGCTTATTTTTACTCCATGTATTAAGGCGATTGTTGAGTGTGTTTTCAAGGATAACAAAAAATATTGGATTCAGGTTTCAGGAAGTTATGATAGCTGAGTACGCATTCCCACGGAGGACCGTGGGAACGGGGGAAGAGCAACCAAAATGGATAGGGGTTTTGATCGAGGGGTTGGCTGAAGGGAGGCAATTGGGTCGGGTAGTACATTGTTCGAAGAAGAAAAAGCAGTCGGGCTCTTAAGTTGTAATTCGCTGGTTTTGAAAAGAGGGCAGAGCGCCTTGAAGCATTGGGTTTGAGCTGTTTTCTTTTAGATCTCGATTCAAATTCCATACGATTTCTTCATTATTTTTAAGCCGATTATCACGTTTTATTTTCGATTGTCAGCTTGTTTTGGAAAATTTAAATTGATAGGATGAATAAGACTTTTATAAGTTTAAGTAGTTTTAGCACAGCTAAAAGACTGCTCCAAATAAGATCGTTTCCAGTTGTAAGCCGCTAAAATAGATAACAAAGCCGGACACCGTTGATCTTCATCGGGCTAAAAATTCCGCTAGTTAGTTCCAGATTTTTTAATCGACTGATGTTGATAACCATGAAATCACCAAAACAGCTTCAACCCTTTGCCATCGTTCTATCATTGGTGGCTTTTTCTGTCTTCCCAGGTCAGTCTTTCAGTACGACTTCTTCCATCCAGCCAGTCAGTTCGGAAACCCAGGGGGATGAAAGCAGCCCTGTCGCCAGGGGAGTTGAGCAGGGCTTAAAAGGTGAAGGGTACATTGCCGTTGATAGCAACGCGAACAAGTCGGACATTGAAACGGCGATTAATGCAGCCCTTGGAAACAGTCGACCTACTGTGGTGGATTTGCGGGCGATCAACAACAAGAGTATTTCCATTTCTTCTTCTTCGTTAATGGGCGGTGCGATGAGCGGTGTACAGCATAACGTCTGGATTGTAGGGCATCCTACAAATGGTGTGAAATTTCAGGGTAGTAATAGGCAAATTCTGAGTATCGACAGCAATAGCGCTACATCGGGCGACTACAACGGAACGTTGTCTCTATTTGGTCTGAAATTTGAGAATGGATATGCGGCGGGTGAGGACGGGCGTGTTGAGTACCATGCTGACGACCCTGATGACGATCATGACAGCTCCGGTAACGCTACTGGCGGCGGCGGTGGTCTCGGTGCAGGAGGAGCGGTATTTGTTAACCAGGGACAGGTGATTATCGAACAATCCTATTTTAATAATAACAGTGCAGTGGGAGGGAACTCCTCAGGTATGGCTGGGACCGGTAGGCATGAAAAGAATGGTGATAGCTGGATTGCGGGCAGCGCTGCAGGTGCTGGAGGCCGTTTCAATATTACTTCATCATTTACTGTCTCTAACCCGGGGGCTGGTGGTGGTGGAGTAAGTATTCAGGCTAGCGGTGGCGGCGGTGGAAACGGTGGCTGGGGTTCTGGCGGCGGTGGTGGTGGCGGTGGCGCCGGATCGGATGCATCAGGAAAAGACCATGGCGGTACCGGTGGTAGCGGCGGTAGTGGTGGCTGGGGAGCTGGCGGTGGCGGTGCCGGTGGAGATGATGATAGTCCCGGAAAAGGCGAACCTGGGCGTTATGGTTATAGTGGAGATGGAAAAGGACCTGGTGGGTCGGGGGGGCGTGGTGGTGGTTGGTCTACTTCTTCAGGGGACAACAACGGAGATCATTCAAGTGGTTGGGGCGGCGGCGGTGGCGGTGCTGGTTTCGGTGGCGCTATTTTCGTTAGAGATACCAACGATGAAGGTAATAAACTGGCTGCCAAATTAGCCATCATCCACACGGAATTTGGGGCCAATAATGCAGCCAGAAAGGGAGTAGGCTCAAAGATAGTTACGTCTCAATCAGAAAACGCAGATGAAGGGAGTGAGCGAGCAGATGGAGGAAGTGCTTATTCCGCGGAAAGTGGTGCGGATGGGTTGCAAAAAGGTAACAATTTTTTCTATGAGAGTTATTACACGTCGGATACGGAAATCGATGAGCCAATAGGGTCCACTGGAAGTAATCCCAATGTGAATATTGGTACCAATGGTTTCAATCCGTCAGAGTGGCCAATCGTTGAAATAGACCTGGTTGGCCTGGACGGTGAACCTATCTCTCAAGTCTTTGAAGGAGAGCGCGCTTATCTGAGAATCAAAAGTAGTAAGTCCCTGGGAACTACTGATCGAATTTTCTTTTTCCTTGATCCAAAAAATACGACGGCGATCCATGGTGAAAACCTGGATAGCGTTGATTCCAATATCGGGACTGATTTCGCCTGGCCTGACCAAATTTACTATTCTTTGCCTGGCAACGGCACCAATGAAATCTTTATTAACTTCCCTTTGAGCGATGTCAATCATCCGGGAGAGGATTCAGGTATCGTTACTTATGTCGACCAGATCATTGAGGGTGAAGAAAAATTTACTGTTCAATTGCTGTCTGGAAAGGGATACCGACTGAGTGATAATAAATATTCAAAAACAGTAATTATTAAAGATGCTAATTATCAAGCCAGGATTCTCGCATCAAAAAGCAAGCTCACGTTATCTGATGTCTCAGATGCATTGGAGCCTACCAGCGGTAATTTTGATCCTCATACAGAAATAGACGTTAGTGATCTCAAGGGGCTGGGCTATGCGACGATTCAACTTGAAAGGGCTGTCGACGAGTTTGATCTGGCTTGGGGTGCGGATGGCAGTAGTATCCCCAGTCAGTACGAAGGGAGGGAGATTGACACCCGGGTCTATGGTGGCCTGTTTAATGGTGCATTAGGGGGAGGAATGCCCATTCATTACACGATTTCCCGGGAGGATGAGCATGGTGTTCAGTACTTTTCAAATCGCTATAACTACAATCAGGCAGGAAAATACAGTAGTGGTATAAATTCTGACGATGTCTTCCATGCCGTTATTGTTCCTGTGTCTGAAACTGAATCGGACGAATTTCCGTTGTTGCCACCGGGGCAGGCGAGAATCTATTTTTCCGCTTTGCCGGATGCCGTTCAGGAAGATCCCGGCAGCTATACGATTACTCTTGAAGACTTTATTGATAAGTCCTGCGACAAATTAGATCCGGTCCAGTTGTGTGGCACCAATACACCGGATGATGACTATCAGTTTTATTACAAAAAGCCAGGAGAGCATGAAGCCACGATTACGATTCATGACAGCAACGAGTTTGAGGAAAAGTTGATTGTGGTAGACATGGTGACCGGTGAAGAAGTTGATAATACAACTGATACCGGCCATGAGCTAAACAAGTTAGTGCCTAACTAGGATGGACAAATCAATTTTCGGGTTAAATTGAATAGTCAGCCCGAAGGGGGCACGAGTATCAACGTTAACGTGACTGATGTTAACGGGCTTGCGTTAAGTTCAACACTGACTTTTGATGAGACCAATTGGTATGCATACCGTGATGTGACTAACTTGTCGGTGCCTGAAGATGGTGTGATAAAAGTCGTATCTGAAGGTGGGATCTATGGAGCTGAACTGACACTGTCCCTGGCTGATCAATACGGAGAATTAGAAGTTCACGAGGGCCATATTCCCGATCTGGCCCAACGGTCCGTTAGCTTAAAGGCAACTCCGGTCATGGATCCCTATTCAGAGGCCTCTCCGGAAGAGGCTGGTTTTATTGTCGCTCTTGGTCAACCTTTGCCCTATGACGTCTCGCTGAACTATGCTTTTGATGCCGCTGATTGTATTGCTCCTTCTGGCACCATCACGATCCCTGCATTCTCACAGACTGTTCGACTACCCTATCCGGTTGAGGATGACGCTATTCTCTCTTCGGACCGGGAAGCGTTAATGCAGATTTGTAATGACTCTGTCCCCACCGGGGTGACGCTGGTCAACAACGGCGAATCAGGATTTACCATTCACGATAGCGACCGGGCGACGATCAACATTGCACAAAATCTGCCCTCGTCCCCTGTTCCAGGGGATGTGGCAAATTTCGTTTCAGAAATTGAAGTCCTTGGTCTCGGTGCGAATCTGATCCCCGTCTTGCAGAGTCGTGATCCTAGAGTGAATGGGATCGTTTTGGTTTCATTGGCGGGCGATGGCAGCACTCAAACTGATGTTCATGGTCTGTTATTGGAAACGGCGCCAGCCGATGGTGAAACGGATAGTCCTTATATACAGTTTCCGCTACTGTCTGAGGAAGCCCAGAATATCGTGGGAGATTTCAATGCGAATGGTTTAAAGGAAAAAAAATATTATCGTTATCGGGCTCTGCTATCGTTGCCAGACGGCTCTGGTCAGGATAAATCCGTCGAATTCGCGTTAGTTGCGTCGGGAGGGGATGGGGAGCTTTGGTTAAACCCAGCCGGTAATACGGCGCAAAATGGGGGGCTATTGATCAAGCCAGGCGTGACGGAGCAAGCGGCGGTGGTGGATCTGGAGATTCCAGCTATTCCGCCGTATTTACTGACATTGAGCGAAGGTGAGTCCTATTTTATCGAGGCTTTGTTTGAAGGTAGTGCTGGCAATGCTGATAGTGGTAGCTTGCAGATTCAATGGGACCTGGGTAGCGGAATGGTGGATATTCCAAAAGAGAATTTGACACCATGGCCCATTGATAAAGGATTCGTTCTGGAAACCTGGAACAATGAAGACGGAAAACTTAACACGTCTTCCATCGAGGCATTTACCAATAGTGATGCTTATCAGTCTGCCCCGGATGATACGCGAGTGCTCGCTAGCGAACTCCATGTTGTTGATGATAGCGGTAATGAGAGTGGAAGAAGGGTCAGCACTATGTTGGTGGCACCGGAGTCCGGTTATTATCGTTTTGCGTTGAGTTCGGATGGCGACTCTGAGCTCCGAATTATAGAAGGAGATTCAAGAAATGAACGCATCGCATGGATCGATGGGGATGAATTATATGGGGCTGTCGATTTCATTTACCACAGCGATATGTACGGGGGTACGCCGATATCCCGCACAGAAGTGCTGCTCAGTCGTAGCAAAAAAGCCCCAGCGGGCAGTTGCAGTGGGGAGTGGACGATTGAGTACACTGCGACAGAGACGGGTACGTTGCCATTTGGGGCTAATAATTCCGTCACTCAGTTTCCAGATTCAACTTCTGACACAGTGGTTTGTGATCAACATAAATTTGTTACGTACACTAACGTAGTTGGTAGTGTTCCAGGTGTTGGGGAACCGGTGAACACCTTTTACCTGAAAGCACCCAGCACGACGGTAGATACAGTAAATTGCTCTGAAGATCCAGATGGAGGAGTTTTTCCCGATTATGATGGAAAAGAAATCAATTTCTTTTTCCAGGATTTGGCGGGTAGCAATTTGGACTACGACGGGTTCGTTCTTGACTGTAATGAACTGATTCTCCATTACCCGGAAGATCTGCAATGGAATTGGATAGACAATACGGAGGGTTGCGATACAGATGATGGAGGCGCTAATTGTTCCCGTCCACAATCTGAGCCGGTTTATCTTGAGGCCGGAAAACAGTATTTGCTACAAGTGCTGCAGGTTAATGAACGGGAAGCGAGTCACCTTTCCATTGTCTGGCAACCTCCTTCGGGTGATAACCTTGAATTACTTACTGCTGATAGTCTGAACTTCCCCCACATCAATTTGCCCATCCGAATTGACGTAGCCGAGGATGTTTCTCCAGTGGATCCGGCGGCTGTCCAGGTTTCCCTTGGGGAAACCACGGTCGATTTGTTTGGTAAGGAGTTTCGGGTTAGCAGCATTACGCTGAATGCCTCCGAGGCCCTTGCAGAAGGAGAGGTGGGTTCCGGTGATTTGACCACTAGTGCGATTGGATTTGCTTCCGGTTTCATGGGTAAGCTAAGTGGAGAGGACATCACTCTGGAATATGGTGCTGGATCAATGACGGCAAATTTGGTTCCGCTAAACATCTCTGCGGATATCGCCGACATGGTGTTGACGGTGGATCAGGAAGTTGATTTGAGTGTTTCGCTGGATTCTCCACCAGTTGGTGGAACGGTTACTGTGGAGTTGACTGCGACGAGTCATGGCGACCTGATTGAGTTTGTCGCTGGTTCCTCGCTGACATTTACCAATGGCGACCCCATGGAAGATGACCCGACGCATTGGACCAAACCGCAGACGGTGACCGTAAAGGCAAAGGACGTTGGCAATGTTGGAGGAAGTTACGATCCGGTTTCCTCAACGGTGAGTATTGATGCGACAGCAGTTGATTATGAAACTGATATCCTCAGTATCGTTACCTTTCCCCGGAAGATTTCCAGCGATACTCTGTATGTCGTGAAACCCAATGGCACGGCCATTGATAGCATTGGGTTTGCAGATGATGATTTTCTTGGTTTGAAGGTTGAGCAGTATGACGATGGGGAGTTGGCAATACCGAATGATGTGTCATCTAATTGGAGTTGGACGATTGATGGTTCGGGCAATGTAATCGGATCGGTTGACGCCACCGAAGTCGTGAAAGTCTTTCCGTATCCCGAGGGAGATTTTGTTGGTGAAATCCCGGGTGATGCTTCGCCGTTTCCTTTGTTCGCAAAAGTCGAATTAAGCACCAGTTTTTTCACCAAGGTGATGCCATGGAAAACGAACTATAAAATCAGTGGGTTTAATCTTGTCCCCAATGGAATGGCAACTGATGAGGAAAATCTGGCTGCTGTGACTATCACTATTCGTAACGGTCGTCCTGCTCTTGTTTTACGCAATGCGCTAGGCCAGGAAGAGCCGGGCATAACCGAGACGCCGGAAGTGGTTAG
>JAALKB010000079.1 GCA_011088265.1 Gammaproteobacteria bacterium
ATCGCTCACCCATACATCTTACGCCCCAAGGAGCGGGGAATTAAACCCTAAGAGAGTAAACCTAAAGAGGAGCCCAAAACCAGGGAAGCCGGGAAGCGCGCGACTGTAAAGTTTAACTGTAATGTACCCTTTGCATCCTTCGCTAACCTTAAATCAAAAGTCGATTGAATTGACATTATCCCCTTAAGGTCTTATCCTTCGGCAACTTCGATTCAGGCATCTTACTGGCTTTTTCTTCGCTTTCTATTGGCACTGATATTAAAGATACCGAACCCCAATCCCAACAGGGCCTAACGTTATTAAAATTACCTAAATCTGCATCACATTTAATCGGATACGTATGCCTGAATTTAACCCCGAAAAGCTGGCGGTAATGTTTGGAATGCCCCGGGGCGGGTCCACAACCATGTACCATATACTCGACCAGCATCCAGATTGCTATATTCCCTTTAGAAAAGAGACGGCATATTTCTCTTTTAACTACCACAAAGGAGAACAGTGGTTTAAGAGCCTCTTTAGTGATCGCGCTGATGATCAAGTGGCTTTCGATATCAGCCCCCAATACTTTGGTGATGTCAGGAGCATCGAACGGATAAAGGAGTTGGCACCAAATGCCAAAATCATTCTTTCTTTGCGCGACCCAGTCGAATTTATTATTTCCTCTTTTTATCAAACAAATAAATTTGAAGAAAAACAGGAATTTAAATCCTTCGCTCAGGGCTATACAGTTACAGGGCAGAATGAAGTATTACACTTTAACTTCTCTCAGAACTATATTGAGAAAATGATTCGAAGACTAGCCCAGGAATTTGGAAAAACGTTTTATTTTATGACTTTCGACAATTTGTGGAAAACCCATTGCGGGTATTAAATGCAATTGAGGATTTTACAGGTATTCCAAGATATTTCGACGATCAGACTTATAAACCCGTTAAAGTTAACTCAACTTATCAACGAAACAACCGATTGTTATTGTGGGTTTTAAGTCGGGAATCGGTAATTAGTACGATTGATTTTATATTTCCTCGTAGCTTCATAAAAAGAATCCGCTTAGCGTTTGATAAATTGACCATGCCGAAAAAGGATTTAACAGAGAAAAAAATTCAATTGACCGAGGAAGAGCGAGCCTTCGCATTTGAAGTGATGCAATCAGATAAAGAGTTTGTTGATGGTCTTTTGAGAAAGCACTCAATATTCACCGGAGACTTGCTGGCTTCAATGATCGACGATAGCGCGCGTACTCAATAACAATCAAACCCATATGATTTTTCACTCTCGATGGAGAATCCCCCGATACCTTTATCTGATATCAATCAGAACGAGCCTTGAATGTTCCCCAGCCCCTCGATAGCCACCACTTATTGAAATCAATCTACTTGTTCTGCAAAGCTGATTTCGTGCAACCATCATGATAGCGAAGGCGTTTTTTTGTTTTAAGGTAATTTTTACTGTAGCCGTCATATTCTATCTATTCACCATACTCGACTATAACCGCATTGTATTTCTGCTCCCATCTTTAGTGCCCGAATACATTGTATTGGCCTATGTGTTAGTACTGTTTTCAATCATAGCCTCATCTATACGATGGAGCTTCCTATTGAAGCAGCTTGGAATTTCCCAGTCCCCGTTAGTTAGTGGACATTATTTTCTCATCAGTATGTTTTATGGAGTCATGCTACCAGGAACCATCGGAGCCGATGTTATTCGACTGACCCTGAGTATCAAACTACATGGCCTAACCCGGAAATTTATGTTGGCTGTTAGTATAGTTATGGAACGAGCATGCGGGTTGTTATCCATATTGGCAATTTTTGCGGTGATGCATCTGTTGATTTCATTTGCTCCCTTAGCACAACAACCCTACTTTGGTGAAATACATTACCCTGTGCTTGCAGTTGTCCTGGGGGTTGCACTATTTGTGATCAGCGTCAGGCTTGTGCCAAGAAACTGGCTTGAGAAACAAAAGATAATTTCAAGCCTGTTACAACGGATATCCGAGCTAATTCAGGGATTTCGACACCTTTCGTGGATAGATGTACTAAAAATATTCGGTTTAAGCGCTTCTGCGAATTTACTGGATATTGTATCCAGCTATTTTCTGGCCCAGGCGCTGCATATCGATGTCTCAATTTATTTTTTTCTTGTGGTTATTCCAATCGTCTACCTTGCTACTGCAATCCCCATCTCTATTGGCGGACTTGGTGTCCGAGAAGGAGTCCTGACTTTTTTTTTAGTACAAACTGGTGTCGTAGCATCCGACGCCGTTCTACTCGCCTTTTTGATCTATCTGAATAGACTAGGCGTGGCTATGATTGGTGGAGTTCTTCAGGCAAGGAAACTTTGATTGTTTCAAAGTTTCAAGATAATACTGGCCGACCCCAGGCAGTACCATGAAGATGATAGTCATACGATGCTATTGAGTTGTGGATTTCGCGATGAAGTTGGCTCGGATATCCTAATCTCGCAAAAATCTATCGTAAGACCATAATCACTGAGGATTAATATTCAATGTTAGTATGCCCAAACTGTAAGTCTCGGATTACGAAACCCAGGTTTGCATGCCAATCTTGCGAGTTCGAACCCCAACACCTTGATGGATTTGTGGCGTGGTCTCCAGAGCTAGCCAGGAATAATTCAGGGTTTAATCCGGAAGACTTCGCCAAACTTGAAAAAGTTGAATCTGAATATTTCTGGTTTCAAGCTCGAATTAATCTCATTTTATGGGCGTTGGAAAACTATTTCCCGGCGATTGATAGCTTACTGGAGATAGGTTGCGGTACTGGTTATGTACTTTCTGGTATTGAAACCAGATTCCAAAGCCTTCGCAATCTTGTTGGCAGTGAAATCTATACTCAAGGCCTGGCTTTTGCTGCAAAAAAGCTTGATAAAGCAGAACTGTTACAAATGGACGCGAGAAAAATGCCATATATTGAAGAATTTGATGTGGTGGGGGCTTTTGATGCATTGGAACATATTCTGGAAGACGAACTGGCTCTAAAAAATATATATAGCGCAATAAAACCGGGGGGCGGATGTATAATTACTGTGCCTCAGCATAAATGGCTCTGGAGTGAAACCGATGAACAGGCCTGCCATCAGAGACAGTATAGCGCTGAAGAGTTACATACAAAAATAAAAAAAGCAGGATTTCAGATTTTGCGCTCTACTTCTTTCGTTTCCTCTCTTTTACCCATTATGGCACTCTCCAGACTGCGAAAGAGTGGAACAGAAAGCGTACAGAAACCAGACGAGAGTCTGGAAATTCCTCGTTGGCTCAATACCATGTTCTTTCAAATTCTTAGTATTGAGGTGTTACTCATAAAAAAAGGACTGAATTTTCCTTTCGGAGGCTCACGGCTCGTGGTCGCCAGAAAACCAGGGGCAATCTGATACTCCATTTTCAGAAATCACGGACTCGGATTTTTCACAGGCACGAGGAATCGTAAACAATTCATAACCAGGTGGCTCCCATGCATCAGGTTCATCAAAATTGTTTTTTATAAATTCATACACCAGTGGGTTAGTGTGTCTATAGTTCCAGGGAGACTCGCCTTCCGCCTCCTGTACGGCTATAAAAGCTGGTCGGTTTTTCTTGATTCTCTCTATCTCCTCCTTTTGATGCCATTTTGCACGAGGAAATACCGCATACAAACTGTTTATTGGAGATTCTCTTTGCCATTGCGCATTGGAAAATGCCATTGCAGGTAGTACGGCAAACGAGTCCTCTTCCCCAGGCGCATAAGCATTAACGATGTGATTGATGCGTTCGAGTTTCCTGTACTTTCGAATTGAGGTGTTTAGAACATCACCCCGAATAACGATCTCAGTACAATTTTCCTGTGACGTACAATGGTCCATCGTATTGAAAGTAAATAGAGACATTGCCAACACCAATATGGCTAATCCGCACTTGATAAATATATGGAATGAAGAAACCAGAGCCAAAGTAGTAATCAATACTGGAATCGTAGTGAGTGCTATTTTGACCAGACTTGCGCGGGAAAATGGATAATGTAATGAAAATAGCAGCAAGAACGTCAATGCGACGACAATCGGAATGACCCTTTCCCCCCGGAACTTTTTGATGGTTAACCAAATTGCTAATGACAGGATTGCAACAACGTTCAGAACGAAGAAAAGCCCCGTACCAAGCTTACGAGACTCTCGCAGTGATAACGCCGTATCTGAGGAAACTAGCTGTCCCCACGAGAAATGCCATGGCATAGGAAGCCGCAGAGGTATGTTGGTAGAACCAGCGTCCACAAGAAGTTGAATACTTTTTATAAACGCCTGGAAAAAACCAGACACAAAAAGAAACATGCACAGGACAGGCAGATACCCTAAACATATTCCGAAGAATCCGATGTAAATACTCTGAAAAACCGTAGTCTCCAATTTCTCATTTCGCTCCAGATGGGTCCACGCTAGCGCACACAAGTATGCAAAAGCCCCATATACAGCAAGATTTCTTCCAAAAACTGCAGCCAGACCCAACGCAATTCCGGCAATGAAAATATTTTGCTTGCAGGGCACCCCAACGACACGGATCAAAACGAAGAATAAGCAGACTAAAACAGTGTAGTTAAAACTGAGAAGATATGTACTCATCCATATACACAACACCATACTGCATAACATCAGATAAAAAATGTCAACTTTCCTATTCTTCTGGTGGTATGAAATAATTAACAAGCTAACATACAACCCCAAAAACTGAAAAGTGGCAGCACCAACCCGGTATAGGAAAAAATCACTATCACCAAATAACCACATCAAAGCCGCAGTCCAATAATATCTTCCTGGGTCATAACTACTGTAATCCAATATGGGAACACCACCAAATAAGATTCGCTGAGATGCATACCAATGCACTCCTTCATCTGCGAGGGAAGAAACTTCATTCCAATGGAAAACAAACAAAATAACTGTCGAAAGTAGTGATATCCAGAAAATGGAGGCGTATCTATATGCCGTAATAGTATTCATTAGAATTGGTTGGCTTTCGCGATCATAATCAGGGGCTACTACAAACCCGGTTAGTACGGAATGGGTAATTGATGCAAATCGATGGAGTATTGGAGACACTCTTTTATTCTATGGCACAAAACGCGGCCCCTCACGACCGAACAAAGTAAAGAGCCTTAGTAGTGCGTAGATTTCATGAATTCAGTGGCATTGTCACCACAATTAAATAGTAGATCCAAAATACTGACATTGTGTAAAAAATCACCCCCTGATTGGGCGTATTCCGGATATTGGCCATATTCAAACCACTCGATTTCAATTTTGTAGTTAGAAAAAATACGCTCATCAATGTAACTCCTGGCCGCAGGACCTGATACATAAGTCGAAGCATTCGCCTGTTTACAAATACTGGCTAAACGCTCAGTCTTACCATCGATCAACTGATAATCCCAAGAGCTCTTAATAGATGTATCAATATTCAAATACTCACAAATCGCTATTATCAGCCTACGATTTAGACAGGAGAGATGGGTATACGAATTTTCCAGGTAGATGGGCTTTAGCCAGCTTTCTATCTTGCGAAAATAAGGAGCATTTCTATAAGACTGATAAATACTGCCCCAATGGGATTTAGCCCAAGTGTCTGAAGATATCTCTACTTCACGAATAGTTTGATAGTAACGTCCCTTAACCTTAACCGGGACAGTTAACCACTTTGCCCCATCGTGTGTTTTTATTTGGTTTCTGCTTCTCCAATCTCTTTTGGTAAACTGAACATCATCATAGAGAATGAATTCATCCACATACGCGATCAGGTCGAAATATCCTTTCCAGGGGATGTAGCTGGACTGAACAATTGCAGCACGTTTATTCATTCCGAAGTGAAAAAGACTTAACTTGATTAGTTACAAACTGCTGCTCTTCATATGTCATTTGAACATACATCGGTAACCGGAGGAGTCGAACACTAACGTCTTCGCTAATCGGACAGTGATGGACCCTCTTCGTATTGGTAAGCTGACATCCGTAAGGTGAACTATGCAAAGGAATATAGTGAAATACAGCACATATTCCTTTGTCGGACAAATAATTTATAAGTGCATCCCGAGTAGATTCATCGGGAGCAAGTAGATAGAACAGATGATATGGTTGTTCACAATAGTCTGGAACGACCGGCAGGCTAAATCCATTATTATCAGCCCAGACCTGGAGTTCATTTCGATAGCTTTCCCATATATTTCGCCTCATCCGTTGAATGTAGTCAGCATTTTTCAGTTGAGAGTATAAAAATGCAGCGAGAATATCTGAAATTACGTAACTTGAACCTTTATCAACCCAGGTATATTTATCAACCTGTCCTCTGAAAAACTGACTACGGTTTGTTCCTTTTTCGCGAATAATTTCCGCTCTACCGAAATAACGATTATCATTTAGCAATAGCGCCCCCCTTCACCACAAATAATATTCTTGGTTTCATGAAAACTTTGTGTCACAAGATGGCCAAAACTACCGAGCGACTTGCCTTTATAGGAACCAAATAAGCCATGGGCATTGTCTTCGATAAGACTCAGACCGTATTTGTTAGATAAAACGAGTATTGCATCCATTTCGCAGGAAACGCCCGCATAGTGCACAACCACGATTGCTTTTGTTCTTTTTGAAATAAGTTCCTCTATTTTTGTTTCATCGATATTAAGCGTGTCTGCACGAATATCGCAAAAGACAGGAACGGCTCCTTGCATAACAAACGCCAACGCCGAGGAGACAAAAGTAAATGAGGGGATGATGACCTCATCGCCAGGCTCTATATTCAGAAGAACCGCACTCATCTCAAGAGCATGAGTACACGATGTGGTCAATAGAGTTTTTTTCGCTCCAGTGTACTCGCAAAGTAGAGCTTCCGACTTTCTTGAGAAGTCACCGCCTCCTGATATATGGTGGCTATTAAGCGCTTCTTTAATGGAACCCAATTCATCGTTGGACCAATAGGGCTTATTGAAAGGAATTTTCACGTGAATTGAAAAGGAGTGACGATGATTTAGCGGAAAAACAGGGTGTGCTGCGTCGTTGGGTTCCAGATAAGGGCTTCAATGATTCCTACACGAAAGTATACCTGAGAATTAAAATGAAATCCGTTCAACCGTGGCGTTCTAATCGTTATATCCATAGCAATTTAATTTCAAAACCCTATGGTTGAAGATTCGAATCACTATCGGACATCGTAGAACCAATGATTGTAGCTGGGATTCCCGCAACGATGGCATAGTCCGGGACATCTTTCGTAACCACTGCATTGGCGCAAACCAGCACCCCATCTCCCAGAGTCACTCCTCCGGTAATAATGGCACCGGATGCGATGAAACAACTGTGCGGCCAATGTTGATGTCAAATCCCCTAGGAGGCACCTCTTCTGGTCCTCCGCCCCACCCGAGATGTTTATTGAGCTCTGATTTATCAAGATCAACGTCTTTCAGTGATGCTCGTTTTCCACCATCAAAGAGATGCCTTCCTGTGAGTACCATGGTGTTGTAACCGAAGATAGTGTAGTCCCCAACCGTGACATCTCCGCTGGCTGTATTAAATAAAACATTGCACTGCCCGATATGATGGCCCAACGTCAGTTTTCCATCACCCTCCTGATAGTAGGAGTTATAGTAAAAGAATGCCAGGTATCTGACCACGGGTCGTAACAATGACCGCAAGCGTATTCTGAGGTTCACTTTGGTGTTAGTAAGCGATTTAGGTAAACAGGATGAAATTTGGACTCAATACTACCAAACCGAAACCTACCCGGATAGTTTGACCCCGTATCCTGCCGACTTTTTCAATGATGATTCCAGATAAAGAAGTTATTCTGGAAAAACCTACCGGGTGAAAAAAGGTTTAGCCTCGGCCTAATTCAAAAAATTAGTCCGAAAAACTGAATCCGGATTTCTTGCGCTCCACAATGATAGAATTTCTCGGGCAGAGACATTGATATTCATGGATTCAGTATAAGAGCGAACCTGCTCAAAATCTTCAACCGTATCAACGTCAAACCGACAATCGTCTGCTATTTCGATCGGAGACGGAACGGCTTTAACTTTGTATATATCCTGGTTTTGCCAGATATAAGGAGTGACATGTTCGCGAAAATACCGATCCGACTGAGTTTCATCCATTGAATAGAGATTCGTAGCTGAAAACACTTCAACACCAAAGCCCCTGGGCCAGATATCGTGTTCTGAAGAAATATGATTAAACGCCAGGTCTACTGGTTCATTGACATAGTATTGCACAGCAAGGTCTGTCCACTGTGGATCAATCAAGGGCCGATCTCCACAAACTCTAACTACTGTGCTTGCATCTACTAATTTCGCTGCTTTGGCAAACCTCCCCAATACATCTTCTTCCTGTCCCCGGGATATCGCTACACCACATTGCTCTGCCACCTCGACAAGGGCATCGTCACGGGGTAAGTCTGACGTTGCCAACACAACCTGATCTACCGTGGATGCCAACATGCACCGCTTGAGCACCCATTCCATCATTGTTCTACCATGCAAACTCGCCATCATTTTTCCCGGGAAGCGGGTCGAACCCATGCATGCCTGAACAATTGTTACAACTTTGGGCAAAGCAGTTCCTCTTTTCGTTTTAAATCCAGTACGCACCAATTAAGGTCTCAAGTTGATCCAGGGAGTGAATCCTTGGAGCCGGATCCGGGAATGGATGCACAGTATTGATTATTAGTTTGTTTTCGCTTTTTATCAAGCGAACTCCAGGAAAATTTATCTAATCACCATAGTCTGAATGCTGGGGTCATTATGTCAGT
Organism: Gammaproteobacteria bacterium; assembly: GCA_011088265.1. Lineage (GTDB taxonomy): Bacteria > Pseudomonadota > Gammaproteobacteria > Arenicellales > Poriferihabitantaceae > WLWV01. Next base: position 8,780 of record JAALKB010000079.1, read on the forward strand.
TGCTGTTTTTCGTGCTTACTCCCAAGGGAATAAGATTAAGCTGATATTGGAAGAAAAGCGAGCTACAATAAGCCCATCAATTATTCATGGGTATGCTTGTCGGTTGTTCGCCGTGGCATGGACCAACATCCTGGATTTAGTACAAGAATGAGCAATAGCAAGCCGGATCTTCATGACTGGCCCGAAGAGGGTATTCGTGCCGCAATCAGTTTTGTCGGTAAACAGCTAACAGCAGGTGAAAAGCTCTCTGTGGTAGATGTGGGTGGTCATCGAGGTGAAACTCTCGGTGCATTTGCAAAAAATGTTAAACACTTCTCATACCGCTCCTTCGAGCCAAATCCAGCTAGTTACGAAGCATTGAAACAGTATGCGGATACGTTACGTTCAGCCAACAGGGATATCGACGTTTACAATTCGGCAGTAGGTGCTGAAGACGGGCGGATTGAGTTCCATGTTACCAACGCTACTGCCGTCGCCGGAGTCCTTAAACCTATCCATGGTTTGTCTGAACGTGTATCCACCGGAGATCATGAAATTGCTCAGACCATCGATTGCGAGTTGTGTAAAATTGACAGCCTCGATGTAATTCAAAATGGCGATATAACAGACTTATTGAAGATCGATACCGAGGGATACGACCTGGAAGTTATGAAAGGAGCGAAAAAGGCGCTACAGAATGGTCAGTTCAAAGCAGTGTTATCCGAAGTTTTTTTTGTCCCTTATCGACAGGACCAGGCTTTTTTCTGGGATCTTGCAACATTCATGAAGCACATCGGTTATCACTTCGTGAATTTGTATGACTGTCGGGATACTACCCAGGGTCGACTGTATACCGGAAACGGACTATGGTTGTCGCCACAACTGGCAACAGACTCCAACTTTTTGTGAAAACCGTAACACATCAACAGCTGCCCATGAGTTTGTTTTTTCAAGAGACTGGAGTGATTCTCTATTGGAATGAGAAACTTAAAAAACCAACTGAGGCGAACTGAATTCATGGTACAGGAAAGCCCGGAGAAGCTCAGATTATATCGACACGTTGTTAAGCCCATTTTTGTTTCCTGGTTACCTTTTGCTATCGCTTTTCTCGTCACCTATCCCATCCGCTTAGGGATACGAATCCAAAACTGCGTTCGAAAGATTCGACATCCCGGGAGAACCCAAGCCTCACTGTTATGCTTGGAGGCCGGAGTTCAGGGCTGGGAAATTATTGAGTACAAGGAACTCTATCAGTCAGCATTGGAGTATGTGGGAGCAGACCGGTTGGTGAAGTTTGTGGTTACCGATGAAGCACCGTATTTACAACAACTCAAGACTTTCCTCGACCAGCATCCGGTAACGCATTATGGCTGGAGTCCAAGAACTGGCGATCAACACAGGTTCAAGGGCCAGGTAGAGGCACTACAGGTATCGATTATTTTGAGCCGCCGTGGCATTGTTCCAATTGCCCTGCTAACCGATATGCTGGTTAGAACCTGGCGAGCAACATCTTCGATGGTTACCGCCAACAGTGGTGTAGTGGTAACTCTAATGTCACCGGTGGATGTGTTTCTGATTTGTCCCCATCGCCGGTTTGTCGGCCCCTATATCATGGCTTTTTCCGAAGCAACTCTGGAAAAGCTGGAGGCCGCCAGAAGCGTTATTAATGAAACCCAATCTGCGAAAGATGCCATTACACTTGGCGCTTTATATGAACCCCGAAAAACCATTGTCGAGGGTATTCAAAAACATCTTCGTGAAGACGGCTATGAACTGGTCATCAACGGCAGATCACTAGAGGGCACCCGTAGCTCTGACGAAGAATACTGGTCGAAGATGGTGAATGCCAAAATTGTGGTGACCACCTCCAATGTTCTGGCTAACGCTGAAGACTATGACTGGAACTGGAAACAGCATTTTGTGTATCGATATCTGGAAGTAATGGCCTGTGGATCAATGTTGGTTGCTCCTGACTTGCCAGGTATTGAACGTTATTTCCAGCCAGGTGTGCATTTTGTCTCATTCTCAAGCGAAAAAGATGCCGCTACCAAAGTTAAGTATTATCTGGATAATGACGAAGAACGAGAGAAAATATCTCTTCAGGGATTTAATCGTGCAAAGAGCCTGGTAGTGTCCCAGTCTTTTTGGTCAGGACTTGATATATGTCTGTCCCGGGAAGGCATTCTCTAATCCTATGTCAAAGCGTGCATTAATTATTGGTGTATCGGGACAGGATGGGTGTTATCTCGCCAGGCATTTGCTGGCGCAGAATTATGACGTTATCGGTTTGTCCCGGGACGCGGAGTTAAACCGCTTTAGTGGTCTCCTATATCTTGGTATTAAAGATCAGATTACCCTTGACTCTATTTCTACTACTGATTTTCGTAGCGTAGCGCAGGTTTTTCAACGTTATAAACCCGATGAGGTTTACAACCTATCTGGCCAATCTTCCGTGGGCTTGTCATTTAGCCAACCGGTGGAAACCATAGACAGTCATCTACAGGCAACCATCATTATTCTGGAAGTAATCAAATTTCTGGACGCCCCGATAAAATTCTATAACGCCAGTTCATCGGAGTGTTTTGGTGAGTCTTCAATACAAAATCCCGCTGATGAGCAGACACCATTTCGACCCAGAAGTCCCTACGCTCTGGGAAAAGCAGCAGCGTTTTGGGCGGTGGATAACTATCGTGAAGCCTATGGCTTATTTGCCTGCTCGGGAATTTTAGGGAACCATGAGTCTCCCCTTAGATCTTCCAGGTTTGTCACCCAAAAAATAATTGAGGCAGCCGCAAATATCCAAGCCGGGAGGCAGGACGTGCTTTTGCTCGGAAATACCGATATCGTTAGGGATTGGGGCTGGGCGGAAGAATATGTTGTAGCAATGAACTCAATGCTTAATTTGGAAACCCCCACAGATTTTGTTATCGCCACGGGAAGTTCCTGTTCTTTATGGAAATTTGCTGAATTAGCCTTTACCGAATATGGCCTGGAAGCAAAAAAGCACATACAGGTGAATCCGTCCCTGATGCGCCCAACGGATATTAGAAACAGCTATCTCTCCCCCGACAAGGCCGCAGAAAAACTGAATTGGAAAGCCCATTTTGATACAAACAGTGTTGTCAGAATGCTTATTGAGGAATTTAATACCAGATCTCAACCCAACCAACACCACTAACTCCACCGCCAACTATAAGAGCCTGACTACCCAATCCAGACCAGCGACTGCTCAAACCCCATGCACATATCACTGCTTTACCTGCACAAACATCGAGCAAATGATCTTTCCCTCTGGTTACGCTCGCTCGAGGCAGTTCGAGCAATGGATGTTCTTATATTGGTTTCCGAACAAACCCGGAAATACGTCCATGAACTAATCGCGGAGTCCAGCCATCGATTCGAGATCCAGACCATTGATTCCAATACCGTGCCGATCCAGGATTCTAAAGCTGGAAAAATAGGTGGCATCTTCCGGGAGCTTTCTTATACTTTTAGTGAATTCAAATCCCGATATCTCCGATCTCTTTTTGTTCTGAAGCGATATCCGAACACCGTGCTTATCACCTATGACGATAGGATGCCTTCCCTAATTTCAGTTTTGAAGGCAGCTTACAAACTGAAAATACCAGTTTTTCTTCCTTCTATTTTGACTGCCACGCCGGACCGGCGAACCCAAACTTCCAATGTACTACAGGAACAGAGAATGGTGGAAAAACTGCTGGTTCCCATGACTCGCCTACTCTGCAAAAACCAAATCAACAATGATGGGCGACTTTATTACAGCCCCATGAGTTTTCTCACGCTATTATTTAACGGCTGCCTTCCCCAAAACCCCTGGGCTAAAGGAACTCAGCGTTTTATTTCCAGACTAGGCGTGGAAGCCGCTTACATTCGAGACATGCTACTGAACTTTGGTGTACCCACGGAGAGAATAGTGGTAACCGGGCTACCGATCTATGACTTTATGGATTTCTCCCTAATAGGTCCACACTCCGACGAACAAGTGCTATTACTGGCATTACCTCAATATGCTGAACATGGTGCCATGGGTCTTGAAGGAGCGATGCCAATCATTCGTGACATCCTGCAGGGATTAAAAACATTCGAAGGGAGAGTCGTAGTCTCTCTGCACCCACGGATGATACGTGAAAACTACGAGCCGGAAATCACCCGATTTGGTTACGAATGCGCCACCGAAAATGTTGAATTCTGGCTTAGAAGATGTTCTATTTTTATCGCCGCGAATACCTCATCCACTATCTATTGGGCCTTAATGCTAGGAATTCGAACTTTGCTACTCAATCAGACATACCCTAAATCTGACTTATTTCGACATTTCGAGTCTTTACAATACATCGAAGAGAGCCCATCTCGGGAACTACCGGATTTTGTGGCCAACCCAATGGTCAATTGGAACAAACTTATGCTGGAAGACCAACAAAAGCTGTCTAAAGAACTGGTTTCCGACGGAAATTGTGGCAAAAGAAATGTGGAAATAATTCATACCCTCCTATCGTCGCCCTAACGACCAAGTCAAAAAAGTCCCTATTTTTGGCAACCAATCCCATCAATCATGATCATTTTTTGCAGCACGTCGGCCATGAAAAAACTTCTGTCCAACCCCGGGTTCTCCAATTTTTGAGGTGAACTTGACAAAAGCGCTTACGGTGCCAGCAATGCATTACGCTGACAACATATTCCAATCAATCACGGTGTCTTCTTCAATGGCAATCCTGGCTTTTGATCCTACAATTTTTTCTATTTCGAATGGTGAGATTCCATGAGCAGGTCGCTTTGCAATAAGTGAACTCCGGGTTATCACTTCTCCAATTGCGATCGGGTGAGCCGATACCAGACTCCTTCGGGCATGCCTTCTCGAATCTGCTTCTTCCCTAAGCGGTGCTTTTTCATAGGCCCCGATTACCTTTTGGGTACGATTGGCTCTGGCAACAAAATGTTGCAGATCGACCATGTCCATGGCGTGATAGTGGTCATTTCCAGGCAGGGTTTTGTCGTGACTAAAGTGTTTCTCAAGTACGCTGGCGCCTAGCATACTTGCGAGAATAAGATTGTCCATTTCTGCGGGAAGTGTGTGGTCTGAATAACCAATCAGGCTATTGGGAAAATGTTTTTTTAGATCCACTATCATTCCCAGGTTCGCATTTTCATCCGGGGTGGGATAATTAAGCACACAGTGCATTAAACATACCTTAACACCGTATTCTTCAAGAAAATCAGTGGCCCGAGCGATCTCCTGTATGGTTGACGCACCGGTGGACAATAAAATGGGTTTCCCTTTGCTTCCAATGCTTTCCAATAACAGTTGATTAGTAATGTCCGAGGAAGATATCTTGTGTACTGAAACCAGGTCGTTTAAAAAGTCTGCTGACTCAAGATCAAAGGGAGTGGACATAAACTCGATACCCACCTGATCGCAATATTGCTTCAGCGATTCAAACTCAGGCTTCCAAAACGCATCGTATCGCTTGAATAGCTCATATTGGTTTTGGGCTTTTTCCTTGGTTGTATCCCAATAAGCCGGGCTTTCTTTGGATGCAATCAAGTGGGCTTTATAGGATTGGAATTTGATAGCATCCGCACCGCCATTTTTCGCTTCGTCGATGAGCCGTTTCGCCAGGTCCATTGATCCCTCATGATTCACTCCTGCTTCTGCGATCAAATAGGGTTTAGGGATGTGCCCATTTTTTTGGGTTTTCAGTAGTCGATCAAATTCAATCATTATCGGAATGTGTTTCGTTATGGGTTTCCAAGATCATGTTTATCGGACAGCAATTGGGAATATGCCGACATTTTCTCCTCATCATTAGTCAGATTCAACTCATGTCGTCGGTAACGGTAAAGGGGCAAAATTATATTGTAAACCGCGAACTTCTCCTGAAAACGTATCCTCAGGTCCCTTTCTTCATGAGCCCTGAATTTCCGGTCGTATAGCCCAATATCAATCAACGGTTCAACGCGAAACATGATGCCACAGGCAATGGGCTCTTTTTCAGCGTTCACCCGACTGACGTGGTTTTCGAGTTCATCTACCAATATGTAATCCACCGATACCGCTCCAAACTGGTGGTTATGGTTGAGAAACTGCTGCTGAATCCACAAAAGATCGCTGTGAACATAATCATCCGCATCCACAAAAACCACATACCGCCCCTGGGCATTTCGAACTCCGATATTTCGGGCTTCCGCTAAACCTACATTTTCCTGAAGCTCGATAACACGAATCAAATTACCAAAACTCTTTAATACATCTAATGAATGATCAGTACTGTTATCGTCGACAACGATAATCTCATATTCCGATTTCCCAAGGCTCTGATCCAAAAGACTTCTAACGGCTCTACCCAGATATCTGGCATAGTTGTAGTTAGTTATGACGGCCGAGATTTTCATAACGCTTGTTCAATGGGGTTCACTTAAAAATTGCTCTGTGGCAACACAGAAAATCGTTGCATCCTAAGGGAGGTCTTCGCCGTTTGTTCGCTAGCTTTAGCGCCGTCTGTTTGTCTCTTTAAGAAAAACTGGTTCGATCAAGGAACTCTACTTCATACCACCAACATCCTGAAGATCAAACTCAGCAGCATACTACGATTGAATGAACAACAATCAGTCGTATTGCCACCTGGCACATCCGCTAAATGAGAATAGCAGAATTCATTGTGTAATACATTAATCGGCGGGAAACTATCCCAGTTCGACAAGTGTCTGGTGTTGCTGCCTAAACACGGTTTCACATTTTCTCCTCTCTCTTAGTTTTTCGCTTATGTGCCCGTGATTGGTTGGCTAACAAATAGTCTTCCTTTATTAGCGACCCCATCAAGATAATGTCAAAAGAGAACCCTGGACTCAGTGGTAACAGGTTTCAAAAGCAAGTTTTACGACGGTGTGTCGCACGGCATGTCCTACAATGGAGATAGGTAAATCCACTCCACAAACGTTGCCGTTTTTATTCCTCATTTATTTGCTTGTGTATCCCACATCTCTTTGTATAGACCCTTTTTGTTTTTAAGCTCATCATGAGTACCTTCATCAACGATTCTACCCTTATCAAGCACAATAATTCGGTCTGCCTTGACCACCGTAGAAAGACGATGGGCAATCATAAATACAGTTCTTGTATGATCCAGTTCGTGCACTGCTTTTATGATACTTTTTTCCGACAAGACGTCTAGAGCGCTAGTCGCCTCGTCGAGAATCAATACCGCAGAGTCTTTCAGAATAGCCCTCGCCAAGGCGATTCGTTGTATTTGCCCCCCCGACACCTTTAGGCCGCGCTCCCCCAAGGGAGAGTCATACCCATTCGACATTTCACTAATGAATTCGTGAGCATAGGCAGTTTTACATGCTTGAATAATTTCATCATCAGATGCATCAGGATTAGCGAACAGCAAATTTTGTTTAACGCTGGCGTTAAAAATAAGATCATTTTGGGAAACAACGCTAAAGCAGGAAAACCAGGAGGATGGTAGGGCTTTTTTCGAACTGATTTCGTCGATACTTACTTGCCCTTCGGAAGGATCGATTAGGCCTGCAATGAGATCGACCAGCGTGGACTTTCCTGAACCTGACCGACCCACAATAGCTACTCTCTCTC
>JAALKB010000080.1:0-2416 GCA_011088265.1 Gammaproteobacteria bacterium
GGTATTGCCGACGAATGTGTGCCCATAAAGCCTGGCACGGATGGTGCGCTTATGATGGCGCTTAGTCATGTGCTTATTCGAGACGGCCTATTTGATCGTGATTTTCTTGTTCAATATACCAATGCTGCCGAGCTTGTAAACCAGGATCAAGGGACGTCCCGGGAAGATGAGTTTGGAATGTTCGTCCGGGAAGACATTCCTGTTGATGAGGGCTGCTTTGATCCTCCAAATAAATTGTGGTGGGATCGGACTATGAATAAACCTGTTTCCGCGCGTATGGATGGGGTTGATCCGAGATTGCAGGGAGATTACAAATTACCTGATGGGACGTTGGTGAAACCCGCTTTTCAGCTTTTGAAAGAGCGGGTCGCTGAATGTACTCCTAAGTGGGCATCTGAAATCAGGGGTATCGCCCCCCAGACCATTACTCGTCTTGCCCATGAAATGGGAGTGACTGTGAGGGATCAGAAAATCGAATTTCCCATTGCTTGGACCGATATTTGGGATAAGGAGCATGAAACGATAACCGGAAACCCTGTTGCCTTCCATGCCATGAGAGGAATGGCGGCACATTCGAATGGATTCCATGCCATACGGGCATTGACAATTTTGATGTCGATTCTGGGAACCATTGATCGCCCTGGAGGATTTCGACACAAGGCACCCTTTCCTCGACCGATTCCTCCTTGCGCCAAAACCCCTAATGGACCTGAAGGAATACGACCAGAAACACCACTTGGAGATATGCCATTGGGGTGGCCAGAGGAGCCGGATGATCTTTTCGTGGATGATGAGGGGGAAGCCATTCGCATCGACAAGGCTTTTTCCTGGGAGTATCCCTTATCGGTTCATGGAATGATGCACAATGTTATTACCAATGCGACTCGAGGTGATCCGTACCATCTCGATACATTAATGATATTCATGGCGAATATGGCCTGGAATTCAACCATGAATACCAGCGAAATTCGCGAGATGCTCAATGAGAAACATGAGCATGGTGATAAACAGGGAGAGTACAAAATCCCATTCCTGATTGTTTGTGATGCTTTTCAGTCAGAGACTGTGGCCTTCGCTGATCTCGTCTTGCCAGATACTACCTATCTTGAGCGGCATGACGTGATGTCCATGTTGGATCGACCTATCTCGGAGTTTGATGGGCCGGTGGATAGTGTGAGAATACCGGTAGTGGAACCCCTCGGGGAGTGCCGACCCTTTCAGGAGGTGCTGATTGAACTGGCAAGCAGGCTCGAATTACCAAAATTTGTCGACAAAACTGGAAATCGAAAATTTAAAGACTATCCGGACTTCGTGGTCAATTATGAGACAGAACCAGGATCAGGGATTGGTTTTCTCGCAGGTTGGCGCGGTAAGAATGGTGATCAGTTCATGAAGGGAGAACCTAATCCTGATCAATGGAAGAAGTATGAGGAAAATAATTGCGTTTTTCAGTATGAGCTTCCGAAATCCTATGCCTATATGCGTAATTGGAACAAAGGTTATCTGGAATGGGCCCAACGGCATCGACTGGTGCGTTATGCCGAACCGATTAACATTCACATCTACTCGGAAGTTCTTCAGCGTTTTCGTCTGGCCGCTCAAGGTAAAACCAATGGCCGACAGCCACCGAATCATTTGAGAAATCGAATTGAAACTTATTTTGACCCCTTACCATTTTACTATCAACCTCTGGAAACCCGTCTGACTGATCGGAAGAAGTATCCATTGAATGCGGTTACTCAACGGCCCATGGCGATGTATCATTCCTGGGATTCGCAAAATGCCTGGTTAAGGCAGATTCATGCTCATAACTACCTTTATATGAGCCCGTTGGTGGGGCGAGATAATGGATTTGAAGATGGTGATTGGGTTTGGGTGGAGTCCATGTGGGGTAGGGTCCGGTGTATGTGCCGGTTTAGTGAGACCGTAGAACCAGGCACAGTGTGGACCTGGAATGCCATTGGTAAAGCGTCGGGGGCGTGGAATCTCGCACCCAATAGCAATGAAGCCCGTAAAGGTTTTCTGCTAAACCATTTGATTTCAGAAGAATTGCCTCGACAGGATGATCAGTCTGGCCGGGGATATGGAGACAAGGTTTTTTCAAATTCCGATCCTGTTACCGGACAGGCTGCCTGGTACGATGTCCAGGTGCGGGTATATAAATCAGAGTCAGATGAGTTTGATGGAAGTTATCCACAATTTGATTCAATGCCGGCGGTTCCGGGAGTAGGTAAACCCAAAACATGGCTGAAGTACTTTGCAGGAGGTGAAAAATGAGCACTCGGGAAAATTTTCAAAATGGATCTCAAAATACCCAACTGGCGTTGGTTATTGATCTGAACGTTTGTGTGGGGTGCCACGCCTGTGTGACGAGCTGTAAAGAGTGGAATACCTCCGGTAGCGCAGGGTCGTTACC
>JAALKB010000080.1:2426-16332 GCA_011088265.1 Gammaproteobacteria bacterium
CCCCCCCCCCCCCCCCCCCCCCCCCCCCCCCCCCCCCCACCGCCTCCGCTCTTCCCCTCCCCGACGCTCCTCCGATCCCGGGCTGTAAAGGGTGGAATACCTCCGGTAGCGCAGGGTCGTTACCCGATCAACGGCCCTATGGAGAGGATCCAACCGGTACCTTTTTTAATCGGGTGCAAACCTTTGAAGTGGGTCAGTTTCCGAATTCCCAAACAGTGCATTTCCCCAAAAGCTGCCTTCATTGCCAGGATCCACCCTGTGTTCCGGTTTGTCCAACTGGAGCTAGTTATAAGAGGGAAGAGGACGGTATCGTGTTGGTTGATTATGACAAATGTATCGGTTGCAAGTATTGTGCCTGGGCTTGCCCCTATGGCGCTAGGGAAATCGACGAAAATCAGAAGGTAATGAAAAAATGCACATTGTGCGTGGACAGAATTTACGACGAGACGCTGGAAGAATCTGAACGTAAGCCCGCTTGTGTTCTTGCCTGCCCAACAAGCGCTCGACTATTTGGAGATATCCATGATCCTGATTCCGAGGTGTCTGAGGCTATTCGAGAAGAAGGTGGGTATCAATTATTACCTGAATGGGGAAGTAATCCAGCAAATCACTACCTACCTCGCCGAAAACAATCTATTACCATTCATCAGGACGAATTACAGAGATCGGATAATCCACTAAAAAGGGAGTCCGGCCATCCTCAGGGGCCAGTGAAAGAACAAACCCTTGATGATGTTATGAGTTGGTAATGGGCTCTGACGACGTGATCCAGATCTGTCAAATAGCCCTACCAAATAGCTCTGTCAAATAGTTCTGTCAAATAGTTCTGTCAAATAGTTCTGTCAAATAGTTCTGTCAAATAGCCCGGCAAAATACAAACAGGCTCAGTAAGAGAATCCACCAAAAAATCAGGAGAGAGACAACATTGAACCCAGCTTTTTCTGTTATTTTTCTAACCACCTTGATTGGTGCTGGTCAGGGCCTATTTGCGGCAATCGTACTCGGACAACCGCATTTCGTTGATATCGCTACTGCCGGATTTACCGTTGCTGATAGCATGAGTAGTTTTGTCTTCCTCGGTTGCGGTATTTCATTTTTGTTGATGATGATGGGACTAATTGCGTCATTTTTCCATCTGGGGCATCCGGAACGAGCATGGCGGGCAGTCTTTCAATGGAAAACATCATGGTTGTCCAGAGAGGTTATCGTAATGCCATTGGTTATGGGCGTGGTGGTGGTATATGGTGCATTCCATTTATTTGATGCTGCAGTGATTAAGCAGCAGGTTGGGTTTGATTTAGTGTCGTTGATGGGCTGGGTAGGTTTCATCCTTGTCATGATACTCTACCTTTGCACCGCCATGATTTACGCCTGTATCCGGTTTATTCAGGAATGGTCGAGTCCATTGACGGTGATCAATTATACGGTGTTGGGTCTGATGTCAGGATTTGTTCTTGCGAGCGCGCTGTCATTCCAAACAGAACCCCAGAGGTTTGAACTTTATTTTATCCTGGCATTGAGCTTACTGGTTGTTGGGCTGATTACTCGAAGCCTTTCGTTATATCGAAATGGGAGAATTAAACCCAAGTCAACTATGGAGACTGCTATTGGTATCAAGCATAGATTGATTACCCAACGATCTCAGGGATCGATGGGTGGTTCTTTCAATACCCGGGACTTTTTTCATCACTGCGCTGGGGGTTATCGTTAGAATTAAGTGGACGGTGATCCTGTCGGTATTTTTGCTTCCCGGAGTCATATTGGTTGTTGGTTGGCTTACACAATCCGGTCTTGCATTGTGGTTAGCCTTTGTCGTCCAATACCTTGGGCTGCTTGGAGAAAGATGGTTATTTTTCGCACAGGCAAACCACCCTCAAAATCTGTATTACCAAACCGTGAGCTAAATCACTGCCAGCTAAATCGATGAAAGAAGAAAGCATCGTAAACCAGACTTTAAGGCACGAAGATTTGACAACAGAAACAACCGTCGGTGTATTCGACGTTAAAGAGCAACTGAATCTGGAAACAGCCAGAATACAATGGAGTGAACTTGAAAGGCACTTTGCCCGGGGAGTGATCATCGTTGTATGCCAGGGAACAGATCTGATCAAAGTCGCTGGCAGCTTCGTTGAAGATGATGTGGAAACCGTTCAATTGCTCACAGCGTTGGGCAAAATTCGTCACGCTGACATGGAAGATGCAAAGCGGTGGCAACCTGGGGACGTAAGTCTATGGGCGGTGGTAGCAGCCCCTTGGGTGTTAGTTCAGCAATCAGAATCCTGATTAGAGACAATCACAATAAAAAATTGGATTTTCCGTTAATAAATGCCTCGGATGGCTAGTAGTTTTTTGTTGTGATGATAGAATTCAAAACGGACGCAATATGTTTTCATCCCAGACTTTAATGACGGCACTATCGGTTGTCTATCTCTTAAATTGAGAATCGATATTTCGGCCATTGATACCAGAGTTCTGCTATTAATTTCTGCAATGGTGAAAGAATGGATCGAAGCATTCATTAACGCCTGTTGCGATTGATGATTCCCCGGAGGCTATGTGACAGAAACAATCAATTTAACCACTGAGATGGTGGTTGTTATCGCCATTTTGATTCTAACGATTTATTTGTTTGCATTCGAGGTTGTGAGGGTAGATGTTGCTGCGGTTAGCATCATGGTGCTAATTGGTTTGTCAGGCTTGTACCCGGGGTACGATGGGTTGGTCAACGCGGATCAGCTGTTTAGCGGATACTCAAGTAATGCGGTGATCTCGATTATCGCTGTTATGATTATTGGGGCCGGTTTGGATCGCACGGGAGTGATGGGCAAACTCGCTAATCAGATATTGCGGTTAGGAGGCAATACCGAAGGGCGGGTGATTATGATTATCTCCACGGTGGTCGGGGGGATCTCGAGCTTTCTCCAAAATATCGGCGCTGCTGCATTATTCCTTCCCGTTATAAACCGGATCGCCCGCCGGGGAAATCTTCCCATTTCCAGACTGCTTATGCCCATGGGTTTCTGCGCCATTCTCGGTGGTACCGTGACCATGGTGGGGTCCAGTCCACTTATCCTTTTAAATGATCTGATTCAAAACTCCAATGAAGCGCTACCGGCTGGAGTGGAAAAGATGGAACAGTTTCATCTTTTCTCGGTGACTCCGGTGGGATTGGTTCTGTTGTTTGCTGGTGTGGCTTATTTCGTTTTGCTTGGACGTTTTGTGCTTCCCGTTGTTAAGGACAAGCCCGGTGAATCCGGTAGCATGTTGAAGTATTTTAAAGAAGTTTATGGAATTGAAGGAGAAGTGTATGAATGTATTGTGAGCCGAGATAGCCCACTCATTGGTCGAACACTGTCCGAAGTGGATGCAGCTGGCCGCGCGGGATGGATCGTCGCAATTAGAAATGGCCATGATCTTACCATTGCACCTCGTGGGGATAGTGAGTTCTGGGTTGGTAGTGAGCTTGCCATCATGGGCCGAAGGGATGCTGTTTCCGAGTTCGCCAGGGAATACGCACTGGAGATAAAAAATGAAATGGATGTTTTCGCGGAAGTACTCAGCTCAAGTCGGGCTGGGATCGCTGAACTGGTTATTCCGCCAGACTCTTCCTTAATTGGTAAGACGCTGAAAGAGGTAGCATTAAGACGTCGGTATGATGCCACTATGTTGGCGGTATTTCGTGCGGACGATGTTATTGACTCCGGATTCTCGGACCTAACTTTTCAGTCCGGCGATACACTGGTTGTCCATATACGGTGGAGTAATCTCGCTGGCATTGCAGATGCGCGGCATGAGTTTGTCGTGGTTACCGACTTTCCAAGAGATGATGAACGCCCAGAAAAACTAAAATTTGCTGGTATCTTTTTTGCCTTGACGCTTTTTCTTGTACTTTTTACAGATATGCGTCTGTCCATTGCGCTGATGACAGGAGCGGTGGGCACGATCCTGTCCGGCGTCATTAAAATTGAAGAAGCCTATCGGGCTATTGGATGGCAAAGTGTGTTTTTGTTGGCGAGCCTGATACCCCTTGGTATGGCAGTAGAAAATACCGGCACTGCAGCCTGGATAGCCCAGGAAGTACTATTTTACATGGGGGATGTTCCAATCTGGGTATTTCAAGGCGCAGTGGCTATACTCGCTACCTTATTTACGCTTGTTATGTCCAATGTAGGGGCCACTGTGTTGCTTGTTCCTTTGGCGGTTAATATTGCCATTGGTGTGGGCGCCAATCCTGCTGTATTCGCATTAACCGTTGCACTTTGCACTTCGAACTCCTTTCTTATACCTACCCATCAGGTCAATGCATTGATCATGGGGCCGGGTGGTTATCACGTGTCTGATTTTATGAAAGCGGGTAGCATCATGACGGTGATGTTTATTGTTATCGTGGTGGGATTACTTAATCTGCTATACACCTGATTTATTCAGATAGAGTTGTCCGGAAAATAGGCAATAGGAAATAGGCATAGGCGGCAATAAAAAGTATCCCTGAATATAACCATATTGAGAGAAAACTATTTGAGTGTCTATGGCGATCAAACCCTATTAAATAACAATTTTCGATAGATAGTTTACGACTCCAGCACCGGGGCGGCTACGGCAAGCTTTTTCTTCCAAATGGCTGGGGCGGTATGGTGAACAGATTCCCCTTTACTATCTACTGCAACGGTGACGGGCATTTCTTCTACCTCGAACTCATAAATTGCCTCCATTCCAAGATCTTCAAAGGCAACCACTTTTGCCGACTTAATCGCTTTGGAAACCAGGTAGGCAGCGCCGCCCACAGCAATAAGGTAGACGGATTGGTGCTGTTTTATCAGTTCAATGGTTTCAGGTCCCCTTTCTGATTTGCCAATCATTCCAAGCAAGCCAAGCTGGCCGAGCATCATGTCGGTAAACTTGTCCATTCGGGTAGCCGTGGTCGGTCCCGCGGGTCCCACTGCTTCATCCCCAATGGCATCCACCGGACCAACGTAGTAAATGAAACGATTTTTAAAGCATACGCCCGGGGGTAACGGTTCTCCCCGTTCCATGAATTCGGAGATCCGTTTATGTGCAGCGTCGCGACCAGTCAGTATTTTCCCGCTTAGCAGGATCGTCTGACCAGGTTTCCATTCCAAAATGGTCTCTGGGCTAATGTCATCAACATTGACCTTGATCGTGTTTTCGCTGGCGCGCCAGGTAATCTCTGGCCAATCGCTTAACCTGGGTTGGGGCAAGTCTGCCGGACCGGATCCATCAAGCACAAAATGGGTATGCCGTGTCGCCGCACAATTGGGAATCATTGCCACTGGTAACGATGCGGCGTGGGTAGCGTAGGGGTTTACCTTGACATCCAGTACGGTGGTTAATCCGCCAAGACCCTGAGCGCCGATTCCAAGTTGATTTATTTTTTCATACAGTTCCAGACGGAGTTCCTCGGTTTCATTTTCGGCGCCTTTTTCGATAAGATGTTGAATATCGATGGGATGCATTAACGATTCCTTGGCTAGCAACATGGCTTTTTCGGCACTTCCTCCAAGCCCAATACCTATGACACCGGGAGGGCACCATCCGGCACCCATTTTGGGAATGGTGTCGAGCACCCAATCCACCACACTGTCGCTCGGATTCAAGATAGTGAATTTACTTTTGTTTTCTGATCCACCGCCCTTAGCTGAAATAATGACTTCTACATTGTCACCGGCAACTATTTCAGTGTGAATCACCGCAGGAGTATTATCCCTGGTATTTAACCGTTTTCCTGTGGGAGGATAAACTATTGAAGCTCTAAGGGGATTATCCGGATTCAAATAAGCCTGGCGCACTCCTTCATTAACCATTTCGGTTAAACTCATGGTGCTATCCCATTGGACATTCATCCCGACTTTGATAAATACCACGACGATTCCGGTATCCTGGCAAATTGGGCGTTTGCCCTCAGCCGACATTCTAGAGTTGATGAGTATCTGAGCTATCGCATTTTTCGCTGATTCTGATGGCTCCTTTTCATATGCTTGGTGCATTGCCTGCACAAAGTCCGCGGAATGATAATAGGAGATATATTGAAGTGAATCAGCGATACTATCGATGAAATCGGCCTGTTTAATGGTGGTCATGTTACATATGGTCGTGGGGGGCTTGCCATGGCTTGTTCATCGTGGATGATTCATGATGGTATTAAAGCGAAGAAGCAATTCTAAAGATGGCAGCTATGTTAAATGGATCATAAATATGAAAGGCTTTAGTATATCAACGCCGGGATTGTAATGCTGACAATAATGATTCTCTGTGCGAAAAGTCGCGTCGATAGCTCTTAATTTTCGAAAATAGCTTATTGTCAATAGCTTATGTCTCGTCCGTCTAAATCGTAAAACTTGAGTTTATTCATTTAGCCTTGAAGGGCTTTCGATTACAATAGGCGACCAGTTGTTTGCCGTCTCTTCAATAAGGACATATTTTGATAAGAAAATCCCGGGTTTTTTTGCTTGCGATTCAATGCGTATTCATTGTCTTCGCAATGTTGCCTTTCACTCAGGCGCGTGCCCATCATTTACTGCCAGAAAACGATTTGCAATGCAGTGCAGACTTTCCCTGTCCTGAAGAGATTACTCGTCGGGTAGACTTCTGGATTGAAGTTTTTAAAGGTTGGAAAAAAGAACAGGCGATCTTCCACGATCCGGATTCTCCTGAAAGGGTTTATTCGGTTATTCAGACTGGCGAAGGATGTAGTCGAAGCGCCAGGAAAAAAGTGAAAAGAGAACGCGCCCGGTTAAAAAAAGCATTGGAATCGCTCGCCACCAAGGTCGGAAATAATCAGAATATTACTCAAAAAGAACAACATCTCTATCAACTTTTCCCATCCGCCAAGGCCAGTGAAATAAGAAAAGCGGCTAAGTCAATTCGCTGCCAGGGCGGCGTTCGGGACGGCTTTCTGAAAGGATTGCAGCGTTTCCACCGCTATAGCGCATTAGTAGATAGTGTATTGGAGCATAATTCACTGCCGCCGGACATTCGTTATTTACCGTTTGTGGAGTCTTCCTATAATCCTGCTGCTTACTCTAAAGCGGGAGCGGCTGGGATGTGGCAAATCATGCCAAAAACTGCCCGAGTGCTTGGGTTGGAGCTGAACGCCACTATCGACGAACGACTCGATCCCGAGGCAGCTACCCGGGCTGCGGCGAAATATTTGCTGAATGCCAGAAGGTCCTTGATGGAATTGGCTCGAACCATTGACCCTTCGATCAAGACCACTGATATCAATCCCTTTATTATCACTTCCTATAATTATGGAGTTAACGGGATGAGGCGGGCGATCAGGAAGATCAAACCGGATTACATGAGTGTGCTGAACAACTATAAGTCCGCGGGGTTTCAGGTGGCAGTAAAGAATTTTTACTCGAGCTTTCTCGCTGCCCGACATGTTGCATTAAATTCAGATCGATATTTTGGCCAATATGCCCATGCTGAAAAGGTCAGAACTCAAACCCTGGTGCTAAAAAATTCAACGTCCATCGACCGCATAAAAAAGGTATTCAACCTGACGGAAAAAGATTTAAAGCCACTTAATTTGCCGTTAACCCGATTCGTATGGAATGGATGGCGTTTGATTCCCGATGGCTATCGGTTACAGCTTCCTGCACGAGCAGATAATTGGAAGTCTCAGATTCTTCGTTTGGGAACCTTGCCGGTGGAGAAAATGGCCCCGGGAGCTCAGAGCTATGTGGTCCGAAAAGGCGATACCGCCTGCGGTATCGCTCGAGCATTGGATACGAATTGTAGGGAGTTAATCAAGGTTAATCATCTTGGAAAAAAAGCGGTAATCCGGATTGGCCAGAGACTCACTATCCCCGGGAAAGTGATTGTGGTGCAGAAGACTACTACAAGAAGCGGTTTTGAAAAACCAATTTCAGATGGCAGTTATCGGGTGCGGGCAGGGGATACGGCTTGTGCCATTGCTGAAAGATTCGGCGTGAAGTGTCGGGAGTTAATTGCCGGGAACCAACTGGGTAGAAGTGCGAAAATCTATGTTGGACAACGGTTAACCATTCCAGGGGCTGTAACCCTGAGTAAAGGCGTTGCTGAACTAAACAATGAAAACCTCTATGTGGTTAAACCTGGAGATAGTTTGTGTCTAATCGCCCAACGCTTTTCGGTCAATTGTTCAGTGCTTGGTAAGCTTAATAGTTTAAAAGGTAAATCCACAATCTTTCCAGGACAAAAACTGAAAATACCGGGTTATGAAACACCGAATACAACGGAGACTGCAACCGCCCTGGCGCACTTGGACGAAACTATCCAGGCGGCGAAGAATCAAAGCTCCGCCCCGGCACAATCGAATTCAACTTCTGATAGTACTCCAGGCTTAAGTCAGGAACAGCGCGATGATCTACAGAACCTATTGGACACATTACCTGAATTGGGCATTATGGTTTCTAATGCATCCGGTCAACCAGTGTACAGCATCGTCTCCGAGATTGATGAGACTGTGGGGCACTATGCTGACTGGTTGGGTTTAAGATCTTCCCGGGAAATACGAAAAATCAATAGTCTTTCCTTTGGACAAACACTAAGAGTTGGTAAGGTTCTTAAATTACCTGTGAGAAATACTTCCGACATCGCCAAATTCGAGAAGAAGCGAATGGAATATCACCAGGTACTAAGTGAATCATTTAAGGAACACTATGTTCTCTATGAAATAGAACCATATCGGGTCAAAAAGGGCGATTCGTTGTGGCTACTGTCAAATGAATTCGGATTTCCGCTTTGGCTGCTCTATCGGGTTAATCACTCTCTTGGCCATTCAACGCTCCATGCAGGCTAGGAGATTATGCTGCCAAAAATAAAGGAAAAACAGTAAAAAATTCCATCCGAACCTTTGCGGCGGGGACTGTTCGATTCGAATTTCGAAGTTATGGGTGGGATTGTTTTTATGGGTTGTTAAATTTATGGGTTTTTAAAATCAGTGGGATTCGGTGAATTCTGGTTATTGGATAATGCTTTTCAGGGCCAGTCTGTGAAAGCCGGCCCCTGAGATCCAGTCCCTGAAGAGCCCGTCCCTGAAGATCCAGTCAGTATGTCTTTACTTCGCTAAGACTTAATCCACTTTCAGGATTGGGTTTTTATACCGGATTCGATGGGTAGGTCTGTGCGATTTCCCCAATCCGACCAGGAACCGTCATACCCTTTTATGTTTGTGAAACCAAGGGACTTGAGCATGACATAGGTATGGGATGACCGTTGATGAGTTTGACAATGCACAATGATTTCCTGATTTCCATTAATGCCCCTTGTGGCCAACAGCGATCCAAGTTCTGATGGAGGTTTCAGCCTTCGTTGATTGTCAAAATCAATGGTATCGAGCCAGTTCAGATTGACCGACCCCGGTATTCGACCATTACGGGCGGATGGGGACTTTTCCCCATTGTGTTCTTCGAGGCTTCTGGCATCCAGTATTCGAGTATCCGATGAGCCCAGTTTCTCAAGAATATATCTCGCAACAGCGCGAAAGTTGCAAAATTTGGAAACCCTTTAATCAGACATCTCGTGTAATTGAAACGCTGTTTCCATTGATTTTTGTTGCATTTTCCAGGCGGTATATCCGCCATTGAGCAGCGACCAGTTGTGATGACCGACCATATCGAGCGTCCACAGTAGTCTGGATGCCTGGGCTCCATTTGCGTGATCGTAGGCGATAACACGATGATCCGATCTAAGACCGAGCCGAGAGAGTGCCGATGAAAGTGCTGCCTTGCTGGGAATGGTGCCGGTAGCGGGTTTTACACCGGATATAAGTTCACTATATTCACAGTGCCAAGCGCCTGGAATATGTTCTTTAACATAATCTTCCTTGCTACCAAGATCGACCAATAGTAAATTCTCCCCCGAAGAATGCTGGGGCAATAAATGCGCGAGTTGATCTGCCTCGATGAGAACGTTGAAATTGGATTCAGTCATGGTTAATCACTCTCATTTTATGTTATTTCCATTTTGAGGTGTTCCCCGGGACAACAATGAAAATGGAAAGATAGGGTTTTGATTCCACCTTATTCCGGGACTTGGGTTGTCGGGATAACATTGCCATCAGTATAGGTTGATCCAGTATAGATTAGACCAGCATAGACCAGTCTATGACGACTATTCTTAGACAGCTGTTTTCACTTTCTCTGTATGGCCTGCTCTGTATGGTTTGCTCTGTATGGTTTGCCCTATTTGGATTCGTTGTATTTGGGTTTATTCTTTTTGGATTGGCTCTGTTTAGTCTTAAGTTTTTTGGTTCTGAATGGCAAAGCCATATTTTTCACACCTATTTGACGTCAATTATAGCGCTGGAGACATGAGTCCTGCATTGGATTATTTAGAAACGTTGAATCATTTCGGCCGAGCTCATTATCAGAAGCGACCCCGGGGCACAATTCGATCGGTGCCCGAGGACTTTCGCGTCCATGAGGTGCTGGGTTTTGAACTATCCGGGGATGGCCCTCATGTATGGCTTCATGTACGAAAACGGCTACTCAATACCGTCGATGTGATCAGGATATTGGCAAAGTGGTGCGGTCTTGAGGTTCGGGATGTGGGATACAGTGGATTGAAAGATCGCAATGCGGTGACTACGCAATGGGTTAGTTTACCCATGGAGTTGACTTCCAGGCTCCCGTTAATGAATGATTTCGAGCTTGGCAAGGACGGGTTTGAAATTATTGAAATGGAATATCATCAAAAAAAATTGAAGCGTGGAGTGCATCACGCCAATTATTTCCAGATTGTGATTCGGTTCGACGAGGAAGATCATGAACAAACTGAATCATTGCTTCAATCCATTAAAAGTGATGGTGTTCCCAATTATTTTGGCGAACAACGTTTTGGCCGAAATGGGAATAATCTTAGAAGTGCGGAACGCTATTTTACAGGAGAGTTGAAAAAACCGACCCGCCAGCTCAGGGGATTTATGCTCTCTGCGGCCAGATCCTGGCTATTTAACCTTGTGCTCTCCCAACGGGTTGCGGACGGGAGTTGGAATACTGCTCTTCCAGGGGATGCGATTCAGTTTGATGGTAGTGGCAGTTTTTTTCTTTATGATGAAACAGACATCAGCGTCAGGAAGCGGGTAAATGGAAAAGTATGCCATCCCACTGGACCACTCTGGGGGGCTGGAGAAATGTCAGTGGGTGAACCGATTGAGCGTTTTGAAAAAGAATGCCTGGAAGAAATGGAAGTGTTTTGTACTGGGCTTGAAAATAATGGGCTAAAACATCAACGCCGAGCACTTAGGGTTGTTTTGCCCGACTTGAGTTGGCGTTGGTTGTCAGTGGACGCACACAGTCGACTTCGGGATATTGATGCAGATGCCGACTCGGGGAACATCCTTTGGAATAAACATAGTCAGAATTATCATGGCCGAAATGAACACAGTGATGCCAATGAAGGTAATCTTGCCATCAAATTAAGCTTCTCCCTGCCAGGTGGTTGTTTTGCAACATCAGTATTGAGAGAATTTATTGAAGGGGACACATTGCCTCGCATTAAGCAGCCTCTGCATAGATCCGAGGGAGCCGGACTAGGATGAAGAATACTCATACCACCAAAGCCGCGCAATAGCTGATTCATCAAACAGAGTTATTGGAAATTTTTTGCAGTGCAGAAGTTGACTATTTTTTCCTCAAAATTCCGTCCATAATTTCTTGAGAGATTGTTTAAATACTGCTGAATCGAAACTCGGCCCTATTCACCCGCCATTCCCTGAACATCAAGATGACATCATTCATTGAAAAACTGGAGTCAAGCTGGAAATCCCAACAGTCACTGCTTTGCGTTGGACTTGACCCTGACTTCAACAAACTGCCGAAAAGCATTAAAGGTCAACAGAACGCCCTTTTCGAATTCAATCGCAAGATTGTTGACGCAACTGCGGATTATGTTTGTGCCTATAAACCACAGATAGCCTACTACGCTGCCATTGGTGCTGAATCCCAATTGGAGAAAACAATTAGTTATATTCAAACACACTATCCTCACCTTCCGGTGATTCTCGACGCCAAACGGGGAGATATCGGTGCCACTGCCAAAATGTATGCGATTGAGGCTTTTGAGCGCTATCATGCCGACGCAGTAACGGTCAATCCCTATATGGGAGGCGATACAGTCCAACCTTTCCTGGAATACAAAGATCGTGGTGTCATTGTACTTTGCCGAACATCTAATCCGGGTAGCGGTGACCTGCAGGAACTCGAAGCTCAGGGTAAACCCATCTCTCATCATGTGGCTTATCGAGCAGCAAAACACTGGAATGAGAATAACAATGTCGCACTGGTCGTCGGAGCAACCTATCCCCGGGAAATCGGTTTGATCAGAGGTAGTTGGAAATATTCCCTTATTGGTTCCTGGTATCGGGACCCAGGGAGGCGATGTTGCTGCTGTGTTGGAAAACGGACTAACTGACGATGGATCAGGATTGATGATTAATGTTTCACGAGCAGTCATTAACGCCAGTGATCAATCTGATTACGCTGAAGCAGCGGGAATTGAAGCGAGGAGGTTGTCTGATACGATTAATCAATTTAGGCATTCAATCATAGAACTGACCTAAGGAGCTGTTAAGGGAGCGCTTTTAAACTCCTTAATCAGATCAAAAATGGCTATGCGTTTTTCTTTTTCTTTTTCTTTTTCTTTTTCTTTTTCGGGTCCACCCTTTAAGTGATTAGGAATCCGCTGGTTCCTGATTATTCCTTTGACTATTGATACCTTTATCATATTTGAGGAAATCAATTTTGAAGTGGCTTTCTATCTGGCTGTTCGCTGGTAGAAATCGATTTATGTAATCGATCAGCGAAGGCGTCTGATTTCCATTGTCCTTTTCAAAGTCGATGAAGTCCTCTTCGAACCAGTCAAAAATTTTCGATATGAAAACTCGATGGTTTTTCTCGTCAACCAATACATTAGCGTCGGAGGCAACGAATTCTGTCATGGCCTGGTTAAGTTGTTGATCGAGTTTTTCAGGAAGAAAAGCGGCTTGTGGAAGTCTTGGACAACTATTGGAGGCACAATTTAATGCGGCATGAATACGTGGGTCCTTGAATTTTTTCCGAATTATTCGATCCTCCAGCTTTTTTAGATTAGTGATTCTTCCGTCAATCTTGACGTCCATGCGAACAAAGAAATTCAAACCAGATATTAGTCCGCTCCAGACGCTACTGGTTTCCGGCCCTCGGGAGAGCACACCGTTAAACACGAGAGCGTTATAGGCATTGATGTAGTACGCTAGTTGACTGTTTTTCGTTGGAAAAAGATCCGGTCGTGTTACAGGCCCAATGGTTTCTAAGGCATTGATGTATTGGTCAAAATCATTCCGATCCAATAAAAGGCCTTGATAATCTATCCGGCCATTTTGGTCGACAAAAAGGGACAATGTCTTTGTCCACAGTGAGTAATCGAATAGGGTTCCTTGCAAACCATCATCTGGATTTGAAGAAAAAGCTGGTAGGTTTACGATTGCCACCAGTATTGCAGCAAAAAATAAAGTAGCTTGTTTCATCTTTGCTGAAAACGGTTTCTGCTTCGGTTTGTTCATGCATAATTTATCGGTGAAATCTGTTAGGGGAATTCTGCATGAGCTTAAGCGAAGCAGACGCATCCCGCTTAAAATGGTCATTCACGACTTGCGGAGACTTTCTGGTATGGAAAGTTGAATGTCTATACTCCCTTGTGGTCTATTACCAATCGGAATAAAAGTGGATATCCTGTCAGACTACAGTTTCAAATTTTCGTTCATTGTATTTTGTCTATGGTGTATTTTATCTATGGTATTCAGCCCTGGTTTTGCATTGTTTGTTGCATTGGGCTTTTTGCATGTCTTTATTCTCTATCGATTCCTGTTTAATAGGTTCTTATCCAATAGCTTCTTCTCATCCAATAGCTCCCCATCTATGTA
>JAALKB010000004.1:0-20691 GCA_011088265.1 Gammaproteobacteria bacterium
ACAATAATGACTCAACCTAAATCGAAGTTACAGACTTAGAGTTGCACAATCGAACCTGCTCACGACTAGACGTCGAGGTGTTTAACATCTCCAATAATTCTTCAACACATCTTGTTTCATCTGCGTGGTAATGTGTCCTAATCGCTAGTCTGAGTGGGTCCGTTGATCCCAGCGGGGCAAGATATTTCATGGTTCGAGGTATTTCGCTATTTAGAGATGAAGTGGTCGACTCAGACAATGATGTTATCAATTTATTGGCAGAATATTCTGCTGTTATTTAAAACTAATAGTGAAAATATGTTGTAGAATTAAAATATATAGAGAAATATACTATTAAGCTAAGTGAGCCTTCTTTCAATATAGTAGACTTCTAACTCATAAGAACAATTAGAAACATGGATGCCATCGACAAGCGAATACTTCGGGAACTACAGAAAAATGGAAAAGTAACCAATGTTGAATTGGCTTCAAGGGTGAATTTGAGCCCGACTCCCTGCCTGGAAAGGGTCAAAAAACTGGAGAATAGAGGAATTATTCAAGGCTACCATGCCAAGCTGGATGCTGATTTGCTGGGCCTTGGACTTGTCGTGTTTGTGCAAATTATCCTTAATCGCACCACCACGGATATTTTTGACAAATTTGCAACGAGAGTTAAAAAGCTTCCAGAGGTGCTTGAGTGTCATATGGTTGCCGGAGGTTTTGATTACCTGTTAAAACTCCGGTTTCAAGACATGATTCAATATCGACGCTTCCATGGAGAGCAGTTAGCGAATATGGAGGGAGTACTCCAGACCCATACCTATATTGTGATGGAACAAATAAAGGAGACAACTTCTCTGGGTGTGAAATAGAGGCTCAGATCACTATTGAAGAATCTCCCCGGTTGACTGGGTTACGAACCAGTAGAACAAGTAATGCGATATATTCATAGGTAAAGGCAGTTTAAAACCACTAACCTATACCCTCAGTATAAAGGAAAATGGGCAGTACTCGCGTACCTTTCAAATTTAATAGGAGATTGGTATGGAGAGGTGGCGTTCGACATCGTGTCGATGACGTTGTATAGATGAAGTTGTATAGATGAAGTTATGTAGATGACATTGTGTCGATGATGTTTTGTCGGCATTGTAAAATGGAGTAAATTACGAATTTGATCCATTTTTACTTTTATATCTCTTTTTATGTCTCAATGAGGTTTCTAAGAGAGAGCAAATTTCATACAATAGTCCAAGAGGTTTGACCATCATCTATGGCGGTGAAGGTTGGTCTCCCTGGTGGCGATAGGTTGTGAACCCGGTCAGGTCCGGAAGGAAGCAGCCGTAGCATCCGATTCGGGTGCCAGGGTAAGGCTTTCGTGATCCGCCACCTCTTTTATCGATTCCTTCTACCGCGTCCTTTTACCACGCCCCGCCCTCCAGATTGATTCTGTCCAGAAAATCCTGGATTTCATTTTTCCGGCTTCACTCTTTAGTTCTTTCAGCTTTAATTCTTCCAGACTATCCGAAACCGCTAGCATTTCCGGAGCTAGCGACAGACCCTGAACGTAACGGACGCGAGCTTTGTCAATGCCCCGAGGTTGCAGGTAAAGATACCAGAGATAGCTAGAAGCGAGGGAGGACATGTAAAAGGGAAAGCTGTGGGCAGGATGGAGATCACCCTCGTTTTTTGACATGTTCTTTTGGCAAATACTCTGAGGTGGAGATTAACGGTGATCAAATAATGAGACCTTGAATCTGGCGTAGTTCAAAGATGTCTATTTCTAGCGATGTCTATTTCTAACCTGGAATAGATAGCGCGATTTATCTGGCAAATGCGGTGTGATCGAGTAACACATCAATATATAATCTGTCCCTGTGAAGCGTTTGGTCTTTGGTTATTTTTCCAATTTAGGGTCATACTGGACTCGTCTAATTTTATCTGGGCGACCATTTGCAGCAAAACAGGTATTCTGGAGTCTGGACAGATGACAACTGGCAGCCCATCCATATCAATTTCGATCATATCAACTTCGACTATGACTACCATTCCTGCAGAGGAAAGCCTCGCTAATGTTGATGTTTCAGCTGTTGATGACTAGTCAATAGACGCTAATATTAGATTAGAAAAGCGACCACTCCCTATTTTTATCTTGCAGATTTTTCTATTAAAAATTTCCAGTTTTCTATGAGTTATCAGGCACTTGCGCGAAAATGGCGTCCTAAAACATTCGATCAGGTCATCGGCCAGGATCATGTGGTGTCGGCTCTGTCAAATGCGTTAAACAACCAGCGAGTGCATCATGCTTTTCTTTTTACTGGCACGAGGGGAGTAGGGAAGACTACGCTTGCCCGGATATTCGCCAAGGCGTTGAATTGTGAAAAAGGAGTAAATTCGACTCCATGTGATCAATGTGTTGCCTGCTGTGGGGTCGATCAGGGTAATTTTATTGATCTAATTGAAGTAGATGCAGCGTCCCGTACCAAGGTTGATGATACCCGGGAGCTACTCGATAATGTTCAATATAAACCTACTCAGGGGCGGTACAAAATATACCTTATTGACGAGGTACATATGCTTTCTACCCACAGTTTTAATGCATTATTGAAAACTCTCGAAGAGCCCCCGAGCCACGTTAAGTTTTTATTGGCGACGACAGATCCGCAAAAATTACCCACTACCATCTTATCCCGTTGTATCCAGTTCAACCTGAAATCCATGGACGTGGGAAGACTAAACGGACAATTGGAGAAAATTCTGGAGGCGGAGAATATTCCCTACGATGGAGCCGGATTAATGGTCCTGGCCAGATCAGCCAATGGAAGTGTTCGTGATGCTTTAAGTTTACTGGATCAGGCCATTGCCTTTGGCAATGGCGAAGTTAGAGCTGATCAGGTACGGCAAATGTTGGGTATGATTGACGAGAGCTACACCCGGGATTTACTTGAGCTTCTTTGTCGTGATGAAGCGACTAAACTGCTTCAGGTCGTGGGCGAGATGGCCCAGCGTTCGGTAGATTTCAGTACGGGCATGGATGAATTACTCACAATGATTCACAATGTCTCTTTATTCCAGGTGAACCCAGAAGCATTGGAGTGGAAGGGTTTGGACTCCGCAGAGTTATCTGAATTGGCCGAAATTGCAGACGCCGGAGTATTGCAACTGTTCTATCAAATTGCCCTTCTTGGCAAAAGAGATTTACCTTTGGCTCCGGACCCTCGTACTGGGTTTGAAATGGCGCTGTTGCGGATGTTGGCCTTTAAGCCTGAAAAGCCCGGGAAAAAGCCAGAAGGCCAATCAGATAATAAACCAGGGCAAGTGGGTTCAGGACCAGCCACTCCAGGCCCAACCACTCCAGGACCAGCCAGCCTAGGATCAGCCACTCCAGGGCCAACCAGCCTGGGACAAGTGGCTGATAACGCTCACCCTTCAACAGCCGCGTCTTCGGTTTCTCCCCGTTCCAGGATTGAACGCTCTCCCGGGAAATCAGCCCCGCCCATGATTTCTGAGTCATGGGAAGTTTCTGGCAACTATTCTGGCGATTATAATGTTGAACCGCCAATGTCTGGGTCTTCAATGAATACTCAGGTTGGGGGTGCGGCTATTCCGTCAAACGAAGAGCAGGACCAGATTAAGAAAGTCGAAGACGCTCATTTAGAGCGAGAGAGGAGAATTGACCGATATTTGGTGGATAGTGTAGAAGATTCCTCTACCTCAGTCCCCCCCGGATTTTCTCAGGGAGAGGAACGTGATTTGAGTAATTCCTGGGGCGATCGGTCCGATTTGAGCTCCATAAATGGGCAGAAGGACAATCGTAGAAATGGAGGGTATTCTGATTTTGCGCACGAGCCCTTTGTCGATTTGCCCCAGAACCAGTTTCAGAATCAGCCCCAGGAACGACCCCAGGAACAACTATTGGATTTGGCGCCAGACCTAACTTCAGACTTAACTTCAGATTTGTCTCCTGACCTGGAGAGATATGATGAGTTGGTGCGAGGGAAGTCGTTGTCGATAGAAAATATGTCAGATATCAATGGCTGGAATGAGTTTGTTGATCATTCCGGGCTCGTGGGTATGGCCCGTGAAATAGTGATGAACATGGTTCCCCAAAGCGTTGAAGGTAAGATCGTTACGTTAAGTTTGGATATTAGTCAGAAACACCTTTTCAATGCCAATCGAATAAAAAAAATTGAGACTCATTGTCGGGAGGTTCTGGATATTGATGTCGCATTTCAGGTTGATGTTGAAAATAGTGCTGAACTTGGTCAGGAAACGCCGTCAAAGAAAAGAGAAAGAGAAAAGCGGGAGAGGGAAGCAGAAGCTCGGGCAGCGTTTATTCATGATCCCAACGTTCAGGAAATGGTCGATATGTTTGATGCTAGAGTGATGACAGAATCAATTAGATCGTCGAATAACTAGAGCAGGACTTGACAATTGTCTGCCAGGAATTAATTAGCGGGTTGAGAGTGGTTTTGTTTTTTTTCTGGTTCGGTGATTGATGTAAATTCAGATCAGTATTAATTCATAACAAATAAAATTGGTGCAGAGGTGAAATAATGAAAGGTGGACTTGGTAACATAATGAAACAGGCCCAGGCCATGCAGGAAAACATGCAAAAGGCACAGGAAGAACTGGCTCAGATGGAAGTCATCGGACAGTCTGGTGCGGGGATGGTGGAGGTGGTGATGACATGTCGCCATGACGTGAAGTCCATTAATCTTGATCCGGCACTGATGAGCGACGAAAAAGAAATATTGGAAGATCTGGTTGCTGCCGCATTTAACGATGCTGTACGCAAAGTGGAGTCAGTATCTCAGGAAAAAATGGGAGGGCTCACCTCCGGGTTGAATATTCCTGGTCTGAAATTACCGTTTTGATCATGGTCCAACGTTGATTGATTTAATCCTCTATCCCTATGGCTGATCCTCGTTCTGTTGAAGTCCTAAAGACAGCATTACAACGTCTACCTAGTGTTGGACCAAAGTCCGCTCAACGCATGGCTTTTCATTTGCTGGAACGGGATAGGGAAGGTGGTCGTCAAATCGGAGAGGCCATTCGTTTAGCGTTGTCCAGAGTTAATCACTGTCAGCGTTGTAATAATTTCAGTGAGTCGCCAATGTGTCCGATCTGCTCATCAGCGAAACGCGATGGGGATCGACTTTGTGTCATTGAAACCCCCGCTGACCTGGAGGCCATTGAACAAGCCGGTGTCTATCAGGGAATGTATTTTGTGCTGATGGGGCATCTCTCACCTTTGGATGACATTGGGCCGGAGCAATTGGGAATTGATCAGCTGGTCGAACTATTGGAAAAAGAACAAATTGCCGAAGTTATTTTGGCGACCAATCTTACTGTTGAGGGACAGGCTACTGCGGATTTTTTACTTGATCTACTAGAGCCGAAATCGGTGAATATTACACGGTTGGCAAGAGGCCTTCCTATGGGAGGAGAATTGGAGTACATGGATCCGGGAACCTTGAACCAGGCTTTCTTAGACCGTAGGGCGCTGTCCTAGGGAGAGTTGGCGTTTTACTGAGTAGAGCGTCCAGGCGAGCAGAGCGAGTTTCTTTCCTGGTAAGGTGTAATCTCCTGACAAGGCGCAATGAGGAGCGGCTGCCATCCTCCTGAGCCATTTTCTTGAGATGAATTGTCATTCCACCAGAATGAAAAATGCATAAGCCACTCGACCGCAGATGATTGAGTGGTTTATGCGTAGCTTGCAACCGGAGTCCCTAGTTTATCCATGTCAGGTTCAATTCCCAACCCCGGGGCTTTGGGAAGGTTAATTTTGCCATTGATAAGTCGAATTCCATTTTGTTCATCGTAGTGCCCTTCGATATAAGGGGACGCGATCCAGACACCTTCGTTGAGTCTGGGGTCTACCGTAGCACCAACATGAAGGCAGGCTGCTGCAATGATATCTCCACCCCAGGCATCATCGCAGCTATGGGGGAGATTCCTGGCCTGACAAATATCTCTTGCGGTTTTTAATCCAGTGATGCCGTCCAATCGAGTGAGTTTGAAACCAAAACCGTCGCATAGTCCGGATCCGGCAGCTTCGGCCACGATACTGAGATCCGTCGTACATTCATCCAGATAGATAGGATGCTGGATTCGGTTTCGAATGGCGTTGATTTCCGATAACGTATCACAAGGTTGCTCAAACACCACGTTAACACCAGAAAGAGAACTGGATGCAAAAATTGTGTCTCTGGCTGACCAGCTTCTATTCGCATCCGCCGCCAATCTCATGTCCGATCCAACGGCTTCCCATACTTTTCGTATGACCTCAATATCTATTTGAATCGGGCGATTACCCACTTTGATTTGTAATCGTTTAAAACCCTGGTCCCGTTTTTCCATCGCAATACGTACCGCGTCATCGGGGCTCACCAATCCTGTGGTGTAGTAAGAAATTACCTGTTCTGACCGTGCTCCGCCAAGGAGGTCGCACACTCTGGCGCCGTATAGTTTTCCCGCAAGGTCCCAAAGCGCGATGTCAATAGCGGCTTTAGCATAGCGGTGACCGTTAAGGTGGGATTCCATATTGCTATGAATAGTGTGGCGATTTAGTGGGTCTTCTCCAATTAAGCCCGGTAGCATTTGAGCCAGAGCGGCTCTTGCACCCAAGGTATGTTCCGGCGCATAGGTTGGACCAATTGGGCAGCATTCTCCGTATCCAATCAGGCCATTTTTGCTGATGAGTTCCACCACGGTGGAGTTCACAGCATGGATATCCCCATCTGATGACGTATAGGGACCATTCGCTACAGGAAGGTCGATAGCGTAAACATGAATTTCTGTGATTTTCATTTTAGACTGCGTCTACTGACTGTAATTTTTGAACAAATGGCTCTTCGGCCTCATGCTGCTGCTCGAGGTGTGACTACACACGGCTGTGGTTAGATTATCTATGCTCACTATTAAGCAAAGCCGCTTCGCTTTTTGTATTATGCTGGAATAGACTGGGTCTTTGATAGTGATGTCTGTCATGATTTCTAATAGTAGTTTTCCCCAGAGTTTTTCGGTCTAATTCCGAATGGTAACAACATCCTTTCCTGTTGGATCATGGAGTGGTATTTTGTCTTGTCGAAAGCTCACCACTTTGGGTGTTTATTTAATTTACGATTGAGAGACCAGTATGTTTCAGCTATCTAAAGATCAGCTCACTTTACAGGCGAAAGCCTCAGAACTTGCGAAATCGGTGTTTGCACAACAGGCCGAAATCATTGATCGTACTGAGGAATACCCCTGGGAAAACGTTAAAAAACTTGCAACAGCGGGTTTCATGGGTATGACTATTCCCCAATGTTATGGAGGTCAGGGTTTATCCTATTTCGATGTGGTATTGGTAGTAGAACAAATGGCTCGGGCATGTGCGACCATGGGCCGCATTTCTGTTGAGGCAAACATGGGGGCTATCGGAGCGATCATGGCATATGGTTCCGAAGAGCAAAAAAAGAGAGTAGCCCCCTATGTGTTGGCTGGAGACAAACCTGCAATTTGTATTACGGAACCAGAAGCGGGTAGTGCTGCTACAGATATGACTACGACTGCTGTTAAACATGGGGATGAGTACATTATTAATGGAACCAAGTACTGGATAACCGGAGGAGGCGTTTCCAGAATACATTTGATTTTTGCCCGGGTAATTGAGGACGGAAATTTTTTGGGCATTGGCGGCTTTATTTTTATTCGCGACGGGGAGCAGGATGGGTTTCGGGTGGGAGAAAGAGAACCGGCAATGGGGGTTCGAGGAATCCCGGAGACTTATTTGCATTTCGAAGATCTGATTGTTTCCAGGGCCATGCTAGTGATTCCACCTGAAGGTTTGAGGCGAGGGTTCGCTGGACTGATGAATGCCTATAATGCACAACGGGTAGGGGCGGGAACGGTGGCGTTGGGAATCGCACAGGGCGCCTGTGAAACAGCGCTGGAATACGTAAAACGAAGACAGCAATTCAAGCGACCCATTGCCGAGTTTCAGGGTCTGCAATGGATGATAGCCGATATGTCCATTGCCCTGAATGCTGCTCAGGCGCTGCTCTACAAGGCAGCTTCAAATGCTGGGGATGGGTTTCCGGACATGAATGAAGCGGCGCAGGGGAAAATACTGGCAGCGGAGACAGCGATTAAAGTAACCAACGATGCGCTCCAATTGCACGGCTCGATGGGATATTCAAGAAACCTTCCTTTGGAGCGTCATGTTCGGGACGCCCGGATGTTTACTATCGCAGGGGGTACGGCGCAGATTTTGCGAACCCAGGTGGCGAGCAATGAATTATCCATGAAGCTACCCCAGACAAGGGATGGGTTCACTAGACTGTCCGGGAAAAAAACCTGACGCCGTATAATCATCTCAACATCAAATATCCGGCCCAACACCAAAGGCCCAATATAAAGTATCCGGTTAGTGCCATTGGTGTTTGTCTATCTTGAATTGAAGAACTGCAACTTTTTATTATTTCGCTACTTCTTCCCATTTCGCTACATTGTTTGGTATAGCGCTGAAATCGTATCCCAGCATTTTAGTAATCGATGTCAGTTGTTGATCGATATCTTCCTTTGACTTTCCCGGAATGTTGACCCAGGCATAGCGATAGGTCCATGGATCCTGTTCAACATCTGAGAGTTTTTGGCCTTCCTTTACGAAATTGACAATCTGGACGTCGGGATAGTGATCCTGAATTTGGGCTAGTCTACTTTCATCGGGAATACGGGTGATCACTGCGTCATGTTGTCTCCTTAAGACACAAGAACTAGCGATTTGATACTTTGTGTCTGAAGACTCTGGTAGTTGTGCTGGATCTTCACCCAATGCGATCATCAGCATGTACTCAATGGAGCTGGTGCCAGTGACATGATAGATCATCTGAATGAATTGAGAGGCAATTCGTGTATTTACCTCAATGATTGTTAATGTTTCATTGTTCTGGTCTATGCGAAATTCGGCATTGAACATGGTGTTATTGAGCCCCGCAGCGAAGATGTAGCGTTGTATTGTTTCTTCAATGTGTGCCTTGAGGTGGGGGTTAAACTGATAGGGATATGAAAAGTGGGAAAAACTCAAAGTATCAGGAAGAAACTCTGAGAGGGTATATCCCAGGAAGACGCATTTCCCCTCATGGATATAACCGTCAACGGTGTATTGCTCCCCGGATGCATAGGTTTCAATTAACATATCGTTCGTGTGCCCGCTGGTGTCAGATGTCGCGAGTGTTTTGTTTTCAAGGTATTTGACAAAAGCATTTTCTCTGGAGTTTTTTGGAGATGGCCTTCTCGAATCCATTTGACGAAGTCGCGCTCTTAGCTCCTGCTCAGAGTGGATGATGTAAGTATCCAAAGAAAGATGGGATCTGACTGGCTTCATGATTACTGGAAAATCGTCAGGAAAGGTGTCTGCGAATGGAGTTTTCTGACTGATTTCCGTTGCTAGCTTAAAGGCAGGTGTGGCGTGGGGAATACTAAGTCGCTGCTTACAACGTGCCTGATATTTGTTCTGAACGCTGGTGACGGCTGAGAGGCTGGGCCCGGGGAGGTCAAGTTTTTCACTAACGATTGCTGCGAATAGGGAAGCGTCATCGTTCATCCCAACGATGCCATCGGGAGGGTTCAGGCTAAGTTGGTCGATAGTGTTATCAATACCTTGCTCAATGACAGTGTTTGTGTCGAGAAAAACAAAGTCGGTACTCTGAACTATTTCATGGTTACACTGCGATACCAGAGTGGGTAGTTTTGGTGACCAGTATGTTGAATGAAGAATGACCAGTTTTTTACTCATCTGTTCAGTGACCATCATTAGAAAGAAACAATTAGTGTATAACAGGATACAGGGATGTGGACTGATGTGAGTTTGTCAAATATAGATGAAAATAAATTTGTCTTTTGCCACCCACACTTCACTATTCCCAACGACGATAGCTGGAATGCACTCTACAAAGAGTCAATAAAGAACCGGCAAAAAGCCAGTAAAGAACCAATAACCGATACTGTATGACATCGCTGTATTAGATAGTATGTGTCGGCCTTAACCTTTTACGGGGTCAATCACGAAAATCGGACTGCTCCAGCCCTGAAACCCGTCTTCAGTGGTAACACAAATCCAAAGTGGATTGTCAAAGGCGCGGTTCAAAGGGATAACACAATCATGCTGCACTTTCCGTTCTACCATCTCTTTTGGCAGGGGGAAAACGCTGATTTGACGCTTTAGTCCGCCAGCATCCATGGTCATTCCTTCCCTGGTGAGTTGTTTGATATCCGCCTCTAGTCGGCCGTGGTTGGTATTAACAGTGAAGGTTCCTTCTGCCGGTCGGTTAAACCATGCATCAAAACCACCAAAGTTTCCGGTCGTAATAGCATCGAACGCAATGGTTGAGTTGTCGGTCTTTTCCAGTTTCCTTTCTGGATTCCATGCATTTATTTTTTTTAGCCCAGCGATGGTATTGTTTCCAAAACACGCCTCGCCGGTCCAGCTGGTTTGCCGACCCCTGCCGCGATACTCAGCGCCACTCCATATAACGCGAACTCGTTGGCAGTCGTTGTCTGTTTCGTAGGGTCGAATAGTGTGGATAACGTCGGTACCGTTTCTGACTTCAATGGATAAAATGGGAGAATGGGTCTGGACGTTAATAGCAAGCCTGACCGATTGGGCATCACTGGCGACGATATCTCCCATCATCACCGAGGTCACCTGATGAGTCCTGGCAAATTCCCCGGCATGTGATCCGGTGTTCGAGGTAGATCGAGGATCTCGTTCGTACAGCGTGGCAGTTTGGTCAAAGTGAGCGTTAACCTCCATGTGCATCCGGCAACCCGTGGTCCCATAGTGATGTCGTCGTCTCAGACATTCAAATATGCTATCCCTGGTTAGTTCTTCCGTAAGAAAACAGGTCAGTCCGCCATAGGCGCCAAACATGGAAACACCAGGATAGCTTGCACCAGGTCGTCCTTTGTGTCCGTCGCTATTGCAGACCACACCGCAACGATGACCAAGGGCAAAACCATCGGTTAGTAGCCATTCGAAGGTTCCCCAGGCCGAGTGAATTTCCATGGCTGTTTCAAGCCGGGAATCATGGGCCTGGGTCACATCTGCATAGCGCCCACCCACGTGGGCATAAACAATGCAATCTTCATCCTGTAATGCAGTAAAAAGGTCGGCCGCCGTTGTTGCGTCGGTGTGCAGATCGCATCGATCAGAGAGTAGTGCATGGGAGGAGCGACGAATACTTCGCCCCTCATGGCGAAAAAAAACGTTTCTATCGCCGCCGACCGAGGTATTTCCTGACCATTCATAACCTGGAAACACCACAAAACGTTTGTCCTCATGGAATTCGGCGGTGAGTTTATTCAGATAGGACCAAAAGGCATTGTTTACCTGAAAATCATTTGCCTGATGGCTGCTTACATCAAGAAAAGATTTGTTTCGGGCGAAATCAAAATACTGTCTAGAGGTAGTGACGCCAATTGATTCCCCACTTTGACCATGGAGATCTCCCCAGTACCCAGATTTTCCTCCTTGAATAATGAGAGGGCCAGCTTCGGCAACCTGCTTCCCCTGATCATCGAATACGCGGACGTAACCTTTCTCTGGTGTATGGCAGGTGAGCTTATCGATGGTGAGAGCACATTCACCGCTTGGGAAATTAATGGTTTCGGGTAATCCACTAATTTCCAAATCACTATCAAGTCGAAACGAACCTTCTGCCAGAGGGGTGGGGTTGCCCCATAGGTCTTCTGCTTTCAAACCCAGACGGAATTCTTCTCCAGGTTGTCGAAGGGTAGGAAGTATGGCTTTCCATTGATAGGCAGGGCCCGGTACGATGGATACATAAGGTGTCTCACCCAAGGGTACATAGTGCCCGGTCGCGCAGACGTCAGCGAGTACCTTGAATTCAAAACCAGACTCACAAAATGTCTGCATCTTCATTCCCGGTGATCCTTTTTGAGTGTCGCCAAAAATAATGGTGATGGTGTCACCTTCTTTTAGGAATCCACCATGGAGTCTTACGGTCAATGACCGAAGCCAGGGGCGTTGATGGCCAGTTCTGGAGTAGTCCAAAGAGAGTCGTGATTGTCCGCTACAATAAGCGGTCACATAGTTTTCCTGATCTGGGTCAGTGGTTTGAAGATCCCCCCAATCGCCAAAAAAGCGAAAAACTACCCGAATACTGCCCGTATCATCAATACCATATCGACCAACGGTATAGTTCAAGGTGAAGGTTTGCATGCTTCGTACCTGGAATTCTCCTTTCGGACTGAGCGTGACGTGTCCGTATAACACGGGGTCTTCTTCCGTCAATGCGCCAGGGTTTGCCGCAGGCCAAACGTCTCCCATTAAAGTCGGATCGACAACCTTTGTATTCATTGGTCTATTCTTTTGGTTTGTTTGTATGGTTTGTTTATGCGATTCGTTTGCGTGGTTTATTCTTGTTAGTTCGTCTATTTTCGTTTTTTACCGATTTTCATCGGGGAATGGATTGAAACCGGGAGATGACCCTAAGTGAATCAATCAGAATTGAATGTCGATCACATTGGGTTTCCTCGTGTTGTTTCCCTAAGTTGGTGTTGTTGGAAATAGTTTAGGGCTGTTATGTGCTAGGTGGTTTCAGGCGGCGGTGTCGCGCCGGGCGCTCCCATCGTTAGTGCAGCCTCACGTCCACCATATTGCTCAATCATGTCTGCCTGATCAGCGTGGGCAAGGTCGCTGGTTTCCTGTGGATCGCAAATTGATAACAGTCCTTCGTTTAATCTGTTCAGCGTTTCCTGATAGTCAAGGTTCGAGGATAAATCCACTGTTTCTTCAGGATCGCTTTCCAGATCAAATAATTCAGGTTCAAAGTCGACATAATGTATATACTTATACTTCCCCTGTCGGACCATGAATGCTCCAGAGACCGCTCCGGCGGCATGGTATTCACTAAAAACCATGCGCTCGGGGTTATCTGCCTGATTTGCAATTTCATAAACAGAACGACCAGGATGCTGGTCACGTAAATCCGTGTCAAAGTGATCAACGATGGTGGGAGCGAGGTCCACCAGACTCACCGGAGTATGATTTTCGACGGCTGTGTTCCGGGATCGTGTTTCCGGGGTCGCGATGATCATGGGGACGGCGGCCGCTTCCTCATAAAGGTTGGATTTCCCCCACAATCCTCTGGCACCAATGTTGTCGCCATGATCACTGGTGTAGATCACAGTGGTATTTGAAGCGAGCCCGGAATCATCGAGAGCAGAAATAATTTGCCCTACATTGTTATCCATCCAGCTTACCAGACCGTAATAAGCGGATTCCGCAGCACGTCTTTCTGTCCAATCCCTGAATTTGCTTTCACTGTCCATAAACGCATTTTGTTTTTCCACCCAGGGGTGACGTTTGTAACCACTATTCGGGTGGCATTTGGGTTCATCCAACACTGACTCTGGATAAAGCTGGAAATACACTTCCGGGACTACCAGAGGGAAATGAGGAGCAACCAAACCAACAAAAAGACACCATGGCTGGGTGTTTTCCTGTTGCCTCCGGTTACTCAACCACTCTATGGCTTTACCCGTGACAGACCGGTCATATCGCGTATAGCTACTCTCTCCCGGTCCAATATACTCTCCCAGCATCCGACCGCTGCTGACTACTCTTTGGTTTTCCTGTCTGATTGATGCCCAGACCATGCCTACTCCATCAACAACCATCATGGGGATATGTTCTTCATCAAAACCATTGGGATCTTCAGTATCGCGGTAGTGGAGTTTGCCAATGGACTCCACATTAATTCCTCTGGATTGAAGTGCATGACCCCAGCCAGATGTTTGGCCTTTATAGGGCATGGCATTGTCCCACAATCTCATCTGGTGGGCGTACTGACCAATGGCAAAACTGGCCCGGGCTGGAACGCAAATCGGCGATGGTGTATAGGCATTAGTGAATCGAATCCCCTGCGAAGCCAGTGCGTCGAGATGAGGTGTGTGGATAAAGCGATGTCCAGCACATCCCATCACTTTTGCCTGATGCTCGTCGGACATGATGATGAGCAGATTTTCCGAATTTGAATTCAATTTGATGTTCCTTGTATATTCTTAGTCAAAGTAGGCTTAACTCCAATTAGCGGCGGCATGTTTGATCTTTTCCAGCACTTTCCCCAATAGCTTCTGCTCATCCTCATTAAGCTGATCGAAAAGGTATCGTTGTCTCGCCTGCATGTGTGGCAGCGTCTTCTTATAGATTTCGTATCCTTTGGTGGTGAGGGTGATGTCAACTTTTCTTCTGTCATCCCGATTACGTTCGAGCGCCAATACCCCTTTTAATTCCAGCGAGCCCATGGAGCGGCTAATGATTGATTTGTCCATGCCAATGAACTTCGAAAGCTCCGTATTGGATTTTGCACTATTCGAAGCGACCATGCGTAGGACGCGCCACTCGTTTAGCCCAAGGCCGCAGACTGAATTCAAAATAGTCGTAGCCTGACGGTTTAATGCCCAGCTTGCTTCTGCGAGCCGGTAAGTAAAATTTTGGGTGATGGGCAAGTCAAAAATATTCGCTAACTCCGATATAGAACTCTCTGAATCCTTTTTCGTATTTTTTTTCATAGGCGATGATTTCACAATATTTTCGGATGTCAAATATTTAGTTGATTTGTCAATTGTTGTAGCAGACACTAAATTGACATAACCCAATGAAGTATGTCAATATTTTATTTGCACATTTTTACCGGACAGTGGCATTGGTATTTTTATCATGGATTTGATCGATTAGCATGATCCATGCTGCGTCCATTGAATCAGCTATGAAGAAACTGTATTGGCTCAGCTATTCGGATTATTATTTAGATTATCCAGCCCCGGTAATGACGAGCGAGTGAAGGTGGTCCGAAAATATTGGATCCAGATTTACATACCATAACTAAAATGCGAGAGAAATTATCATGAAGTCACTTCGACTCTTAACCGGTTTTATTTTTATCTTTTGTTTTTCAAACATGAGTATTGCGGATTGGGCGCCGCCAGGTCCAATGACAATGCTGATTGCTTTTAAAGCTGGGGGCGGTGCTGATACTCAATCCAGGCTGATCGCTGAAGAACTCGAAGCACGTCATGGCTGGAAAATCATCCCTAAACAGTTAACAGGAAAGGGTGGGGCGGTATTGGCGGCGTCGATGAAAGACGAGCCCAATGACGGTAGCGTCATCGGTATCGTGATTTCAGAAACCTTTGACTACAACATGATCGCAGCGAAGAAAGCGGCTTATACACAAGAAGACTTTAGCTTTTTGACCACTACATCGGGTTTTCAAATGGGAGTCGTAGCCAAAACGGATAAGGGCTGGAAAACCATGGAAGACGTATTTTCTGCGGCTAAGGCAGGAGAACAAATTCGCTTTGGTGCAATGAGTCCAAAATCATCTGATCTGGCGTATCTTCTGGGTAAGGCAAACGATGTGGAATTCAATATCGTTACTACCAAAGGCGGAAAAGGTACCATGAATGGGCTTAATGCCGGCGATATTGACATTGGATGGGGTGCGGGGATTCAGAACAAAGCGGTAAAAGCCGGCGATATGGTTAACCTGGCATCTGGTTTGCCCGTTCCTTTGAGTGTTTCTCCTGATGCGCCATTGACCAAAGATTTGGGGCTGCCTTTTTATGCTGATGGTTACTTTCTTTTTGCCGCTCCCGCTGGTAT
This sequence comes from Gammaproteobacteria bacterium, assembly GCA_011088265.1. Taxonomy (GTDB): domain Bacteria; phylum Pseudomonadota; class Gammaproteobacteria; order Arenicellales; family Poriferihabitantaceae; genus WLWV01. The sequence continues at coordinate 15,650 of JAALKB010000004.1, forward strand.
TCCTGATGAAGCTCGAGAAACAATTACCAGAGCAATTGTGGATATCGTTACCGATGAGTCCACCAAGGCCGCGCAGTTTCTGGCAAAAGCGTTTGGTGGCAGCCATATCATTCAGGGAGCCGATTTGGACAAGTTTTTGGCCGAGTCATTAGATTCAGCCAGGACGATTTTGAAAGAAGTGTCAGAGTAAGCTAACTGGAAACTAATCCTAAATGTTTAGTTAACAATGAATAACACCGGCTTGGTCAGGTCAGTTTAATATTAATAAGCGAAGAGATCAGTACCCCGGTCTCTTCTGCTTATATTGAACAGCCCAGTTTATATATTGATCAGCCTGGATATTGAATAGCCCAACCAGGGAATCTCCGCAAAGTCGTGAACAGTCATCTTGATCGAGAAATAATCAACGTCAGCGTGACGAACCTTCGCAATAGCCCTGCTATGACGGGCGTTCCGTGCCATGGTTTCGATCATTGCTCATTCAGGCCTGACTCGCTCAGGCTTATGCAGAGGTTCCTGAAGTATGGATTTCTGTAGGGCGTCGGCCGGTTTTTATTTGATGACTCCATTTATCATTTTTCATGAGAATTAGCCACGACACTGTGATCGGTATTGTTTGCGTAGTCGGTGCCCTGTGCATCGGTTTTATCTGGATTCCTCTGGATGTTGAAACCGGACTCATTGAAAAAGTTCGGTCAAGAAAGGAGATTGGGGATTCATTTGCACCTGCCATTGCCACAACATTACTTTTCGTTTCAGGGTTAATGATGTTAATGGATTCATTTAAACACCCCCCAATAACCCTGTTGACTTCCAGCAACGTCAAATATGTTTTTATGATGATAGTGATCGGAATCATCGCGATGATGCTAATGAGATGGGTGGGGCCATTGACGGTAATGCTACCTGGTGTATTTGACAGCAGTTTTTCCGGGTATCGGCCTTTGCGAGATACTTTACCCTGGAAATATCTGGGTTATCTGGCTGGATCTACCTTCTGGATAACAATATTGATATGCCTAAGTGAGCGACGGTTTAGATGGCGCAGACTCGTTTTAGCCTTTGGAGTGAGTCTGGCCTGCGCCATGTTTTATGATTTACCTTTTGATGATCTTGTGCTGCCACCAAATGGGAATGTTTAATGGAGGTAGTTGACTATATCTGGATGGGTGTATTGGCGGTTCTACAGGGCCCCACGGCTTTCACATTGCTCGATATTGCTATCCCAATTACGATTGTCATGATTTTTTCAGGCTTCCTGCTCGGTGTGGTAGTAGGAGCCACGCCTGGATTAGCGGGGCCCATGGCCATGGCGATTGCATTGCCTATCCTCATTTCAGTATTTGGGTTTTCATCGGATGCCTTACTTCCGGTGTTTGGTTTTTTGATTGGGATTATGAAGGGAGCAACAGTGGGCGGAGCAGTTCCTGCGATTCTGTTTAATGCTCCAGGGACACCGGATGCCATGTTGACTACTTTGGACGGACATCCAATGACAAAGAATGGTCAATCGGGAAAAGCCTTAAGAATCGCTCATTTTTCTTCGGTTTCCGGGGATATGTTTTCTGATATCGTGCTCTTCGTCTGTGCGCCTTTTTTGGCTGTGTTAGTGGAGTCGTATTTGGACTATCCTGAAAAAACCGCCTTGATCCTTGTTTCCTTAACCTTTATAGCCTCGGTTGTCGGCAAATCTGTGGCCAAGGGTTTGATTGCTGCGAGCCTTGGTTTGTTTTTTGCCTATATTGGGACCGGTGAGGACTTTACACCCCGTCTAACCCTTGGCATCTCCGGCCTGGAAAATGGATTTCCCATTACCACTGTTATTCTGGGTGTCATGATATTAGGAGAGGTTTTTAAAAGTATCGAAGACATCTGGGTCGAAAGCTCCCGTGATGGACGAATAAGCCAGATGAAGGGAACAACAGGGAGTTTGAGTTGGGCAGAAATTCGTCAATTGTTTCCCTATATTCGTAATTCGGCGTTTATTGGCACCGCCATCGGTGCATTGCCGGGGATTGGTTCTACGCTGGCAGCAACGCTCGGGTATAGCGCAGGTAGGAGACGACACTCCAGAAAAAACCAGCCCATGGGGCCTGGGTTTGGCGATGGAGCGCCGGAAGGGGTTGCTTCTACGGAAGCGGCAAACTCCTCGGTTTCAGGCGCGAATCTCATTCCGGTTTTGTCTCTGGGCATTCCAGGCAACGCATCTGCTGTTTTTCTTATCCTGGCAACGGACTCCATTAGCGGTTTTAATCCCGGCCCTTCTGTCTTCAAATTTACTCAGGAATCAATCAATCCAGAGCTCGTTATGGTGTTTGGTATTTTTACTTTGATGGTCACCGCTAATATTTTGAATTGGTTCCTCGGTCGCCATATCATGGGAATGATGGGAGTCATGATACGTGTTCCCAAGCAAATATTGCTGCCGATCATTCTCCTATTGACGCTAACAGCCCTGCACGTTCAGGAAGCCTCCATGAGTGCAATGGGGTTCGCATTTGGATTTGGGCTATTAGGATATTTTATGCGGCGGCTTGGGATATCTATTTTGCCATTTATTATTGCATTTATCCTGGCCGGCTCATTAGAACAGACAGCCCGACAGGCATTTTCTGCCTCTGGTGGCAATGCCTGGTTTCTTTTTGATTCTCCCATCTCCATTGGGCTCATGGTCATTGCAGTGGCCGTGATTTTTCTTTTTTCCAGAAATAGCCATCAGTCTAAATAGGCGTCAGTCTAAAAAATATCTCTCCTCACGGAACCATTTAGAAAAGTAATTGTTAGAAGGTAATTAATTGTATGACTCGTCCCAATATACTCCTGATTAGTGCTGACCAGCATCGTGCAGACTGCTTTGGTTTTGCTGGTCGTAATATAAAGACGCCAAATCTTGATGAATTGGCTAGAGGAGGAACCCGGTTCCATAACTGCATTACATCCAATGTAGTTTGCCAACCGTCCAGGGCCTCGATTTTAACGGGCCAACTTTGCCGAACCCATGGCGTCCACGATAATGGCATTGATCTGGATCCGGAATTGGGAGAAAAGGGGTTCGCCGGAACGCTGGCTAAAAGTGGCTACGAAACGGCTTTTTTTGGTAAAGCTCATTTTTCTACCTATCACACTTTCGAGCCCACCGGCACACCGGAATGTGTCATGTCCTCGGCAAATTATGATGAAACATGGTTTGGCCCCTATATGGGCTTTAACCACGTCGAGTTAATGCTAGTAGGGCATAACTGGTTTCTTCCTAACAAACCTCCCCATGGTCAGCACTTTGAGCGCTGGTTCTATGCTGATGGGAAAGGGGATGAGAAGAATCGACTTTACAATGAGAATGCCTATCCCACACAAGGTGCCCAGACATGGCATTCGAAACTGCCCGAGAAATGGCATAACACCACCTGGACCGCCGATCGAACCATTGACTGGCTTGGGAAACAGGGAGAATCGCCTTTCTGTGCCTGGGTGAGCTTTCCTGATCCCCACCATCCGTTTGATGCACCATTACCCTGGTCAACCCTTCATCATCCCGATGAAGTGGATTTGCCATCGCATCGGGAACGGAATTTTGCAGGTAGACCCTGGTGGCATGAGGCGGTGCTCACTGCGGAGCCCACAGGGGACCCTGTTCATGCCGAAACCCGAAAAGCCTATAGTCGGATAGTGCCTCAAACGGATGAGCAATTGAGAGAGATTATTGCAAATACTTACGGCATGATTTCGCTCATTGATCACCATGTTGGTCGAATAATGAAGTGCCTGAAGGACCTGCAGCTGGATGAGAATACCATTGTTATTTTTACTAGCGATCACGGAGATTGGTTAGGTGATCATGGTTTGATTCTAAAAGGTCCGATGCACTATGACGGATTACTTAAAATCCCGATGATTGTTAACGGACTAGGTGTTAAGCCCGATACCGTTGTTTCCGCACCTGTTTCGTCTATGGATCTGGCTGCGACGTTTGCTGATTTTGCAAATACGGAAATGGATATAAAACAACATGGAACCAGTTTGAAACCTCTGCTGGAAGATGAAAATGCAGGCCGTGATTTTGCTTTTAATGAATGGGAATTGCTACCCACCCGGGCTGGCGTGGCCTTGAGTCTGCAAACGGTGAGAACTGAAACTGAGAAATTGACCGTGGATTTACGAAGTGGGGCCGGAGAAATGTACGACCTCAAGGAAGATCCTTTTGAGCTCCATAATATTTATGATGATCCCGATGCAAAGGATATGAGAAAAAGACTGGAAGATATGATTAAGAGCCGCCCGGATGATATGAAATCCATACAGCAGCAGGTTGGGCAAGCATGAGAATCTGCTGCTAGTGTTTACCTGGTCGTGTCTGTTGGCGCATTGTTTGATTTCTCATGGGTTGTTCGGAAGCGACGTTGCTATTCAGCCAGCATAAAGGTTTGTCATCATATACTCCAATTTTTATTTAGCGGAAGCATGCAACATGTTGAGGATAAAAGAGGGCGTCTATCTTCCTTCGGAAGAGATTAATCTGCATCCCATTCGAGCAGAGGGTGCGGGTGGGCAGCATGTTAACAAGGTGTCTACCGCTATCCATCTCCGTTTTGACATTGGTGCATCTTCACTACCTGACTCTATCAAAAAACAGCTATACCAATTGAATGATCAGCGGATTAGTCGGGAGGGAGTGATTGTTATAAAAGCACAAAATTACCGCAGCCAGCTAAAAAATCGGATGGATGCCCAACAAAGACTCGTCGACCTGATTGTGTCCGCAATTAAAACGAAGAAGCAACGTAAGATAACCCGTCCTACCAAAGCCTCCCGGGAGAGGAGGCTGGAAGCGAAAAAGCAGCAAAGCCAGCTCAAGCGGAGACGCCATCGGGTTGATTTCGAGCGCGGCTGAAACCGATTCAATTTGTCGCTCCTATCGGATAACTGACCCTATCGGGTAGCTGGGTTCAATGGATTAGATGTTAGATGTCGAGTAATGACCTATAAAAAATTCATAAAAAATTCATAAAAAATTCATAAAAAATTCATAAAAAATTCATAAAAAA